>CAYUWI010000087.1:0-6237 GCA_964448275.1 uncultured Gammaproteobacteria bacterium | reverse complement strand
ATGCAGGGGAGACTCTCCTTCGACGAATTGATGGATGCGGTGACCGATTGGCAGGTGGGCTTAAGGACCGAACGCCGTTTTAGCCACGTCTTCGCCATGGATGTGCCCAACTACGCGCGGCCCTTATTCCTCACTGATGCCGCGATCAATATCTACCCGAATCTCGAGGACAAGCAAGATATTGTCCAGAATGCCATCGGGCTCCTCCATGCCCTCGGTGTTGAGAAGCCCATGGTCGCGCTCCTCTCCGCGATGGAGACGGTCTACCCCAAGATCCAGTCCACCGTCGAGGCAGCTGCATTATGTAAGATGGCCGAACGGGGGCAGATCAAAGGAGCGGCGTTGGATGGGCCGCTGACCTTCGGTGATGCGATCTCTGAGGAGGCTGCCCAAGCCAAAGGGATCCTCTCCCCCGTAGCGGGTCAGGCCGATATCCTGGTGGTCCCGGATCTGGAGGCCGGTAGCATGATGGCTACGCAGCTCGAATACACAGCCGATGCCCAGTGTGCCGATCTCGTCCTGGGGGGGCGCGTGCCCCTGGTCCTGACGACACGCACCACGGATAGCACCCTCGCGCGGATGGCCTCCTGTGCCCTCGCTGTTCTGCTGACGCACCACTGGCGGAAAAAGGGGGATGGGGGGGCTGAGCAGTGAGGAGCCGAGATTATATCGCGCCCGCCCCCTCTTCTCCCTGAGTCCCTTCTAGGCCAATCTATAGATCATCTATGGCCTGCTGCTGTACGGACGGGCAAGGGACATCGCCGTAGGAGCAAAATACGCAGCAATCCCCCGCCTTCGGTCGAATGATGCGCCCACAGCTCTGGGACTTGTAAAGGAACTGGCACACATCAGCCGGCATCGACTCCCGCACCACCGACCCACAATCCGGGCAGGTAAGCGTTGATTCCCACTGGATACGAGAGGTTCTAGGCATGGGTCGAAAACCTGCAGTAGATCAATAGAGGGCGCCCTGATTGATTCAAGGTTAAGACAAGGATACAACCTAGAGATCCGAGGGGCTAGAGATGGCTCGGAATGGAACGGCCATCCCCAGAAGCCCAATTTCGTCCTGGCGTTTGGGGGTATCGACGGCTTGGGCGGTGCCCAAGTAGACAGAGAGGGGGTATGCCCGGGTTAGCCAAGTTTATGCTCGTGTTGTGGTCTGTTTTATGCCTGTTAGGGGCATTCGCCACAGGGATTCAGAGCGATCACCTTTTGCCATCACTTGGCCTGTGGCTGCTCCTGTGGGGGGTCGTCGCTGTGCCAGTGACCCTAGTCGGTCGGCTATTCAAGAAGGCTGGGTGGGACAAGAATGGGAATGCTCCGGAGGAACAACAAGATGATAGAGAATAAACCCCCTTGACCCCAATCAATGCGGGGGTCTCCGAACAGGTCTGCAATAAGGGGAAACCGTCCCACTGCCGAGCAGGGAGGGCCCATGACCCCCATCTACCTCATCGACGACGACCCCGGCGTCCGTGACGGCCTGACCGCCCTCCTCGAGGCCTTCGGCTACCCCGTGGTCGCCTACTCTGATCCCGAGGCCTTCCTCGCCGAGCACCAGAGCCTGCCGGCCGGCTGTCTCCTCCTCGATCTCCAGATGCCCCAGATGAGCGGGGCCACCCTGCTCGAGCGGCTGGCCGCCCAAGGGTGGCACAGCCCCAGTATCGTCTTATCCGCCTACCCCGAGACCCCCCTCGCGGCCCAGGCCCGGGTCGCCGGGGCCCAGGCCGTGCTCGCCAAACCCCTCGATGGCGCCACCCTCCAACAGTGCCTGGCTCAGGTGGGGTGTACAGTGATTGCACTGATTGATGCAGATGGTGGCAGCGATCGATCTACCCCTCCGGATCAGGATTGAGCAAGGTGTAGGACGAAGGGGAAGCATTGGGTCGAACAGTGAACAGTAAGGGCGCTAAGGGGGTACCTCGCCGGATCGTTGGCTTCCACCGTGACGAGGTTGGTGATTGGGTGGCCGAGCTCGAATGCGGGCACACCCGGCATGTCCGTCACAACCCACCGTGGCAAAACCGACCGTGGGTCGTGACGTCAGAGGGTCGGCAACGCTTCCTTGGGGTCGAGCTGCTTTGCGTGCACTGTGCCCCAGAGGCTCCGTAGCCCCTATCCCTTTAGCCTGGGGGAGGAGTGATGGCCGCTATGAGTCAGACAACATCGGAATTGCCCACCGCTGAGGTCATCCTGCGTGATGGGCGGAGCTTGCGCCTACGCTCGATCCGGCCCGAGGATAAGAAGCGCCTCGAGCGGTGTTTCTACCGGCTGAGCCCACGTGCTCGCTATCTACGCTTCCAATATGCAAAGGCGCGTATTACCGAGGTGGAGCTGACCTATTTGACGGAGGTTGAACCGCCGGAGCGCTGCGCCTATGTCGCGACAGTGGGCACAGGGGAAAATGAAGAGATCGTGGCGGTAGCCCGTTGGGAGAGCCTCCCTGAGGAGAAGGAGCGGACCGCTGAGGTGGCGTTCGTTGTCGAGGATCGGGTGCAGTTCAGAGGGGTTGGTACCGCCCTCCTTGAGCAGTTGGCTACTGTCGCAAGGCGCTTCGACTTCCGGTGGTTTATCGCCCAAGTACTCCCTGAGAATACCGCGATGCAGGAGGTCCTCGATGAGAGTGGTCTCCATACCACAAAGCGGCTCGAGAGGGGCATGTACTACTACACCATCGATTTGGAGCAGAGTAAGGAGTTCATCGAATACCAGGCGCAGCGGGAGCATGTCGCCCGTTCCGCCGGGGTACGGCACCTCCTGTATCCGCGATCGATCGCAGTGATCGGTGCCTCCCGCGATTCGGGCAAGATCGGAGGGACCGTCTTTCGTAATCTGTTGGGGGAGTTCACCGGAGTCATCTATCCTGTGAACCCCCAGGTACCGGCAGTCGGTGGGGTATTCGCCTACGACTCGGTGCAGGATATCCCTGGCGAGGTCGATCTTGCGGTGGTCGCTGTTCCGGCAGCCAAGGTCCTGGAAGTGGTTGAACAGTGTGCCCAGAAGGGGATCTGGGGATTGATAGTTATCTCGGCCGGTTTCGGTGAGACCGATGAACGGGGTAAAGAGCGGGAGAAGGCCCTGCGTGAGACGATCTTCGGCTATGGGATGCGTTTGATTGGCCCGAACTGCCTAGGTCTCCTCAATACCGACCAGTCGGTGAACATGAACGCCTCCTTCGCTCCGCACTGGCCGCCATCGGGCCAGGTAAGCATCGGTTCCCAGAGCGGGGCCTTGGGGCTGGCGTTGCTCGACCATGCCAAGGGCATTGGCCTAGGTATCGCCCAGTTCGTCAGTATCGGCAACCGAGTCGATATCTCCTCGAACGATCTCCTGGAGTTCTGGGCGGATAATGAGCATACAGCGGTCATCCTCCTGTACCTGGAGTCGTTCGGTAATCCCCGTAAATTTGGCCGTATTGCACGGCGAGTTGCACGCACCAAGCCTATCGTGGCCTTGAAGGGGGGACGTTCGGTTGCTGGTGCCCAAGCAGCTACTTCCCATACAGGGGCGTTGGCAGCTGCCGATGTGGCGGTCGATGCGCTGTGTCGACGCGCAGGGATCGTTCGGGTGAGCACCATTGAAGAGCTCTTCGGTGTGGCCCAGGTACTTGCCTATCAACCCTTCCCCAAAGGCGAGCGTGTGGCGATCGTGACCAATGCCGGGGGGCCCGGGATCTTGGCGGCTGATGCGTGTGCACAATGGGGTCTCCGGGTGGAGAAGCTGTCGCAGGCGATCCAGAAGAGACTCCGGGAGTCCCTGCTGCCCGAGGCCAGCGTAGGCAATCCTGTCGATATGGTGGCCTCAGCCACCTCGGAGCACTTCCGTCGGGCACTCTCCTTCGTCTTGAGTGATCCGGATGTCGATGCTGTTATCCTCATCTATATCCCACCTTTGGTCACCCGTCCGGAGGAGATTGCCAAGGCCGTCCGTGAAGCGGTCGGGAGCGACCAAGACAAGCCGGTCGTGGCCTGCTTCATGATGTCCCGCGGTGCCCCGAACGAGCTGACCCTCGGTCCCGAACAACGGATCCCGTCCTTTATCTTCCCTGAGGATGCCGTTGCGGCGTCGGCTCGGGCCTGGGGCTACAGCCAGTATCGGAATGAACCGGAAGGGCGAGTCCCCAAGCTCGTCGAGGAGGGGCTAGCGGACCAGGTGAGACACTATCTCGCGATCGAGGCAACCGGGCAGGCGACCTGGCTCAGCCAGGAAGATGCAATCGAGCTGCTCCGGATGTACGGGATCCCGGTCGCCGAGACAAGGGTCGCCACTTCGGCCGATCAGGCAGCCCAGGTTGCACAGCGGCTCGGTTTCCCCGTGGCCTTGAAGGTCCGCTCCTCGAGGCTTGTCCACAAGAGCGAAGTAGGGGGTGTCGCGCTCCATCTGAGCTCAGAGGAGGAGGTCCGCGATGCCTACCACAAGATAGTCCGGGATCTGGAGGCAGCGGATGAGGTGGACAAGATGGAGGGCGTAGTCCTCCAGCGGATGTTCACTGGAGGCCAGGAGATGATCGCCGGGATGACCCAGGATCCAGAGTTTGGACCACTTATCATGACAGGCCTTGGGGGGATTGCGGTCGAGGTCATGAAGGATGTGGCCTTCTCCTTGAACCCGCTGACCGATGCCGATCCCGAGAAGATGCTCCACCAATTGCAGAGCCTGCCACTGCTTACCGGGTGGCGGGGCCACCCCCCTCGGGACCTCGAGGCGCTCAAGGAGGTCCTGCTGCGACTCTCAGCCCTGGTCGAGGACCTCCCCGAGGTCCTCTCGATCGAGATCAACCCGCTCCTCCTCTTCGATGAGGGTCAAGGGTGTATAGCCTTAGACGCTCGGGTACAGGTCGGGAAGGAGTCAGGCTAGATCTCACGATGCCAGAAGGTGGAGTCTGGATAGGGGCAGAGGCCTACCAAAGGGCAATGGGGGCACCGCGGGCGGGGCTTGCAATAGTCTTTCCCCAAGGCCACGATTAAGGCGTGGAACTCGTTGTAGAGCTGCCGTTGTCGGGGTAAGGCGGCTGTAAAGCGGTCCTGGATGGCCGCGTAGGAGAGTCCAGGCTCGAGGAGTTGGAGGCGCTCAAAGATCCGCCGTGTGTAGGCATCGACGACAAAGACCGGGATTCCTAGGGCATATAGGAGGATAGAGTCGGCGGTCTCCTCCCCGACCCCATGGATCGCAAGTAGCCGTTGCCGTAAATGCTCCGGTTTCCTGGCCTCTTCTGCGAGGTGCTCAATTGCCCCGTTGCAGCTCTCTAGCAGGAAGGTGCATAGGGCCTTCAATCGGTGAGCCTTCACATTGAAGTAGCCGGTGGGTCGGATGGCCTCAGTGAGGGTTGAGAGGTCGGCATCAACGATGGCGCGTGGACTGAGCAGATCCTGCTCAGCCAGCCCCTGGATTGCCCGTTCCACGTTGAGCCAGGCGGTATTCTGGGTTAATACTGCCCCCACAGCTACCTCAAACGCTGTATCGGCTGGCCACCAGTGCTGTGGCCCGAAGGCAGCCAGTAGGTATTCATAGATGGCTGCGAAGCTCAGTTCGAACGGTCTCTGTGCGGTTCCGAGGTCGCGTTCCGCCATCTCCGTCTGTCCTGTGTCAGTCCTGCGGCCTGCTCACACAGGGTGATCTCAGTCTCCGAGAGTTCTCGACTCATCCCGGGCTTTAGCTCACGGGGCAATCCAATGGGCCCGAAACAGATTCGAAGCATGCGGCTGACAGGGTAGCCGACCGCCTCGAAGAGGCGCCGCACTTCACGGTTACGTCCCGACTCAAGGGTAACATAGAGGGCACTATGCCCCCCTGAGCTGTGACCCCGTCGGACAGCGGTCAGATGGGTCCAGCCATCTGCTAGTTCGATCCCCTGTTGGAGTTGTGTCAGAACTGATTGTGGGGGATTTCCCCGGAGGCGGACGTAGTACTTTCGTGGGATCCTGCGACTGGGATGCATCAGGGCGTGGGCGAGTTCACCGTCAGTCGTGAGGAGTATCAGGCCCGTCGTATTGCAATCGAGCCGCCCGATCGGGATCCAGCGCCCTTGGGGCGGAGAAGGGAGGCGGTCGAAGAGGGTGCGTCGGCCTTGGGGGTCAGAGCGGGTGCACAGCTCTCCCGCAGGCTTATGATAGAGGAGAACCCGTCGTTGCGGAGAGCATCCCAGCCCGCTCACGGGTTGGCCATCCACAGCGATCCGGTCGCTGTCTTGGGCACACGCCCCGAGGGTCGCTACCTCCCCATTGAGGGTAACCC
>CAYUWI010000086.1:0-6268 GCA_964448275.1 uncultured Gammaproteobacteria bacterium | reverse complement strand
GCGATGCAGGACTCGAACCTGCGACCTTCGGCTCCGGAGGCCGACGCTCTATCCGGCTGAGCTAATCGCGCTTGATAATTAGGGTAGCTTATTACGCAGCGATTGTCAGCAACCCATCGGAATCACTCTTCACTGACCTGGATCCGGCGAATCCTCTGGCAAGCCCCAGTCTGCTCATCGATCTGGAGCAGCACGGCACACAGGCTCGCCGGTCCGGTCGCGGCCTCGAAACGCTCTGGCAGCTTGTGGACCATCCGCTTCAAGGCGCTTTCCTTCTTGATCCCGATCACAGAATCATAGGTCCCGGTCATTCCGACATCGGAGATAAAGCCTGTATACCCCTCGAGAATCCGCTCATCGGCAGTCGGTACATGGGTGTGGGTCCCGACAACAGCAGAGACCTTTCCAGCTAGATACCACCCCATGGCGATCTTTTCACTGGTGGCCTCACCGTGCATATCCAGTATCACCGTCTGCACCTCCACGGGCTTCTCCTCCAGTAACCGGTCGGCAGCCTGGAAGGGGCAGTTCAGGGGCTCCATGAAGACCCGGCCCATTAGATTCATAACCCCGACGAGCTCGCCATTTCGGGCGCGCACCACGGTCCACCCGCGTCCGGGGACGGTGGCCGGATAGTTATGGGGTCGGAGCAAGCGCGGCTGACGAGTAATATAGGCTAGGGCTTCCTTCTTGTCCCAGATGTGATTACCGGAAGTCAGGACATCCGCCTGATGGGTGAGAAGCTCCTCGGCGGTGATTTCGGTGATCCCGAAACCCCCAGCTGCGTTTTCGGCGTTCACCAGGACGAGATCGGCCTCCCAACGCTGTTTGAGATCGCCAATGCGCTCCAGATAGATTCGGCGCCCCGGTTTACCAAATATATCCCCGACAAACAGGATATTCATACCGATTCCCACCTCCTCCCAGACCTGCTAGGACTGGGGGAAAGCAACTCGCTTGGATTTGACTGGCTTTATCGTACCAAGGTGAGGATCAAACGAAGAGGCCTACAGACTTGCCTTGGGAAAAGGTGTCGTCGGTCACCCTGGAGGTAGTGGGCAAATCCGGCTCAATCATCTCAAGAATAAAAGATCCCCCGCGTTTGCCGCTTTGCCGCGTATTTGAACCCTGCCTTTCAGGTGGGCGCTCCATTACCGCTTCCGGAACCCCCGTCGGGGCTCACTTCCACGGCAAGTGGGAGCTCCCTAGGTCCAAGAGTGTTGGTTCAAGTTACGCCTCGGCATTTGCGAACAACGCAGGGGATATAAAGACCCATCAGACTTGATAAATGTGTTTCATCCTGGTCAGAAGGGTTTCTGGCTCACCACCCTTATGCCAGGGCCAACCCCCTTTCGCTACAAGCAGCTTAAACAGCTTGTCGCTGATGTTCAAGCCCATCAACATAAGGCCAAATTGCCGAGTTAGTCTGGAGCCCATATCAGGATCCTTCTCAAAAGGTGATTACCTGGTAGCCCTCTGTGACAAGCTTACGCAAGCTGGGATGCCGATCGTACTCCCCAAGCAATGGCACCCCAGCGGCCTTGACGGACTCCGTGACCCCGAAGGCATCAGCGCAATACTCGCAGGCGCCGGTTATCGCCCCTTTGACTTTGACTGCCTGGAAGAGCTCCCTGTAGGAATGGGTCGCTTGGGTGAGGCGAGCGAGCCACTTGGTCCCGGCGCCGTCGAAGATCAACTGGACCACATCGCCGGCTTCTTGGAACTCCTTGACCGTCTCCAAGGCATTCACCACACGCCCCAGATCACCCAAGGTCTCGGTATCTGCCAAGACGACGATTGCGACCTGGTTGGCCATTTTTCTCCTCCTAGTCTACGCAGAAGGGGTGATTCCCCTTTGCCCCGAGAGACAGTGTACTCGGAGCAAAGGGGATTCATACCGACCGTTCGTCGGGTTGAACTAGCGTGGCTTGACAACCACCCGACCGACCATCTCGGCCCCCTCGTGGGGGATACAGAAGTAGCGGTAAGTCCCCGCGACCTCGAAGGTGCGCCGGAAAGACTCACCCGGTTTGAGTTTGCCGGAGTCGAAGGGCTCCACCCCCGCGGGCAGGCGCACATGGGCGGGATCACCCGCTTTGGCCGGATCGGCGGTGACCGTATGCACCAACACGGAGGTGTTCTTCCAAACGACCGTCTCGCCCGGGGCAATTGTCACGCTTTCGGGCGCGAAGGTGAGTTGATCCGTGAGCTGCACTATTGGGGGCTTGCCGGCTGCCCAGGCCATATGGGTCGTCCCAAGCCCAAGGGCCAGCAGCCCCAATAGCACCCCCAACGGGAGTCGGACAGCCTGACCCACCCGAATCAGTCGTCTCGATGACTGGAACATGGTCAACCCCGCTGAGAGCTGATTTCGAGGTTACCGAACATCACATGCCAGAAGGGCAACTCCATCCCATTGGGCAGGCTGAAGCCGGTGTGGACATCGTTATGCCGAAAGACGCCTTTGTCCATGACAGGCTCCATCGGTGGCACCATCAGGTGGAAGTGGCGGCGGGTCGGGGTAACCTCTTCATCCATGGCAAGCTCATAGCCGCTCTTGCGGACATATTCGGTGAGCATGCCGTGGACGAGCCGCTTGCCGTCGATGACCTCTCCATTTTTCAGGACCGCACCGAAGCCCCAAAACGCCAGATAGGTGTACTCAGTTGGCATCAGGGCCGTCCCGATCCGGCTTGAACCGTGGAGGATGTGGTTGGTCATCACCCCGCCGAAGGTCGGGAACTCGACCCCATGGGTCGCGAGCATCTTGCAGCACCGGACGCTGTACTCATTGCCGGCCTTGTCATGCCAGCTTGCCTCCATCTGGAGCGAGTCCTCGGTCGTGGCGGCGTCTGTCGCGGTCGCGTCGGTGGCTTGGATCTCAAGCCGACCCTGCCCCATGACCACGTGCTTATCCCCAAAGGGGGTCTTCTTCTTTAATTCGGTATACTTACCCCCTTGGACCCCGCGTTGCATTGGTGGAACCCCATTGATCCCTGGGGTTCCACCGAAGGCGCGCGGCCACTTTGGATTACCGAATACATTGGGATCGAGCTTGCGGTTATCGGGGAAGGCCACGTGAACCCCACCGCTCTCCTGGCGTACAGAGACCTTAATCGGCCCACCGAGTAGGCCGAGGGGGCGTTGCACATCCTGATGGGCCTTGAGATAGCCCCGGTAGGGCGCTAACTTTTGGAGTTCTTGAACCATCTTCTCTTTGGAAGCGGCGTGCGCCTGAGGGGACCCGGACATCCCGTGCCCACCCCCTTCAGCATTGCCCATCTGGCCTTGCCGGGATGCCCCCGGTCCAGCTGTACTGGAGGTACAACCGTTGACCACTAGCCCTAGAGTCAGGGCCAATATCCCCATGAATTTGAATCGGCTCCAAGATAGGGACATATTCCTCGTGAGTTGTTTCATACAGTCTCCTGTTGATGTCTTCCCATTACCCCCAGGCTTACATCGAGGCTCGTACACTTTCTACGCCACTGGCAAGGAGTTGGATTCAGACTGAAACTGCCCCTCGCATGAGGCCGACCCATCTACTAAGATCTGTTATAATAAAATTTTAGTGTTTACTATAATCCGGTCTATCCGGTGTCCAAGGCGCTCGTCGCCGCCCGAGGGCACAAGAGTGCATTCCCGCTCCCTGGACCTCAAGGGAGGTCCAAGCCGGTGCCAACAATCCCCATGACTAGAGAAGAGGCTAGAGTGGATCGGTGTACCATACAGCACACCGGCACCCTTTAGCAGCTTGATTCGTTGATTCTTAGACGGACAGAGGACGTATCGATGGCAAAGGTGCTAATCAGCGACGAGATGTCCCCGAAGGCCCAGGCCGTACTGGAGGAGTACGGCCATGAGGCCGATTACCGGCCTAACCTATCCAAAGAGGAGCTCCACGAGATTATTGGGGCCTACGATGGGCTCGCGGTTCGTTCTTCAACGAAGGTAACTGAAGAGCTCCTCGAGGCCGCGTCGAACTTGAAGGTGATCGGCCGGGCCGGCATTGGGGTGGATAATGTGGATGTCCCCAGTGCCACCCAGCGGGGCATCGTCGTCATGAACACCCCATTCGGGAATACGGTGACCACCGCTGAGCACGCCCTCTCCCTGATGATGGCTGCGGCTCGTAATGTTCCCCAGGGCACAGCCTCGATGAAAGCGGGCAAGTGGGAAAAGAGCCGATTTATCGGGGTCGAGCTCTACCAAAAGACCCTAGGGGTCATCGGGATCGGCAATATCGGCTCGCTAGTGATCGAGCGTGCGCGCGGCCTCAAGATGCGGGTTATCGCCTATGACCCCTACATCTCCAGAGACCGGGCTGAGGACCTCGGGACAGAATTGGTCGGTCTCGATGAGCTCTACAGGCAGGCCGATTTCATCACCCTCCACACGCCGATGACCTCAACCACCAAGCACCTCATTAACGAAGAGGCCTTTTCCAAGATGAAGGAGGGGGTCATCATCGTGAATGCCTCACGTGGCGGGGTCGTCGATGAAGCGGCCCTCGACCGGGCCTTGGAAGCCGGGAAGGTCCGAGTGGCTGGCCTGGATGTCTTCGAAGAGGAGCCTGTCCGGGACCACCCCCTGCTACGCCATGAGAACTTCATCTGCACCCCCCACTTGGGGGCCTCCACAGAAGAAGCGCAGATCAATGTAGCGGTCCAGGTGGCCGAACAGATCGCTGACTATCTGCAGCACGGCATCATCCAGAATGCGGTGAACTTCCCCTCGATTAGCCCAGAGGAGGGCGAGCTGCTGCAGCCCTACTTAAACCTTGGCGAACGACTCGGCTCCATCCTCGGTCAGCTCGCTGAAGGCGGATTAAGGAAGGTCGAGATCGAGTATGCGGGGGAGATCGCGGGGTACAACTCCCGTCCGATCACCACCACGATCCTCAAGGGGTTGCTGGATCCGATCCTGCCGGATGTGATCAATCTGGTTAACGCCCCGCTGCTCGCCGAGCAACGCCAGATCAAGGTCACTGAGAGTACGCGCAAGATCGACGAAGAGTTTGTCAGTCGTCTCCGGATTCGCCTATTGACCGAGCAGCGCACCTGGGAGATCGATGGGACCTTGGTCCATGGCACCCCACGGGTGGTTGAGATGAACGGGATTGAGCTGGAGGTAGTCCCCGATGGCCGACTGCTGTATATGGTGAACCGGGACCAACCTGGCCTGATCGGCCGCATCGGTAGCTGTCTTGGGAGCGCTGGGGTCAACATCGCCGGGTTCCAGCTCGGCCGTGAGGCACCCCATCAGAAGGCCATCTCCTTTATTAGTATCGATCAGGCCATACCGAAGGAAGCGCTCAAGCAGCTCAGCCAAGAGGAAGGGATCCTCGAAGTCCGGGAACTCATCCTGTAGTCTCCCCAAGACTTTCGAGACGCGTAATCTCGGCATCGCTGAGGCCGAGGAAGTAGAGGAGCCCATCCAAGGGGCTGAACCTCAATTGGTAGGGGACCCTCTCTCGCACTTTGGCCTTGGCATGGTAGGCGATCCCCATACCTGCCTCGCGGAGCATGGGGAGGTCATTGGCCCCATCTCCCACGGCGATCAGCTGGTCCCGTTCCAATCCGTCACGCTCACGGAGCCAACGGACGGTCGCCGCCTTGACCTCCCCATCGACAATCTCCCCCAGGATACGCCCTGTCAAGTAGCCATCCTCGATCTCGAGCTCATTGGCCACGCTATGGTCGATGCCGAATTCTGCCTCCAGGCGCCGGGTATAATAGGTAAAGCCCCCGGAGACCAAAGCGAATCGCATGCCAAGGCCGTGGAGGGTCGGGATCAAGCGCCGGGCACCGGGATTGAGGCGAACCCGCTCTTGGTAGACGGCCTCCAGCACCCCCTGAGCCACCCCTTTGAGCCTCTGTGTCCGTGCGATCAGGCTGTCCCGAAAGTCGAGCTCCCCCCGCATTGCCTGTGCGGTGATCTTGGCGATCTCATCGCTGAGGCCAGCATGGGCAGCGAGCTCATCGATACACTCGACGCTGAGGAAGGTGGAGTCCATATCCATCACGAGCCACCCCCCCTGCCAACCGTGTTGGCGTAGGGGCTGGATGGCGAAATCAAGATGGGCCTCCTCTGCGGTCGGGAGTAGCCTTTGGGTCAGGGCAGCAGGCTCTCCGGGTGCACCGCAGAGCCGCATATCCACTGCCTGAAAGGTCTCTGAAAGGGTCCGGACCGTTTGGATGATCTGCCCTTCGGCATGGAGCGCCTCGATCACAACCCCCAGCCGTTCAGGGGTAAGCTCCGGGGAGAG
>CAYUWI010000085.1:0-6325 GCA_964448275.1 uncultured Gammaproteobacteria bacterium | reverse complement strand
TTGGCCGAGCGGTCACTAATTGCGCTGCAGAGGGTCCCGGAAGGGAGTTGGTTGGGTCAACTCATCGATGCCATTCGGATCAAAGTAAATGGGGTAATTTATTGAGTGCTCCGCATTCCATAGTCTATTTGAACGGTGCATTTCTCCCCCTCGCTGACGCGAGGGTGTCGATCCTGGACCGAGGCTTCCAGTTTGCTGACGGGGTCTATGAGGTCATTCCGGTCTATTCCGGAATCCCCTTACGCCTCGGGTCCCACCTCGAACGCCTCGAACGATCCCTCAAGGAGATCCAGGTATCACCGCCGATCGATCAGACCAAATTCGCCCAGATTGCCCAAGAACTGCTAGACCGCAACAGCGTCGGGGACTGCCAATTATATATCCAGGTCACTCGGGGGGAGGCGCCAAGGAACCATCTCTTTCCCCACGAGCCCAATCCCACAATCGTGATGACGGTCAGTCCAATAGAACCGGTGCCGGAGACCTGGCTCCAGCAAGGGATCACTGCGATCACTGTAGAGGATATCCGGTGGGCCCGTTGCGACATCAAGTCCATTGCCCTGCTGCCGAATGTCATGATGCGCCAGCGGGCTCAAGATGCAGGTGCCCACGAGGCGTTGCTGATCCATGCAGGGCAAGCAGTCGAGGGAGCGGCCTCGAATATCTTCGCTGTAGTCGAAGGGGTGGCACGTACGCCACCCGACGGCCCTCGCCTCCTCTCTGGGATAACCCGAAACCTCCTCTTAGAGATCGGGGCCCAACAGGGGTTGCCGCTCCACAGTGCACCGATCACCTACGAGGATCTTGAACAGGCCACTGAGATCTGGGCAACTTCCAGCACTCGAGGCATCCTTCCAGTAACCTGGCTCGATGACCGGCCGGTCGGCGAAGGCCAGCCTGGTCCCCTCTTCCACCGAGCACTCGATGCCTATAGGCAATGTATCCAGTCGCTCTGAACACCCCCTGATCAATCAACGTATGGAGAAGAACTGCCAGCGAGGGCAAGCAGTCCAAAGCGAGCGTAACCGCCAAGGGCACCCTATGGCTTGTAGCAGCCTGCGTATCCAGGATCTGGGGCAGCAACCCTATCTCGCTACCTGGGAAGCTATGCGCTGCTTTACCGAAGCACGTACCCCATCGACCCCGGATGAACTTTGGCTCGTCGAGCACCCCCCGGTGTTTACTCAAGGTCGTAATGGTCGCCTTGAGCACCTGTTGCAAGCGAGCGATATTCCCGTCATTCAAACCGATCGCGGAGGCCAAATCACTTACCATGGACCCGGACAATGGGTCATCTACCCACTACTCGACCTGCGCCCTCGCAAGTGGCGGATCCCGTACTACATCTACCTCTTGGAGAAGGCCATTATCGGCTTCCTGGCCGATTATCGGCTCCGAGGACAGCGCCTTGAGGGGGCACCTGGGGTCTATCTGGCCACGGGCCCGCAAGGAGAGCTCGCCAAAATCGCTGCGATCGGGCTCCGGATTCGGCGGGGCTGCACCTACCACGGGGTCAGCTTCAATGCTACCAACGAGCTAACACCCTTCCGTTTGATCAACCCGTGCGGCTACCCTAGCATGCCGGTTACCCGTCTTGCCGATCTCTACCCCGAGTTAGAACCCTCGGCGGCCCGGCAGGCCTTCCTCCAGGAAGTCGCAAAGGTCCTCGAGCGGTGATAGGAGCAACAGATGGTTACGGACCACCCCACAACAGCTCGCAAAGGGGCCTCGAAGATGCGTTTCGCTCGGTTCGAGCCCCGACCTTCACAACCGGGACCCAAGCCTCACTGGTTGCGTGTCCGTTCACCAAGCAATCCCGAAGTAAAACGCATCAAGGCAGTGCTGCGAAACCATCGTCTGCATACTGTCTGCGAGGAGGCCTCTTGCCCAAATATCGGGGAGTGTTTCAGCCGGGGCACCGCCACCTTTATGGTCCTTGGCGACGTGTGCACACGCAAATGTGCATTTTGTGACGTGG
This sequence comes from uncultured Gammaproteobacteria bacterium, assembly GCA_964448275.1. Lineage (GTDB taxonomy): Bacteria > Pseudomonadota > Gammaproteobacteria > Thiohalorhabdales > CAYUWI01 > CAYUWI01. The sequence continues at coordinate 4,347 of CAYUWI010000085.1, read as the reverse complement.
CCCATGGCCGACCCGCTCCGCCAGACCCCAATGAACCCGCTCAGCTAGCAGATGCGGTAATCGAGATGGGACTCCACTATGTGGTGATCACCTCGGTCGATCGGGATGATCTCCGAGACGGTGGCGCCCAACACTTCGCGAAGGTTATCCAGGCTATTCGAGCCCGCAACCTGGAGATCGGCATCGAGATCCTTGTCCCTGATTTCCGGAATCGTGTCGAGCGAGCCTTAGAAGAGATTGCAAAGGCCCCTCCTGAGGTCTTCAATCACAACATTGAGACTGTCCCAGAGCTCTACCGTCAGGTCCGTCCGGGATCCAATTACCCAAGCTCACTCCATGTGCTTCGGCGCTTTGGTGAGCTTTGCCCAACAGTCCCAACAAAATCTGGGATGATGTTGGGCCTTGGAGAGACCCTCAACCAGGTCCGAAGGGCTTTAGAGGACTTACGCACCCAGGGTGTGGAGATCCTCACCCTTGGCCAGTATTTAGCACCGAGCCCCTACCATCACCCCGTGCGGGAGTACATCCATCCAGACACCTTTGCCACCCTGAAGGAAGAGGCCCTGGCAATGGGGTTCCGCAACGTCAATTCTGGCCCTCTAGTGCGCTCCTCTTACCATGCCGAGGAGCACGCGTGCACTTAGGGAACTGACAAGGATTGACAAGGAATCGCTCTACGCTGGTAGCCTTACTCACCCTTAAAAACCGTTTGGAGATAAGGAAGGAATCGCTATGAAGCTTAGCAACGCGTTTCACCGCCGACTGCCCTGGTTCGCCCTGGTGACGGTCGGGGTCTTACTACTCGGCACCTCACTGGTTATTCCCGAGCCCGCTCGTACAGAAGCCGAGCAATCCCCTGCCAAGGCGGCAGGCGCCCAAAAAGAGGGTCAGCGCCAGGAACTTAAGGCCGCCCATAAACGGGTGCAGAAGTTACGCCAAAAGATTGGGCAAATCCAGCAGACGGCCCTGAAGAACAACCCGGCACTCCAAAAGAAAAAGAAAGAGATGCGTTCCTTGATCCTAGACACCATGAAGGAGGATGGCTATACGCCAGAGGCTGACATGAGCCGCATGCGTGAGCTGCGCTCCAAGATGAGTAAAGGCGGCAAGGACCTTCCCAAAGACGAACGCAAAGAGCTCCTCCAGGAGTTTCGTAAGAAGAGCCAGCGTTTGATGGAAGCCCAGCAGAAAGCCCTAAAGAAAGAAAAGGTCCAGAAGGCCCGGGACAACTTTCGGGACGACCTCCTTACCTCGATGAAGGAAGAGGATCCCAAGACTGAGAAGTTACTCAAGGAGCTCAAAAAGGCACAAAAGGAATTCAATAGCCTGCTCTCTTCCCGTCCCAACAATACAGGTCAAGGACCTTCCTCTGGCGGGCAGTAAGGTCAATCGGGTGGTGTGCCCCTTTCGCCATTGTCTTGTGAGTAGCTACGTAAGCTCCTCTAAATGGGTCCTTCTACAGCGTTGATGTGGTCTATTCCAGCCGAGGGCACACCTGCAGCGCCATCCCAGCACTGCCGATACTGCATCTCGTTACGGCATATATCGTGCTCCTTAACACCCTCGGAGCCGTTGAACCCGCGTACGGCGAGAGCACCACTCTAGAGGCTGATCGGCTGCAACTGGAAGGTGATACCGCCCACGCCTTAGGGGATGTACATGCTATCCGAGGTGGGCGGGAGCTGTTCGCTGATGAGGCGAGCTACCATCGTCCAAGCGAGCGGCTCAAACTTTTGGGTAATGTCCGCATCGAGACCTCGAACTTCAGCGCTGAGGCCTCAGCAGCCAGTCTCGACCTAGGGGAGGAGACCGGCTGGATGGAGGAGCCTCTGCTCCATCTCAAGGAGTCCGATGCCTGGCTTCGGGGCCAGCGTATGGAGCGTTATACGCCCGACAAGTACCGCCTGACAGCAGTGTGCTACACCGCGTGCAAGCTGGAGAATCCAGCTTGGGCACTCCGCTCGAGTCGAGTCTACGTCAATCAATCCAGCCACCGGGTCCACTATCTGAACGCCCGTTTCGAGGTGTTCGGTCTGCCGATCCTCTATACCCCCTACTTCACCCACTCCACTGACTCCAAGCGGCATACGGGCTTCTTATCCCCAGCGTTCGAGAGCTCGAACAGCCGAGGTACCGACATCGACATCCCCTTCTACTGGAGCATTGCTCCCCAACTGGATGCCACTCTGGGACTACGCCACATGACAAGGCGCGGAACGATGCCGCAGTTGGAGATCCGCCATTTAGGGGAAAAGATCCACACAGAGGTCTACGGGGAGCTCTTGCCAAACGATGGGGTGACCGGCGACACCCGTTACTTCCTAAAGGCCGATCAAGAGGGCACGCTCCCGGGTGGGATCGCCTACAACCTCGATGCCCAGCGGGTGAGTGATGCGACCTATCTCTCACGGTTCAATCCCAAATTCGGAGCCCAGTCGGCACGTCAACTGATCTCCAACCTATCCCTCGATAAGGCCCGGGGGCCATATCGGCTCACAGCCAACTTTACCCTTCTGCAAAACCTGCAGGATTTCAACGACCCGGAGACCCTGCAAGAGCTTCCTCGGGTGGAGTTCCAAGGCAATCAGCCCCTCCCCTTCGGGGGAGGCCGAGCCCAACTTGATCTCAACAACGAGTATGTCTACTTCCATCGACAGAAAGGGACACGGACCCACCGGATCTTCCTGAATCCTACCTTTGACTACCGATTGAGCTCTCGGCTTGGCTATCTCAAACCCCGGCTGGGGCTCCACTGGAGCGGCTACCGTATCGATCGCCCGGATGGGGAGGGCTTCAACACCCGCACCCTTCCACACTTCAGCCTAGAGGCCGGGACCGAGATCAGCCGAACCTTTCAAGGAAAGGATTGGAGTCTCCGCCACGTCATTGAGCCACAGTTGTTCTACCTCTATGTCCCCTTCGAGGATCAATCAGACCTGCCCGTCCTAGATACCCGCAGACCCCCTCTACGCCTCGGTGACCTCTTTGACTGGAACCGATTTGCTGGCAGCGACCGTATCGGCGATGCCAACCAACTCGCCCTCAGGCTCAATACCTGGCTCCAAGCCAACTCCGGAGAGGCTCGCTGGAAAGCAGCCTCTTTGCAAATCGGCCAGATCCGGTTCTTTCGCGATCGGCGGGTCACCTTGCCCGAGTCCCCCTCCAGGAGACGTCGCTTCTCCGATATCTTTGCCGAATTCGCTCTGCGTCCCCTACCCAATCTCGCTCTGAGCGGGGCACTGCAGTACGGGCCAGAACGCCCCTTCGCCCTCGATGAATTCGACCTGTTCGAGTCTCAGCTCACGTGGACCAGCGAGGCCGGCTACCGCCTCAAGGGGAGCTTCCGCCGACGTACTTCCTCACTTGATGGGCAGCGCATCGACCTCTCTGAGGAAGTGGGAATCCAATTCCGTGCTCCCGTAACTTCCCAGTTCACGCTCTTCGGCAGTTTTCGCCGCTCACTCCTCTTTGCACAGAACTTGGAAGAGCGCCTCGGGGTGGCCTACAATGATCACTGTTGCTGGGGCTTCCGTCTCAGCTTCGCCGATCGGCTGCTCCGTCAAGGGGGGGCTGGCCAGCGCTCACGCGACACCTCGATCGGGCTTACTTTCCAACTGCGTACTCTTGGCAAGGTCGGCCTATGAACGCAGCAAGAGCTCGCGTGCTACTTCTTCTTCGCTCCAAGCTCGGCTGCTATCCCCTGTTAGGGGCCCTCATTTGGGTGACCCTCACCACCCTCGCCCTACTGGTCGGGCTAATCTTGCCCCTCGCCTCAGGACCGGGTCCGCACGCTGCCGAACTGGTGGACCGGATTGTGGCGGTGGTCAATGATGAGGTCATCACTGCTACCGAATTGGAAAAAGCCCTACGGCGGAACCTGGAACAGTTACAGCAGCGCTTGCGGGCAGAGCAGATCCCCCAGATGAAGGTGCTGCGTCGTCAGGCCCTAGAGCGCTTGATCTTACACCGGATCCAGTTACAACGGGCCCGTGAACGCGGGATCGAGGTCTCCGCCCAGGACATCGACCGGGTAGTCTCCCAACTGGCTCAGCGCAATGGCTTGTCTGTCGCTCAGTTCCGGGAGACCCTAAAGTACCGAGGATGGGACTACGCTGCCTACCGCCAACAGCTCAAGGAGCAGCTCCTGCGGAAACGCCTTGTTGACCAACGGGTGCGCGCGCAAGTCCAAGTGACTGATGAGGAAGTGGCGAGTTTCTTGGCTCGCCAGCAGGCAGGTAAGGGGCTACATCACGAGGTCAAACTCCAACACCTCTTGGTTGCCGTGCCCGAAGAGGCCTCCCCGCGAAAGATCGAGCACTTGCGGGCCAAGGCCGAAAGGCTGGTAGG
>CAYUWI010000084.1:0-6461 GCA_964448275.1 uncultured Gammaproteobacteria bacterium | reverse complement strand
GACTTCACCCGCGGCAAATGCGATTCGGTAGGTGCGGCCGCCCCGCTTCACGGTGGCTTCGAGCCAGGTGGATAGGGCATTGGTTACCGCCACCCCCACACCATGTAGGCCGCCGCTGAAGGCATAGGCGCGGTCGCCCGCTTTCCGGAACTTGCCGCCGGAGTGCAGTGAGGTAAGGATGACCTCAATGGCCGGCCTTTCCTTCTGTGGATGGGGCTCGACCGGGATACCGCGGCCATTATCCTCGACTGTGACAGAGTGATCGCGATGGACGGTAACTCGTATCCAGGAGGCATGGCCACCAAGTGCCTCGTCGGCCGCATTGTCGATGACTTCCTGGACGATGTGCAGGGGCGAAGCGGTGTTGGAATACATCCCCGGGCGGACCTTGACGGGATCCAGCCCTTCGAGGACCTCGATATCCTCAGCGGAATAGCCACTACGGCTCTCCATCAGTACCTCCCTCGCCAAGACAAAACGCGTTGCAGCACGGATAATTCCACATCGCGATTGGTTAAACAGGGGTAGTAGTCATACTGCTGTTGCCGCAATCATAAAGGGGCAATGATGCAGCCGTCATTCTGGATTACTTTCCTGACGAGCCTCTTGGCGGCGGGGGTGACCACGGTGGGGATCGTCGTGATCCGCCGGTTTGCGCCCTGGGCACGGCACAATACCACCTATTTCGCCTGTTTCGCCGCCGGCGTACTCTTGGCCGTCTCGTTCCTCCATATTGTCCCCCGATCGCTGGCCATGAACCCGGAAGCACCGGTTTATCTATTCGCCGGCTATCTGGCGATGCACATTCTGAACCGGTTTCTGACGGCCTATACCTGCGACAAGCCGCAAACGGCGGAATACGCCCTGGGGCTCGTGCCGCTTCTCGGGATTGGTTTCCATTCACTTCTTGACGGCGTCATCTATTCCATCAGTTTTACAGTCAGCTTGTTTACCGGGTTCTCGGTCGCCATCGGTATGGTCTTGCACGAGTTTCCCGAAGGGATCGTGATGTACAGTCTCCTGATCCGCAGTGGCTTTTCAGAAACCCGCTCGTTTTGGCTGGCCTTCCTTGCCGCCGCCGCAACCACGCCCCTGGGCACGCTCGTCTCTTACCCCTTCATTAGCCGGATCGAGGCAACGTTTCTGGGGCTCCTCTTAGCACTCTCCTCTGGGGCCCTGATCTATGTCGGGGCTACCCATCTTCTTCCAAAGGCTGAGCAAGAGCCAAGACGCTACAGCTTAGTGGCGTTGGGCGCTGGAATCCTGGTCGCCATGGGTATGATCCTGGCCAAGAAGAGTTAAACCCAAAAGATCCAACTGGCCGATAGTGCCGTCCCCCCACCCCTGTGACATTGCTGATATAGGTCGTCCTCCATACGTCGTCTTAGGAAACAGACGATTAGTATATACTCCAGACATACCCTCCTTTGATTGACCACCGATGACCAAGAGACAATGATGTACCGGTCTATGAAGGTTCTCGTAACTCGACAGGACAGATCGAGTAATTTGGACAAAGCAGCGATTCGACCATGATCCACAACGACTTTGTCAGCCGCCAAGAGGAGCTGAACAAGCTCCGTGCTCTCTGGGAAAAGACATTCGGCGGTTATCCCCAAGTCGCATTGGTCAGTGGGGAGACCGGTTGTGGCAAGTCGAGTCTGGTCCAGGAGTTCACCAACAGGGCCCAAGGCGAGAACCGTTCTGCAGTTGTCGCCGTGGGACACTGCAATGCCCAAACGGGAGAAGGACAACCCTACCTCCCGTTTGTCGAGCTGGTCACCCAGCTGACCGGCAATGTCGAGAATAAACGGGCACATGGGAGCCTTTCGGAGCAGAGCGCAGAGAGGCTCAAAGAGACCATGACGGTCTCTGCAAGAACACTCATTGAATTTGCCCCTGACCTCCTCGGTTCCCTTATTCCAGGGTCATCACTCTTTGCGAAAGGGGCGGTCTTTGCCGCCGAAAAGGCTGGTTGGATCAAGGATATAGATGACAAGCTCGAAGATCAAAACCGCGATCCAAGCGAGATCGGCCGGGAACAGATCCTCCAGCAGTACACCAACCTTATCCAATCCCTAGCAGGCAACTTCCCGCTGATCCTGGTACTCGAGGATCTGCAATGGGCGGATGACTCGTCGATCAACCTCTTCTTCCACCTGATCTTTGAATTAGAAGCGTGTGAGGTCCTCTTGATCGGGAGTTACCGTCCCAGCTCGATCGGCCGGATGCGAGGAGAGGGACATGCATTGGAAGAGTTACTGACTGAACTAAAGAGCAAGTTCGGTGATATTTGGGTCGATTTGGAGGACCTGAGTGAAACGCAGCATCGTGAGTTCGTCCACGCTTATCTAGATGCGCGTCCGAATAGGTTAAACACCCAGTTCCGAGAAGCCCTATTCAACAAGACGGGAGGACACCCCCTATTCGTTGTGGAACTGCTCCAAAGCCTTTTCGAGAAGGGGAAGATTTGGCAAGACGGAAGCGGTTGTTGGGTGATCGAATCCGACCTCGACTGGTCGTTGGTTCCGACCAAGATCGAAGGGGTAATCACTGAACGGTTGAGGCAACTCGATGACATGACCTATGACCTTCTGGCAACAGCGAGTGTCGAGGGCGTTACATTCAGCGTCCCAGTCATCGCTGGGGTCCACCATATTGAGGAGTGGGAGCTACTGAAATTGCTGACACGCCAGCTCGAAAAACGCTTCCGTTTGGTCTGGGAAGGCGAGGTCAGAAAGGTCGATAGGAGCTGGTTGGCCAAGTACTCATTCTGCACGACATGGTTCCAGCAATACGTGTATTGGGACCTCAGCCAAAGGGAACGCATGATCCTCCATGGACGAATCGCCCAGATGCTGGAGAGCCTCTATGGCGATTCCGTCGGTGAGATTCGATCCGAGCTAGCGCGCCATTACGATCTGGCGGGGGAAGAGCAGAGGGCCGCCGAGTTCTACCTGGCAGAGGGCAAGCGGGCGCTCAGTATCAGCTCCTATCGAGAGGCCATTGACCACCTACGTCGGACATTGGAATTGCTCGCAGAGCTACCTCAGAGTGACTCGATCAACCGGAGAATGGTTGAAGCGTATATCCCCTACAGTGCGGGTATAAAGGCATACAATGGCTGGGACTCTGAGGAGGCGCTCGACTGCTACTACGAGGCTCGAGAGCTGTGTCGGAAGATCGGAGGATCACCGGAGTTATCACCTTTCCTGTTCGGGTTGTGGGCCTACCATCTTGTCCACTTGGATCTAGACAAGGCAGCCGAGATCGCGATCGAGAATAGTAAGCTCGGGGAGAAACTCGGTGACTCCGAAATCGCAATGCAGGGACATCTCGCCCTGGGCAACACGCGTTTCTGGCAAGGACACCTCCAGGACTGTATCGATCACATGTCGCGGGCAAGGAGCCTATTCGCTCCCGAGCAGCGGGACTCGATCATCCAACGGTATGGTCAGGATCCACGCAGTCTGGCCTTGATGTTCTTGACATTCTCTCATTGGATCACAGGGCAGCTTGATACAGCGATGCGGATGCGTGACGAGATGCTGACGCTGGCGGAGGAGTTGGATCATCCCTTCACACTTGCGGTTACCTTACAAGCCACCGCGTGGCAGGCCTTTCATGAACGTAACATCAGGCAGGTAGGCGAGGATGCCGACAGGCTTATCAAGGTGAGCGACGGATACGGCTTCCCGTTCTACAAGGCGATCGGGACGATCTTCGCAGGCTGGGCAGAAGCGATAGGTGGTACCACTGACCAAGGGATCGACCGACTCAAGGAGGGATTCGACCTGCAAAGTGAGCAAACCGGTGAAGCCAATATCATGCACCCGGTCTACAGCATACTGTTAGCAGAGGCCCAACAGCAGACAGGCCAGATCGAAGAGGCCTTGAAGGCGGTCTCGAATGGGCTCAAGGCAATCGAGCTCTACAACTGTCCAGTCTATGTTGCGGAGCTTCTGCGCCTTGAGGGGGAGCTACTCAGTTCAGGGGCATACAAGGATACTTTAAGGGCCCAGGAGAGCTATGAGCAGGGGGTGAAGACCGCACAGAGGCAGGGAGCAGTGCTCTTTCAGTTGCGCACCCTGGTCAGTCTGGCTCGTCTCCTGGGGAAGGAGCCTGGAGGAAAAGCGGTTCGAGAGGAATTGAGATCTATCAAGGGATACCTGGAGGGGGGTACCGCCACCTGGGACCGAGCCCGCATCGAGGCCTGCCTCGATGATGAAGTAGACGGCGGTCGCCCTTAGCAACTATTCAAGGGGGATTGTATGCAGGAGTTACGAAAGGACGATCTCGAGACGATCGTCTACGGGGCAACCTTTCTGGCCAGTGGTGGCGGGGGATCCTTTGCCTCCGGATGGAACCTGGTTAAGCACTTTCCGGACCACGGTAGGGTCCAGGCTGTCAGTGTCGAAGAGGCAGGAGCAGATGAGAACGCCTTATCGGCTGTCGTTGCCTACATCGGTGCTCCCGATGCGATCGCCGGTCTTGGTAAGCCGACCGGTGCCATCAATGCACTGAAAAAGCTAAACCAGCTATACAACAATCGCATCCATTACATCGTCCCTGTGGAGATCGGGGGATTAAGCACCATCGTGGCCTGCCTTACGGCGGCCGAGCTGGAGATGGCGGTCGTTGACGGCGACGGGGCCGGACGCGCAGTACCCACTTTGACGATGACTACCTTTGCAGGTGCCGGTTACTCGGGTAACCCCTCTGTCCTCGATAACAGCGACGGCGAGGGCCTATTGGTCGAGGTGGAAGCGATAAGTGATGTGGAAGGGTTAGTCCGGCCCATTCTTGGGGCACCTGCCTATAACGAAAAGGCGGGTCTGGCCATGTGGCCCATGACCGCGCAAGAGTTGATTCAAGGGGTCCCGATCCGTGACACGCTCACATTGTCGTGGAAGCTCGGTCATGCCTTGCGACACTCGGAACAGAAGATCGAGACCCTGCTCAGGACCCTGCAAGGGGAGGGGCGCGAACCGTATCGACTGATGCAAGGGAGAGTCCACCTCTTGAGTGAACAGACTCGGGGAGGGTTTGACTTTGGCAAGGTAGTCTTCAGAGACCAAGACGGGGCCCCGAAGGGATATATCTATAATCAGAATGAGAACCTGGTCGCCTGGAGTCCGCAACAAGCGCGACCGTTGGCTATCGGACCAGATTCGATCTGTTATGTGACCCTCAGTGGATTACCGTTTTCTAATGCGGATATTCAAGGCAAGGTCGATGGCCAACCGATCGAAGGGCAAGAATCGCTCCTGGTCGGGGTAACTGCGAGGGACGAATTACGCCGGAACCCTGAAATCAGAGGGGCCTTTAAAAGGACCCTGGTGAATCAAGGCTATCCCGGCCCGCTTGTCCCCTTGAATGAACTGCAATAGAGGGTGACCTCATGGCCTATCACTATCGCATCCTCATTCCCGCGAACAGCCAGGACTTCAACCATCGGATCAAAGAAGATACAGCCTCGGTCGTTCCTCCTGATGTCTCGATCGATGTTCAGAATATTGAAAGAGGCTCACCCGATATCCAAAGCCGAGTCGATTGGGCGGTCAACACACCTTATATTATGCGCTTAGCTCAAGAGACGGCTTCGGAGGGATATGATGGGATCCTCATCAGTGATTTCGATATGTGCGGGGTTGACCCCTCACGCGAACTGGTCGATATCCCGGTCATTGGCGGTTTCAGAGCGAATGCATTAACTGCGTGTATGATTGCACAACGGTTCTCGATTGTGACCATCCTGGAGAGGATCGTGGCATTCCAACGCCAGCATGTACGGCGCTTTGATCTGGGCAATGACTGCGTCTCAGTGAGACCAACCGACCTTCCAGTGACCGAGTTGAGCGATGTCGATACCGTTGTGACCCAGGTCTTTGAGCAGAGCCAGAGGGCCATCAAGGAGGATGGAGCTGAGGCGATCATCTTGGGCTGCACTGGGTTTATCGGTATAGCCGATAAGGTCTACGGACTGCTCAAGGAGGCGGGACTCCCTGCACCGGTGCTCGATCCGAATCGGGTAGCGATCTCCTTTCTCGACTTGTTGGTGCGCAATGGACTGGCGCAGAGCCGGATGAGCTATCCGCCTGTCAAAGAGTATCCCCAGCAATAGAGGCCAACTGAGGAGCTGCGTCGTTCTGCTTTACTGCGCTCTCATAAGCCGCGTAGAGATAGGTCAGCCGCTTCCTCAGGAGCTCTTGGACCTCCGTTAGTGTAGTCTGATGCGAATTGGCCATCCCTCCCTCCCGCGCTGGAATCTGCCTTCTCACTCCCTTGAATATTCGGGGCCAAGGACCCGATGCGCCTCCCGCACCCCTGAGAGATAGGCCCCGTGGACAGTGCTGGGGTAGAGGCGAGAGGTCGCCTCACCGGCGAAGAATAGGCAACCTCCGAGGGGTTCGGCGAGACGGTCGTAGTTGTAGGGCCCCGGGGGATTGCGTACCGCCCCG
>CAYUWI010000083.1:0-6809 GCA_964448275.1 uncultured Gammaproteobacteria bacterium | reverse complement strand
GCCACCTCAGCAGCCGCCAGCACGATCTCGTGCAGCCTCCCTTCAGGGGCCGGGACGGTCATGATGATCTCCTCCACCCCAGCGACCCGAGCCGGAATGACGTTCATCAGGACGGTACTCGGGTAGGCTGCTGTCCCCCCGGGGATATAGACTCCGACCCGTTCCAAGGGCGTGATCTTCTGACCGAGTAAGGTGCCGGTTGCGTCGGTATAGCTCCAGTCCGACTCCCGTTGTCGGGCGTGGAACGCCCGGATCCGCTCAGCGGCCCCTTCCAGGGCCCAGCGTTGCTCGGCATCGAGACTGGCAAGCGCAGTCTGGAGGCGCTCCCGCGGGACCTCGAGTTCAGAGAAGGCAGAGGCCTCTCGCTGATCAAACTGGCGTGTATACTCGAGTACCGCTCGATCCCCCTCGTGACGCACCCGGGAGCAGATCGCATTGACAGTCTGTTCTAATGTCTGCTCTTCATCCGCCCCCCAAGCAAGCAGTGCATCCAAGTCTTGGGAGAAAGAAGGGTGAGCACTATCAAGTCGGCGGATTTCCATGGCTTACCTGTCCTCCACACGCATTCCCCCTTGGTGGCCCTGGGGGTCGGGGACGACCTCCTTAAACTGCCCAATCAACTCGGAGATCACGGAATGCTTGAGCTTTAACGCCGCCTTATTGACCACCAAACGGCTCGAGATCTCAAATAGAGTCTCGACTTGCACCAAGCCATTCTCTTCGAGGGTACGTCCGGTGCTGACAAGATCGACAATCCGGTCGGTCAACCCAAGCAAGGGGGCGAGCTCGATGGAGCCGTATAGTTTGATGATCTGCGTCTGGATCCCTTGGCGAGCAAAGAAGCGTTCGGTAATGCGGGGATACTTGGTAGCGATACGTACCCGATCCCATGTACTGGGATCATCCCGGGCCGCCAGATCGGCAGGTTCGGCCACCACCATCCAACACCTCCCCAAGCCGAGATCGAGGGGCTCATAGAGATCGGCCCCTTGCTCCAGTAGCACATCCTGTCCCGCGATCCCAAGATCCGCTGCCCCGAACTCCACATAGGTCGGCACATCTGTGGCACGCACGATGATCAGTCGCACCCTAGACCGATTGGTGTCGAGTACCAATCTACGCGAGTCAGTGGGGTCCTCTTCCGGCTCGATCCCAATCTGACGCAACAGGGGCAAGGTCTGCTCGAGTATCCGGCCCTTAGAGAGTGCGAGGGTCAACTTCATATCAGACATGGTTACGGCTCGCTCCTGCACCGGGACAATCGGCTGTCAACCCGGTACACGCCGGATATCAGCACCCAACAGCGCAAGCTTCTCCTCAAGCCGCTCATAACCGCGATCAATGTGGTAGATCCGATCCACAACGGACTCGCCATCGGCGACTAGTCCGGCTAAGACCAAGCTCGCCGAGGCCCGAAGATCGGTCGCCATCACGGGAGCGGCTGTCAGCCCGTCCACGCCAGTCACGACCGCCGTGTTGCCTGACAATTCGATGTTGGCCCCCATCCGCCGCAGCTCCTGCACATGCATGAAGCGGTTTTCAAAGACCGCCTCCGCCAACGTTGCCACACCCTCAGCGAGGGCATTGAGCACCATCAACTGGGCCTGCATATCGGTGGGAAATCCGGGAAAGGGCTGGGTAGTGATCGAGACCGATTGGGGGCGTCGTGGCATGCGCACATGGGCCCAATCGTTTCCGACCCGGATTACTACCCCCATCTCCCACAACTTCTCGATCACGGCTTCGATATGGGCCGGGATAATGCGTTGGATGCAGACGTCCCCATGGGTTAGAGCAGCTGCTACCATGTAGGTGCCTGCCTCAATCCGATCCGGCAAGATCTCGTACTTACATCCCTGGAGCCGGTCGACACCCTCAATGACCAACCTCGATGTCCCGATCCCCTCAATCCGGGCGCCCATCTTATTCAGGCAGTGCGCCAGATCAACCACCTCCGGCTCACGAGCCGCATTGGTTATGACTGTGGTCCCCTGTGCCAGGGTAGCGGCCATGAGCAAGTTCTCCGTACCAGTCACCGAAGGCTGATCGAAGAAGATCCGAGCCCCCCGCAATCGAGGTGCAAAGGCCCGGATATAGCCCCCTTCGATCCGGATCTCTGCCCCCATAGCCTCGAGCGCTCGGAGGTGTAGATCCACTGGACGGATCCCGATGGCACAGCCACCGGGGAGGCTGACCTCGGCCTCCTGGTAACGGGTGAGTAAGGGGCCAAGCACCAGGATCGAAGCCCGCATGGTCCGCACGAGTTCGTAAGGGGCACAGACCGAGGTAATCTCGGTGGCATCGACCTCAAGATCCATCCGATCTACCAGGTGGACCTGCACACCCATCTGGCCAAGCAGCTCGACAACGGTCGTTACATCCCGCAGATGGGGCACATTGGTCAATCGCATCGGGCTATCGGCCAGCAGGGCTGCTGCCAGTAGGGGGAGGGCTGCATTCTTTGCCCCACTGACTGCCATCTCTCCCTCAAGCGGATAACCGCCGCGCAAGATGAGCTTATCCACCCCCCCCCTCCTGTGGAATAACCCCTCTCTTCTCGGGTCCGATAAACAAATCGGCCGCCCACCGGGCAGCCGATCGAACGAAGATCGCATGAGCGACAAATCTTACTTGAGCGCGTCCTCGAGCTCGCCCGACTGGTACATCTCCATCATCAGGTCGCTGCCTCCCACGAACTCCCCATTCACATAAAGCTGGGGGATGGTTGGCCAATCCGCGAATTCCTTGATCCCTTCGCGAATGTCATTATCCTCCAGGACATTGACCCCCTTATACTGGCACCCGAGGCGCTCCAGGATCTCGACGGCCCGTCCGGAAAAGCCACATTGGGGGAACTCCGGCTCCCCTTTCATAAAGAGGACAACCTTGTCATTGTTGATGTATTGCTCGATCTGATTCTTGACTGCCTGATCCATAAGGCCTTACCTCCTTGGCTGCCCTCATCCCTTACTGGGATCATCCGCTCCAACTTTGGACTGATATTGCTCTGGGGTGAAGGTTTTGATCGTTAGGGCGTGCACCGGCCCCTTCATCTCCTCCCACAGAACAGAATAGACCTTTTGATGCTGTTTGACTCGCGATAGACCTTCAAATTCCGGGGAGACAACCACGATCTCGAAGCGATCCCCCTCACCCGCAACCTGAACAGTCGCGCTGGGAAGCGCAGTTTCGATCTTCTCTTTAATAGCCTGGGAATCCATACAACCCACCCTTACTCAAACTATTTATTCGATTCAGTATACCGGAAGGCATTCCTCCCAGAAAAGCCAAAGCAGCTATCCACCAGCCACTTCTATCCTCCCCAGGCCAGAAGTGACCTCACATTTACTGATATGATAGAAAAATTAAGTGATGATTAGCTAAGTAGTTTATAGAACAGTTCTCATTTCTATTGACATTCCTGTAAACGCTCCGTATCTTTCCCTATCCAGCAGATAAATGTTGAGAATTGTTTCCACTAATTCCATACTTTAAGGAAGGAGTAAGGTATGCAAAGGGGGATCTCCGCCTTGGCAGTAGGCGCCCTTGCAGTGAGCCTAGCGATCCCGGTTCACGCCCAAGAAGGACCTCAAGGGCCAACCCAAGCCAAGGAGAAGTCACAAGACGAGGAGAAGAAAAGAGAGGAACGCATCGAGCAACTCGAGAAGAAGATCGATGTCCTTTCCCAAGAGATCGAGGGGATGCGTCGAGAGGCCTTGGTCTCAGAGGAGTACGAATACAAACCAAGCCGCCGCCTTGGTCCGGCAGGGTCGAAGATTTACTCTCGCAAGGGTCCCGGGGTTACGATCGCCGGGTACGGACAGGGGTTCTTCAACTTCTCGGATGAACAGACCGATCACGCCAACCTCCTGCGGCAGATCGTCTACGTCGGCCACCGGTTCAATGACTGGATCGTCTTCAACTCCGAGATCGAGTTCGAGACCAAGGGGGAAGTTGAAGGCGAGGCCCGAGGTCAGAGTGTGGACCCGATTCCGACAGAGGAAGGGGAAGCCGGAGAGATCGAGCGCGAATTCGAAGCCGCAGTGGAGTTCGCTTACCTCGACTTCCTCCTCGACCGGCGGGCCAATATCCGAGCTGGACTAGTCCTGTTGCCGCTTGGCTTTATCAACGAGGTCCATGAGCCGCCCACCTTCTTTGGTAATAGACGGCCTCCGGTGGAAACCGAGATCATTCCCTCGACCACTCGGGAGAATGGGGTCGGGATCTACGGGAACCTCTTCGCCGGGACCCTGGCCAACATGGAGTACACCCTCTACGCGATGAACAGCTTCGATGCGCGTGGGCTTAGCTCGGCCGGGCTGAATGGCGTTCGGCAAAATGGGGCAGCGATCGCAGAAGATCTTGCAGTGACTGGGTCATTGGAGTGGAAGCCTATATTCGGGCTCACCCTGGCCGGCGACTTCTGGACTGGGGATATGGCCCAGGGCAGCGGATTCGCTGGCAAGGATGTCAGGATGACCCTCTTCGACCTCCGGGCCCAGTATCGGTATCGAGGGCTTCGTCTACGTGGCCTCTTCACCCAGGCCAATATCAACAATGTCAGCGCGGTCAACCGAGAGCTACAGGAAGAGGATGAAGAGCTCGACGCCATCGGCGACGAGATGCGTGGCTGGTATGTGGAGGCAGCCTATAATATCATGCCGTGGATCGCTGATCTCCCGCAGCAGTGGCTCTCCCCCTGGTTCCGTTACAGCAGCCTGGATACCCAAAGGGGTGTACCGACTAGCATTGTTAACGATCCCTCTGGGAATTTCACCACCAACCCGACCAATGACCGCCAAGTCATCGCTGCCGGCCTGGACTACAAGCCGATCCCGAATGTGGCAATCAAGGCCGACTACCGGAACTTCGACTTCGACGGGCAAGCAGATGACGAGAACCAGTTCCTTGTTGGGCTCGGCTATTACTTCTAGTAATTGGTGATGTGCGGCGAGAGACGTATCGGGCTCATCCTAGCTGTGATCCTTGCGCTTATCCCATCGGTGGGGATGGCCAGGGTGGTCTTGATGGATAAGGAGACCGCCCTTGACCACGCCTTCCCCCACGCCGATCGAGTTGAACGGAAGACCCTGTTCTTCGACTCGACAGACAAGGCCGAGGTGCGCCGCCTCGCCCAAGCGCCCTTCAAGAGCGGCCTCTTCACCGTCTATATCGGCTACCGCGACGGCGAGGTCCAGGGCTACACCTTCATCGATACTCGGACCATCCGGACTAAACCAGCGGCCTTTATGGTGGTACTCTCTCCAACGGGTCAGGTTCGGATGGTCCGGATCCTCGCCTGGAACGAACCACCGGAGTACCAGCCGATGAGGCGCTGGCTCGAGCAGTTCAAGGCTCACCGGGAACCCCAGCTCCGGCTCAATCAGGAGATACAGGGGATTAGCGGGGCGACGCTGAGCTCACGTACCCTTACCCGTGGGGTACGTCGAGCCTTGGCAGTCTATAAGCTCCGTTTAGGGGAAAAGGACACAAACAAGGAACCGACCGGCTATGCGCTTCAACATCACCGGTGAACAACGGCGTAATCCGCTGCTGAAGACAGCCATTTTGCTGTTCCTGGGGTATATCGCCCTGCTCTGGCTCAGCAATGGCTTGCTCTACTTCGACAAGATGAGCCTTACCTACCAATCGGTCGAGACCTACTACCTGGGGGATCCGGAGACCTTCCAGCAGCCCCGCAGCTACGAAGGGATGCTTGAGGTCGCTCACTTCCACCTATTTGCCATGGGGATCTTGGTGCTGACCTTGGTCCATCTCATGTTCTTCGCCCCGCTTTCGACTCGGGCCAAGCAGTTCTGGATGTGGACCCCCTTCCTCTTCGCAGTCGGGGATGAGGGGGCCGGATGGCTCGTGCGCTTCGCCTCCCCGGAGTTTGCCTACCTCAAGATCGCGACCTTCCTCGGTTTGGAGCTCAGCCTCGCTGGAGTGGTGGGTGTTACGCTCTGGTCTTTGGCCAGCGAGCGTCGCAATAGCTACGCCCAATCTCCCGAAAGCCCTCGGGCCTCCTCCTCATAAAGCCCACCTCCTTGCCCTCTGTTATATAGGCCAGGATGGGGGTCCCACCCTCAAGCCTGGGGTGTCCCAGGCCGACTTGCCCGGACAAGGACACCCCAAGGCGCGCTACAAGTTCTCCTTTCCCTCGAGCATGAATGAGATCTTGCCATTGATGCGGTACTCGTCGATCTTGCCGCTGTCGTCGACCCTGGCCTCCATATTCTCGATATAGATCGAGCGGACATTGCGTACGCTCTTGTGCGCCTCATTAACGGCCTTTTGTGCTGCATCCTCCCAACTCTTCTCCGATTGGGCCAACACCTCGATGACCTTGAGCATCGCCATTTTGATTCCTCTCTTTTACAGACCTTGATTCGCAATGGACTGCCACGATGAGGGGCATGGTGAGCCGACCATACCGTGACTATGCAATCCAATTAATTCTGAACAACACTAACAACGCTGTAGGGGGCCTCCATTGACACAGGTCAACAGGGGGTCACCCTCATCGGGGACGGATCCGCACCTCTCCTGACTCCCCCAAGTTACCCTCGATGGTGATCTCTACCGGAAGGAATCGTTGGATTACAACAGTATTGGTAAGCAAGTGGGTGGTGATCGTCGCCATCCTCAATCTGGAGGACGTCCGCGCCATCACAAGGGGAAGCAGCAACTGATCGGCCAGATGGGCATCGATGGCGCCGTCGCCTGCCAGGAAGGTGAACAGCGCATCTACTGCCGCGTCGGCGACCCGCTCAGCCGGCCTCCCTCGAGCGCCCAACGCGAAGAAGCAG
>CAYUWI010000082.1:0-6811 GCA_964448275.1 uncultured Gammaproteobacteria bacterium | reverse complement strand
TTGCTCCTCGGTTACAGCCCGCTCTGGGATGCGCCCTCGTCGCGCCTTGCATCTGACTCGGTGGCGCTCCCGCCAAATGGCACACTTATTTCTTTACAGACCCTTAGTCCAGGGCGAGTGTCGGCTCCCATGGCGCCGCTTGTGCATTACACGGCCCAACCGCCTTACAACGCCACAACAAAAACGACAACATCTTACTAACAAACTTATTTTGTTCGGATCTTTCTGGTTCGATTCCACTCCCTACTGCCTTCAACCGATTTTTCAGACACGTTCTAAGAATTCTTCGTTCCATTCAAAAGTCAAAAGGCCTTGTACGCTCATTTTTCAAGCTGGAAACTACCAAATATGCAGCGGCTTAGCAGATTCAGTTTTTAAGGCAATAACTTTTGCAACGATTGATAGAATGGGGCGCAAGGCGTTTGGAGTGCGTCGACTTGTCGGCGCTGTGGATATGGCGGATTTACTCGGTGAAGTCGGGCTTATGACTAATGGTCGTTTTGATAACGTAATTTCGGCGGCGGAAGAAATGAAAGCGGTGACGAGTCACCGCACTCCATAAGCTAGCGCGGTTAAGAGCCCTTTTGGCGCAGGTTGGCTAGTCTTACAAGGTTGTGGCATTGCGGTGCAGGACGCCGCGTCACACGTCATCAAGCCCGGCTGAACTTGGCGCGCGTCGCATGCGCACTCGAGCGTTATCGGTTGGACCAGGGCGGGCTCCCGTTTCTCTGGATGCGCTCGAGGAAGGGTATATCGGAAACGTTCCAACCGACGTCGTTACCGGAGGTAGCCTTCGCTATAAGAGGAACGAGAAAGAAGGCTTTCTTCTTTATTCGGTCGGTTGGGATGGAGTGGACCAAGGCGGTCTGTCCGAGGAGGATTCGTCTGAAGGAGACTGGATTTGGCGGGGAGGATGAAGCAAGGTGGTCTGGCATTCCTTCTGACGGGAGTCGAGATGGCTGGCTTGACAGGCACCGGCGCTAACAGTAACACAGCTCGATGAGCCAAGCTTGACCGAGTCTTCAATTACGGCCGGCTTCATCAAAGCCATTCGGCTTATCCTCATCGTCATCAGAGAACATGTCGCCAAGGTCGGCGTCGTGCTCCTCGGCCCGCGGGCATACGACTTCATTCTTTTCTAAAATATGGTCGCATTCGGTGCACCAGACAGTCCCGCAGTCGAAGCAGCGTCCGAGGGTGATATCGTTGTAGTCGGGGTCATCTTCACAGTTTCCGACATGGTTGCTCTGGCAATGGACACATGGGCCGACCAGGATCGCATTGGCGAACTCCTCAGCGGTATTGCAGCTCTCCGCGTATTCCTGAAGCATGGTCTTGGTCTCTTCAGGCAAGTCCGAGAGCCAGTCATTAATCATTTCTATCGTTTCGGCGTTTACCGGCTGGGGATCCGTCAGATCTGCCTCACACTCCGGGCACGATTTAGCCTGATCGGCCACTTCGGCTTGGCAATTCCAGCATTTCATACCGGCGTTTATTATTTCTGTGAATCTACGGCGAACCTGCGGTTCTTGTCTAATCTAACGCAGGCTTTTTGGGATCCGGTAGACTTCGTGCGAATTGATCTCGGTGGCGCCGCGGGTTTTCGAGCCTGCGACAATGTGGATCTTGCCCTTATGGACGACGGCTTGTGTCCCGTGACGGCCTTGGTTGAGGGGAGCCAACGATTCCCATTCCCCGGTTTCGGTATTGAATGCTTCGACTTCGGCGTGTGCGGGTTGTTGTGTGCCACTCTCGCCGCCTAAGACGATCAAGTGCTTGCCTACGGACACAGAAGTCGTCCCGGCGCGCTCGGTGGGGAGATCGCCCGAGGGGTGTAATGCGGTCCATTCGCCGGTCGAAAAATCGTAAACATCGACTTCCGGGATAGTAAGCTGGAACACTTCGCCTGTGGCTTGAGACGTGCGGCGCCCGCCGGCCGCGTAAAGCTTGCCGTCAATGATCGCGGCTTGAAAATGATCCCGATAGCGGGGAGCCTTTGGCAAGGTTTTCCATTGCCCGGTTTCGGGATTGAAGCGATCGAGCCGACGGACATGGCCGTCGATGTGGCCGTTTCGGATGCCGGCGACCAGGTAGATATTGCCCTGGTAGGCGACCGCCCCCGCGGCACCCCGCCGATATTTGGGCGGGATTGTTGGACCTTGGTGCCAGTCATCGGTATCAGGGTCATAAATGTAGACGTGCGAAATCGGGGTCTCGTCGGGATAGCCGCCGTTCAAGGCACCGAGCACATAGAGCTTCTCGTCGTAGGCGACCGCTTGGAAGTGGTGCATTGAAAGGGGTGGCGTGGCTCCAGTCTTCCATTTGCCGGTTGCCGGATCATAGATCTCCACGGGGCGCTCTCCACGCCCGCCAACGAGATAAAACTTGTCCCCGATGCGGGTAAAGGCGTTTTCATGGCGGTGACTCGGCATGTCACCGGTCGGCAGCGTCTCCCAGGTGCCTGTGTCTTGTGCCTGGAGGATCGAAGGGGCCGGCGTGGCCAAAAGCGTGATCAGCGCCGCGAGGAAGATCGAGATCGCGCGAAAGTGCGGGTTTGAGGTTAGGTTCATAGTTTCGTTTCGGCTGTTGCGGTTGTGCTTCTTTGCTCATAGGTAAACAATAAGCGACTGTCGAGCAAACATCGCGTGTTTTGAGTGTAATGCCAGCCCGTTTCGGATTTCAAGTGGTGGTTTGGGCTGATTACGGTTCGTAAAAGCTAACGCTCGAAACTCTGTTGTTGGTGCGATTTTATGCTTCCAATACTCTGCGGCTTTTCCTCTTGGGGTCCCGTCGCCCCTTTTCTGTTCAAAGAACCCCACGTTCCGGGGGTCGCGCGGTTATGGCCCTCAGTGAGCTCAGAAGAGTACGTCGGACTTCAAAAGTGCCTCTGAAACCGTGACCTCCGTTAATGCTCCACGCGGACCGTCAGGCTCTCATTCCCTTCCAATTCGGCTTTTAAGATGTAACCCGGCCCGGAGGCATCGTATTCAATGGACTCGCCTGTGAAACAGTTAATGGGGGGAATCGACTGAAAGCTCGAGGCCGGCTTTGACAGTGCCTGAGGGGGGCGGCCTTGGTGATCGCGGCGGTACATCTCAATCGCCAACGCCGTTCGCACGAGCCGAGCATGCGTGATGACGCGGGCTTGCTGTCCAATAGATTCCCTAAAGAACTTCGGATCTGCCCAGAGGAAGCCGTAGGGATTTCTTCCCCGAGGATTGCCTCCGGCCAGCCCGACCAATCTCCGGTCAATAAAGACCAACACACGCGAGAATTCCTGCTGCCCTCGATTCGTTGGGTAATTATCCTCGATACGCCTAACCGACTTGAGTCGTTGCGGAAATGGGAGGTCGAAACTTTTCATGATCCCGTTCATCGCCCGAAGCCAGGTTAATCTTTCCGGACGCGCGTCTCGTCCGATGAATGAGTCGACTCCTCGGTCCGGCGGGTTTCGATACAGATCGAGTCCCATGGCAAGACTCCCCCGGGCGGCACGCTGAAGTCCTCCCTCCGGCGAAACCGAATCGAGTCCTTCCCGCAATCGGGACAACTGCTCGCGCCTGAGTGAACATCGGTTTAATACAGCTTCACACGCCTCAAGCACGATTTGTCTTCCCGATATTCGAACCCGTTGAGAAATGACAGCGGGCTCCCGTCTTAACGATTCCGCCAGCCGCCACGCTGCCAGGAGAGATTCCACAGCGTCTCCTCCACTCCCTGTATCGGCGTGGTAAGATGCCTCCAGACAAAGAAGCTCAATGCCGTCCTTGAGTCCTGAAAGGTGCGGCAAGAGAGTCTGGGGGCCGTTCCGTAGGTTGATTGGATACCGACAGCGGGGGATCTGCGCCCCTTTGTGCAGCAATGCGAGCGCCTTCGCGTTGGTGGTCAGGTGGGCTTTGAGAGTCTGTTGCTTGTGATCGGATGGCTCTTCCGCCCGTTTCCAGAGCTCGTCAAGACTCGACGGATACTCTTTGCATGCATCAAACGCTCTCGAGTAAAGTGGAGCCGCATTGCGTTCGGACGACGGAATAGAGTAAGAATCGTCCAGTGCTCGAAGCGTCAATGGCTGATTGCGATCCCGAAGGTCCTCGAGAATGGAAGCAACTTGCTGCGAGGTCCGTACATGATGCCCCCACAACAGCAGGCCAACGATTGCGGCGATGACCAAGACAACCATACCCAGAACCATCCCTTTTTTGCCTTTATGTTTCATATCACGATTGCAACGGCTCGGTTTGCAGCAGTCTCCGTGACGCCGACCTCGTCTTTTGTTGACAGGCGACAAGCGGAATATAATGAAGTTGTTTCTCGAACGCTACTGTTTTGACTGCGTTTGAAATCGCCCTCACAGGACTTGATTTGTGTTGTTTCCTCTACCCTGGCCTTTGACCTGGGCTAAATTGAGCTGCCGCGCTGGCATTCCAAATGGAGCGATTTTGACGCTGACCCTGGTCTCTCGCACCGGATGAAAGAGCATGGTCGGAGGGCGGGTTAGGCTAACTTTCTGTGTGATTACTGACTATGATCCCAAAGGGTCATATGCAGAGGGGTGCCACGTGATGCATCGACAAAGTGGCTGAATTTAGGACTGGGTGACCGCAACATGGAGTTATGCTCTTGGGTGCGACGGGACCGATGCTTATCGGGGCGCCGAGCAGCGTGGTGGCGAAAGACAGCTCACGACCTGCGTTGAGTCTGCTCGGGTGTGGGGTGCTCGCCGACTCGCTTTTCCATTTTGTCTGTCCGCTCGTCATGAGTCCGTGGTATCAAGGACTGGAGACACGTGTCAACGCTCACGGAGTGTGCTTTCAAAGCACGAGCTTCATATGCGGTCCCGCGGCGGGGGTGACGGCACTGAACCGGTTGGGGGTGCAGGCAGAGGAAGGGGAGCTTGCCCCGGCTGCGTTTGCCACTCCGCTCTTTGGAATGGCGCCGGATCGGCTTTACGAAGCGATTGAGCGACTGTACAATGATGAGGTCCAATGCGAATACCGACCGCTCGATGATCTGACCGAAATCGGCAAAGGGGAAGTGGTTGTGAGCATCCTCAAATACAATGTGATGGTGGGGCACTATGTCGGATTGCTAAAGCATGAGGACGGTCAGGTGGTGCTTGGGGATCCGAGCTACGGGCTCGAGCGGATGTCGGCGGATGAATTTCAGGCGGACGGGTCGGGAGCCGGTATTGCGATCAGAAAGAAGGAGCCGACAGAATAAAAAGGTAATCGGATGAATGAAACAAGGGCATATGCCGCGAAAACTGAAGTGGATCGTATGGAGCGCGCGTAGTCATCGTGTCTATGGAGGAGTACTCCTAGCGTTGCTCATGCTGTGCTTTGGAGCTCCACGGGCACAAGCCAAGCTCTTGGCAAAGGATTCGGCGGATTACTATCCGGAAGCTCCTGTCATCACCGCCGATGGTGGCGAGGGCTGGCTTGGAAGTTGGACCGGTGGGAATCGAATTGCCGATTCGAGCTTGATCTATCCGGATCTCGAGATATCGGGCAATGCGTTTCAGACGGTCGGGGATAACGAAGCGTCGTTTCGTCGATTGTCGAGCGAGGAGACGGCATTTCACTTGGATCGCGGGTGGCTGGGCTTGGATGGTACGACCGTCTGGATAAGCTTTCTATTTCGCCGCGATGAGAATGAGCCGGACGGGACGTGGGCCGGGGTGTCGCTCTTTGCCGAGTCCGACGAAGAGCTCTTTATCGGTGCTCCAATCAACCAAGACGTCTTCGGCCTCCACGTTTGGGATTTTGGACCGGCGCCTGACGGGTTGGCCCTTTCCGACATCCCCATCAACAATGGGGAAGTCTCCTTGATGGTCACGAAGCTGGTCTTTGGTGCCGATGGGGGTGAAGACACGGTGGAGCTGTACGTCGATCCTAAGCCCGGATCAGATCTTGGCTCCCCCGATGCGGCAAAGAGCGGGGCCGATATCCGGTTTGATCGCATTCGCTTGGCAAGTGGCTATGGGGCGACAAGGGCGACGATCGACGAAATCCGCATCGGCACGGAATATCATGATGTCGCGCCGGGAGTGGCGCCCGTCCCCGATCCAAAGCCGAAGCCATCGCGGCCTCGAATTACCAAGGCGCCTCTTGGTCAAAGAGTCCGACCGGGGGGAACGATCTCCTTCTCTGTCGAAGCGAAAGACGGTGTCAGCTACCGTTGGCTGAAAGGCGAGCAGGCGATTCAGGGGGCGACCGAGAAGCGATTGGTTCTTCGCGATGTCACGGCGGATGACGCGGGCCGGTATCACGTTGAGGTCGCGAATGCCAATGGTGCCGTTACTGAAGCCTCCGCTGAAGTGACGTTGGTGACCCCCGGCACATTGCTTTGGGGAAAGGAGACGACGGCATCAACGAGTCCTGCCTTGGGTCCGAATGGGCGGCTTTACGTGGGGGCCGGCAACGCCCTGCTTGCGTATGACAGGCGAGGCATCTTCTTGTGGCAGTTCAGTACAGACGACACCATCCAATCCTCCCCGGCTGTTGGCGACAATGGGACCATCTACATTGGATCGGACGACGGAAGACTCTATGCGATCACATCGGAGGGGGAAGAGAAGTGGCGTTCCGGTTCCGGGGCCGAATTGGTGCGGAGCTCTCCGGCGGTGTCATCGGACGGGACGGTTTATATCGGCACCGATCGAGGGTTAGAGGTCAAGTCAATGCGCTTGCTGTCGATGGCGACACCTTGTTTGTCGGCGGTAAAGGGCTTCGCGTGGGCGATCGGGAACTGGGGAGCATGGCGCGGTGGGATGGCGAGAGCTGGGACGCCCTCGGAGCGGAGACGGATATTGCGG
>CAYUWI010000081.1:0-6890 GCA_964448275.1 uncultured Gammaproteobacteria bacterium | reverse complement strand
ACCCCCATCAATGGGACGCGCGCCCTCCCGGCAGGGTCCATTTTGAGGCGCCACAGGAACTTGAGCCATCCGAACGGGAGAAGGCGACCGTCGAGATCATGGATGGCCGCGTTGAGGTCAGGGAGGGCGATGATCATGGCCGCCGGCTCTCCGCAGACCTCTGCGATCTGGACAAGATCGTCATCGACCAGCCATTTTAGGCCCTTGCCCAACTCCTGAAACTCGGCCTCGGTAAACGGGATAAAACCCCAGTTCTGTGACCAGGCATCATTGAAGATTGCCCGCAGCAGCTCCAATTCCTCAAGCAGCCATGCCCGATGCAATGGCCTGATCCGGATCTGGTCCGCCGCCTGGGCGGTGACTGACCGCATGACAGGGGGCACCTTGAAGTCTACGTTCAGCCGGTAGGCGAGCAGATCCCGGGCTGAGGTATACCCTTGAGCCTCGAGCTGCTCTGCGTAGTACGGACGGGCATGGCCGGTCATGATGCGGGGTGGGTGTTCGAAACCGGCTACGAGGAGCCCGCATTCCTCATTGATCGAAAGATTGAATGGCCCGCGAACGGCCCTCATCCCTTGATTGCGCAGCCACCTCTCGGCTGTCTCCAGAAGGGCTTTAAAGACCTCGGGGTCATCTTCGGCCTCGAGCATCCCAAAGAAGCCTGTCGTGTCTTGATGGTGGTGGAGGTGCAGCTCGTCCACCTGGGCACTGATGCGGCCGACTGCTCGTCTTTTGCGGTAGGCGATCCAGCCACACCAGCGTCCGTGAGCGAAGTAGGGATTGCTCGCAGACAGATGTCGATGCCTTTCCCACAGGAGGGGTGGAATCCACGCCGGATCCCCAGAATAGATTTGCCAGGGCAGCTGGATAAAACGCGCCTTGCTCCACCGATCGACAACCGGTGCTATCTTGAGGTCGGCCACCTTGTTGTTCCACCCGAGGTAGGAATTTATGCCAAGCCTCTAAAAGGATGGCCAAAGCGGAGGGCCTTGTCATCGCTGAGGGGCAAATGCAGAGTTTCTATATACCCTTGCGTAGATCGAGCTATGTGCAAAACTGAGGAGGTAAGGATGGCGCCAAGAGATGGTTTCTAGCCATAGTTTAGTGCTTCCAGTTCAAGTATGGTAAATTAAGCGGCACTTCTACTCAAGTGATACAGCGTGAGTGTCTATCATAGACCTTGTTGGGTAAAAGGGGGATCGCATGGGTTACTCTTCAGGACAGTTGAGACAGTTCTGGTCTCCATTTATAGGTATAGGGCTTTGTACACAGGATGTACAAGTCCCCCTGCGGCGTAGGCTGTCCGGACACACCCTAATTCGGTTACCCTGGCCCTCGACCCCAGGGTGGTCAATCACCTGAAACCAGCCACGATAGATTGATATATAGTCAGCAAGCCCGCTAGCAAACGGTGGGTTTGATGGACAGTTTGAGATCAACTATGGAACCTGCGTATGGAACCTACACCTACGGAGCCTGGACTGCCACTGCGGAGTGCAGACTTCTCTACTTTGACTGAGGCTCTGGATTACGCTGCCCAGGGAAGCACTGGTGCGAATTTCTACACTGGGCGGGGAGAGCTGGCTTGGGTTCTCCCTTACGCGGAGTTGCGATCCCAAGCACGGCTCCTAGCGCGCCGGCTCTGCAGTCTCGGGTTGGAACGCGGTGCTCGGCTAGCGGTGGTGGCGGAGACCACCCCCGATTTCCTCCACTTCTTCTTCGGTTGCCAATACGCTGGATTAGTGCCTGTGCCGCTGCCGGCCTCTGTCAATCTGGGTGGCCGTGATGCCTATGTACAAAGGTTGCACCGGCTCTTATGGAATTGTCAGGCTTCCGCTGCTGTAGCCTCTGAGGGGTTTCTACCCTACCTGACTGAGGCAACCGCAGGCTTGAACTTGAGCTTCTTTGGGAGCCCGGCGACGTTTTCTGAGCTGCGCCCGGCCTCGGTGGAGCCCCTTCCCTCGGGTCCCGAAGAGATGGCCTATATGCAGTATACCTCGGGGAGTACGCGTTTTCCGCGGGGAGTGATGGTTACTCATCGGGCGGTAATGAGCAACCTTGCGGGGATCGTCCATTATGGGCTCGAGGTTCGGCTAGGAGATCGCTGTGTATCCTGGCTCCCCTACTATCATGACATGGGGCTTGTGGGGTTCGTGCTGGGCCCGGTTGCTTCCCAGATGTCGGTCGACTACCTAAGCTCCCACGACTTCGCCATGCGGCCACGCCAGTGGCTGGCCCTAATCTCCCGCAACCGAGCCACCCTCTCCTTTAGCCCGACCTTCGGTTATGAGCTCTGTGCCCGACGTCTGCGTGCCCACCATGTGGCAGGGCTTGACCTGAGTTCATGGCGAGTCGCCGGGGTAGGAGCAGAGACCATTCGGCCCCGTCCCTTAGTGGAATTTGCTGAGATATTGAAGGATGCGGGCTTTGATCAGCGTGCCTTTCTAAGTTGCTACGGCATGGCTGAAGCCTCCTTGGCTGTGAGCTTTGCCTCACTCGGCCAGGGGCTGCAGACCGATCGGGTCGATGGTGACCACCTCGCTCTCTACCAGGAAGCGGTACCGATCGCTGAAGGGGATCGGGCTCGGGTTAACCACTTTGTCGACTGCGGTGCCCCGCTTCCAGGGTATGAGATCTCCATTCAAGACATCCATGGGCAAGCCTTAGCGGAACGGCAGTGTGGGATCATCCATGTACGGGGTCCGAGTATTATGGCGGGCTATTTCGGGGATCTCGAAGCGACCCGTGAGGTCCTATCCGCTGACGGTTGGCTCAATACCGGGGATATCGGGTACCGAGTAGATAACAGGTTGGTCATCACCGGACGGCAGACCGATTTGATCATCATCAATGGCCGGAATATCTGGCCCCAAGAACTCGAAGAGCTCGCCGAGCAACAACCTGAGATCCGGCCCGGGGATGTATCGGCCTTTGCTGTTCCGGATTCGAAGGGCGAAGAGAAAGCGGTGATGGTTGTACAGTATCGTGAGTTCGACACCGAAAAGCGTACCGCTCTGGTCGAGCGCATCCAGCAGCAGGTTCGCCAAGAACTTGGTGTCGATTGCACGGTGGAGCTCGTCCCACCCCATACCCTACCTCGCACCTCCTCTGGAAAGCTATCCCGTTCCGGGGCCCGTCAGGAGTTCTTACACCGCCGAGCGGGGGTGCAGACAGGATCTTCTTCGGATTACCTCCGGTCCCGTGGAGAGCCGCTCACCGAGGCGTCGACTGCCTACCGCTTCACCTCCTCGGTATGGCCCCAACTGTTGCTTTAACAGGGGCAACAGGCTTTGTCGGTAGTGTCCTGTTGCCTTCCTTACGAGAAGCGGGCTGGGGGGTGCGCTGCCTACGCCGTCCCCGGTCGGGTAGATCCGCCCTTTCGAGTGGTGGAGGGGTGGAGTGGATCGAAGGGAGCCTCGAGGATCTAGGCAGCCTGCGAGGTCTAGTCGATGGTGTGGATGCAGTCGTCCATTGTGCCGGTGCTGTACGCGGGGCTTCTTGGGAGGACTTCCGGCAGGTTAATGTCGATGGACTGAGGCGATTGGTTGAGGCGACTGTCGAGCAGCTAGGTCCTCCGCGGTTCTTGTTGGTCTCTTCCCTAGCGGCCCGGGAACCGAGCCTCTCTTACTACGCCGCGAGTAAGCACCAGGGCGAGCAAGTACTGCATTCCTATACCGGATCCTTGAATTGGATCGGATTGCGCCCTCCTGCCCTTTACGGCCCAGGCGATCAGGAGCTACGGCCGTTATTCGAGTGGATTGGATCCGGTATCGCTCCGGTATTGGGTTCAGGGAACGGGCGCTTCTCCCTCTTATATGTAGAAGACCTCGCCGCAGCTGTGGTCCAATGGCTAGAGCGTGGTGGGGGGGAGAGTCAGGTATTTGAGCTCCACGACGGTCGCCCAGGAGGGTATAGCTGGTTTGATGTAGTCGATACGGTCGCCCAGCTGCGGGGCAAGCGAGTGTATCGTTTCCCTGTACCTGAATCTGTGCTCTACAGTCTGGCATATCTCAACCGATATACGGCCCAACTGTTCGGGTATACCCCAATGCTGACCCCGGGGAAGGTGAGGGAACTGACCCATCCCGATTGGGTATGTCACAACACCGCCTTGGATCACCTCCTCGATTGGAGGCCGTGTGTGGCTTTGGAGGAAGGGTTACAACGGACCCTTGGTTGGGGGAACCGCTGAGGTCGCGGTATACCCTATACACTGGGGAAGGAGGCCTTATGCAAGCCTATGAGGCGATCCTGGAACAGGTCCGTGAGGTCCTAGCCCCCTTTGCCCGCTCCAATCAGCCGATCACTGAAGAGAGCCGTCTGGTGGCGGACCTCGGGTTGGACTCAATGGCTGCTATGGATCTCCTGCTCGAGATCGAGGATCGATTCGACCTCTCCATTCCCTTGAATGTCTTGCCGGATATCTCCACTGTGCGGGAGCTAGCTCTCTACGTCCAGCGGCTGACCGAGACCTTGCCTCAGGGAACCTCGGACTCCAACCCAGGGGATGATAGGGAGTAAAGCGGTAGGGGATCCCTTGCCCTTGTTTGGGTATTGGGGGCGAGACGAGTGACCGATTAATCACCGACTGATTGGCATCTTGAATGGCCCTATTCGACAAATTCCAACAGCTCGCCGCCGATCGCGAGGCTCTGCTCGCTAGCGGCGTCGATCCCTTCAATGTAGTCACTGAACGCCTTATCTCCGCCACAGAAGCGGAGATCAATGGCCGTCGCACCATTCTCGCTGGCACGAACAACTATCTTGGGCTGACATGCGATCCCGAGTGCATCGCAGCAGCCCAAGCCGCGGTGCAGGAGGCGGGGACCGGGACAACCGGCTCGCGCATGGCCAACGGTTCCTTTTCCGAGCATCTCGCCCTGGAGGAGGAGTTGGCGGCATTCTATGGTTGCCGCACCGCCGTTGTCTACTCTACGGGCTATCTCGCCAACCTCGGTATCTTGACCGCCTTAGTTGGACCCGGAGATGTTGTGCTTCTGGATGCAGACTGTCATGCGAGCCTCTATGATGGTTGCCGCTTGAGCGGGGCTGAGGTGGTGCGTTTTCGCCATAATAATGTCTCTGATCTGGACAAGCGCTTGGGCCGTTTGGGTGAGCAGGCAAGTAATGCGTTGATTGTGGTGGAGGGCCTCTACAGTATGCTGGGTGACTGTGCACCATTGGGGGAGATCGCCGCAGTGAAACGCCGCCATGGGAGCTATCTCCTAGTCGATGAGGCCCATTCACTGGGGGTACTCGGGGAAGGAGGTCGGGGCCTTGCTGAGGTAGATCAGGTTATGGATGATGTCGATCTCTTCGTTGGTACCTTTAGTAAGAGCCTAGGAACGACCGGGGGATTTTGTGTCAGCGAATGGTCGGAGCTGGACCTGATTCGTTATGTCAGCCGTCCCTATGTGTTTACTGCTTCCCCGTCCCCTTCAGTGATTGCTTCCACCCGAGCTGCCCTCCGGATCCTGCGTAGCCGGCCTTCCCTGCGCCAAGATCTTTGGTCAAATGCCTATCAGCTCTATCATGGTCTCAGCGAATTGGGCTATACACTCGGTCCAGAGCCGAGTCCGGTGGTCTCTGCCCTGCTCGGGAGCAAGGAGCAGGCTTTGGAGTTTTGGCGTGGTCTTCTGGAGCGCGGTGTGTATGTGAATCTGATGTTTCCGCCGGCTACCCCGGGAAATACCGCCTTGGTGCGGTTGAGTGCCAGTGCTGCCCACCGACCAGAACAGATCGACACGATCCTCGCCGCCTTTGACGAACTGCGGCCGATCATTCAAGGAGATAGCTCGGCAAGGAGTATCCTAGAATCTGGTTCTGAGGGGTAGTGTCCCCAAAGCAATGAAAGCAGTCCCTATCCATGGCATCTGAGCAGTCCCTTCACCCGAAGGGCAAGCGAAAACACCGTCTGACAATCGCTGTTGGCCTCAAGGTTATCAAGCGCCTCGAACGCTTGATCGCCCGGTTTTCCCCGCTTGGAGAACCGGCTATCTTCGATCGCCGTGATTTCCCATGGGCTGCGGAGCTGGAAGCCAACTGGTGGGCGATCCGAAAGGAGCTGGAGGAGGTGCTCAAGGAGAGGGATCGACTTCCAAACTTCCAGGAAGTCTCCCGAGACCAAGCCTCTCTGACCCAGGATGACCACTGGAAGACCTTCTTCCTCTACGGTTACGGCTACAAGGTCGACAATAACTGCGCGCGGTGCCCGGTCACAACCCGCTTGATTGAGACCGTTCCCGGGATGCAAACGGCCTTTTTCTCGATTCTCTCGCCCGGCAAGCATATCCCGGCCCATCGCGGTCCCTACAAGGGCGTGGTGCGCTACCACTTGGGCCTCATCGTTCCGGAGCCCCGAAGTGCGTGCCGGATCCGGGTCGGAGAGAAGATCGCCTCCTGGGAGGAGGGGAAGAGCCTGATCTTCGACGATACCTATCAGCACGAGGTGTGGAACGATACTGAGGGTATGCGCGTGGTGCTCTTCATGGATGTCTTGCGGCCCCTGCCGTTTCCCGTGTCGGCGTTGAATCGGGCTATTGTCACTCTGATCCGTTGGTCGCCGTTCGTCCAGGATGCACGCAAGAACTTGACCGAATGGGACTAGATCCTGCACAAGAGCCCTTCTTGGTATAGGGGGTCAGGCGGGGCCATGTCGTCCGAGATAAGCCAACCAAGCGGCCAGGCCAAGGAGTACCAAGAGCCCCAGGGCCTCTCCCTGAGGGAGTGCAGGGAGGGTAAGTATCTCAGCAGTGCCGGTAGCGACGATCAGGGCCGCCAGCCCGATCCCTGTTAGTGCCTCACCGGTGATCAAGCCAGCCGCTAACAGCAGACCTGGTTGCATTTCCCGGGCGTCTGGGTGCTGGTCTGCTCCGGTTCCCCGCGTGCCC
>CAYUWI010000080.1:0-7027 GCA_964448275.1 uncultured Gammaproteobacteria bacterium | reverse complement strand
CCGTCATGCCTCTGTACCCGGACAATATCCCCTGGATCCAAGATGTCCGCTGCCTCTTGCGGCCTTGGGCCCCGGGCTGTGGCGGACTTGTAGGGGCGGGCCCACTTCAAACCGTGCCAAGGGAGGGTTACCTCGGTCCCTTTTGGAAGCAGAACGTGGGCCTGGCGCTCCCCGAGCTCAAGCACAAGTGCAGGCCACAGTGGCCCGACACGCTGATACCGCTTCAGTGCCCGAAGGGCGACTTCTCGGCTGCCCACCTCCTCTAGATCGATATGGGCCTCGGGACCTCGGAATCCATGACGCTGGGTATAGGCAAGGAGCCCTTGTTGTAGGGCCTCACGCGCGGCCATTTGAAGGCCTCGATCCACCCCGGTAAAGACCCGGAGTCCGGCTGTGTAGGCCCGTTGGGTCCCAAAGTGGGCCACCATCCGACGACGTACCTCTCTAGAGATCCACGGCGCAGGCTTCGCCACGGGCTTGTGGCGCGCCGCGTGGATCGGAGTCGCCAAGGCCTCCTTGATGGCAGCCGGCTCTGCCATGGACAAGTCCTGGATCTGGTGGAGTACATAGTCGCGGCGTTGCTTGGCCAGATTAGGGTGCCTGACTGGGTTATAGAGGGCCGGGGCCTTCGGCAGGCCTGCCAACATTGCGGCCTCGGCCAACGAGAGGGCATGGACCGAGTGGCCATAGTAATTCTGGGCAGCTGCCTCCACCCCGTAGGCCCCATTCCCAAGATAGATCTGGTTGAGATAGAGCGAGAGGATCTTCTCTTTGGTCAACAGGCCCTCGATTTGGAAGGTCAGAATCGCCTCGCGCAATTTGCGCATGACCGTGCGCTCGCGACTTAGGAAGAAGGTTCGAGCAACCTGTTGCGTGATGGTGCTTCCCCCTTGGACGAAGGCCCCCGCCTTAATATCGGCGATCAGCGCCCGTATAATCCCGAAGAAATCGATCCCGGGATGATCGAAGAAACTGGCGTCCTCAGCGGCAAGGAAGGCGTTTTTCAATCGTGTGGGAATTTCCTCTAAGGGCAAGGGGAGGCGCCGTTGGGGGCCATGCTCGCCGATCAATTCACCCTGGGCGGTGTAGATCCGCATGGGGACATCGGGGCGGTAGTGGACTAAGGTTTTCACCGAAGGGAGGGTGAAGGCAAGCCAGAGAGCCCCTGCCCCGAGTGTGACCACTCCCAGAAGCCCGCAGATCCCCACCACAATCAGGCTCCGTTTCAGAAAAGCCCTCATAAATACAAGCCAATTCCCGTAGCTCGAGTAGGAACAACAAAAGGGGTGGAATCACCAATGACCAAACTGCGCAATAAGCCTCTATTTGGCCTTGACTTGGCCACCACCTCTGTCAAAGCGGTCGAGCTCGACCGACGCGGCCGTAGTTACAGGCTACGAGGCTACGCTATCGAACCGTTACCGCCTGAAATGGCTGGCGGCGAGGCCGATCGAACAACCGCGACAGCCGCCATTACACGGGCTCGCAAGCGCTTGCGAACACGGCGTCGTGAAGTCGCTGCTAGTGTCTCTGGGGCCGCCGTGATCACCAAGAAGATCGCCATTCCAGCTGGCCTGGACGAACTCCAACAGCAAGCCCAAGTAGAGTTGGAGGCGAGCCATCATCTGCCAGCTGGGATCGAGTCAATGTTCTTAGACTACCAGATACTTGGTCCCTATTCCGAGGATCCGGAAAACTTGGTGGAGGCCTTGTTAGTGGCGTGTAAACGGGAGGTTGTAGAGGGCCACCTAAGGACTCTAGAGGCCGCAGGGTTAAAGGCTTCGGTCATCGATGTCGCGCCCTTCGCAGTGGAGAACGCCTTCGAACGTTACGCCCCAGCCAATTATTTCGAACAGACGGTGGGATTATTCGATATCGGGGAGCATATGACGAATATCAATATCCTCCATCGTGGCCAATCAATCATGATGCGGGACCATTACTTCGGGGGACATCAGCTCACCGAGTCGTTGGCTGGATCGTACGGCTGGACACCCCAAGATGCCCGGCAGAAGTTGATGCAGGGAGAGCTATCTGCAGACTCTCAAGAGACAGTCGTGGCGCCATTCCTAACGAACTTGGTGACCGAAATAGGACGTAGTCTGGACTTCTATACCACCAACCATCCGAGGCATCCAATCGACTGGGTAGTGCTCTCGGGGGGATGTGCCCTGCTTCCAGGAATCGTCGAAGCGACCCGGGATCAACTCGGTATTGAGGCAGTCGTTGCTGACCCTTTCACTGGAATGCGGTTTGCTAGTCAAGTATCCCATACACCGTCGAAGACAGTAGGCCCCCGTCTAATGGTCGCCACCGGTTTGGCCTTACGCAACTTCGATCCATAAATATCGCCAGTCCCCATTGGCTAAGCAGGACAGTTATTGGTTAAGCGATGCCAAGGGACGATCTATGGCACTTGGTAGGTGTCCGGGCGTCGAGCTACGTCGCTAATCGCTAAGGCTAAAGGGCTCGCCACAACCAGCTAGGGTCAATCTGTACGGAGCATGTAGGCACCGGTGATCCACATAAACCTCCTACCCTATCGCCAAATCCGCCGGAAGATTCAGGTTCGCCGTGATCTTATCGGTGGAGGGATCTTTCTAGTACTAGTGGTCCTGTTAGTGGGGATAGGTTACCACCGCTTGCAGCAGGTGGAGCAAGACTACCGTGCGGGGGTGGAATATATGCAAAGCGAACTCGCCAAGCTTCGTAAACGGCTTGGCAAGGTCAAAGAGATTGAAGAAAAACGCGCTGTCCTGAGGAAAAAGCTCGAATTGATCCAGAGGCTGCAGCAGAATCGAGGCCAGGCGGTCCGGATATTACAGACTGTGGGGCGCGCAGTGCCCAAGACTGTCTCTCTTAAGCGCATGGAACAGGTCCCCGGAGGGCTTCACTTCGAAGGTCGGGCACGTTCCAATCAGGCGATCTCGAACTTTATGCGAGATTTAGGGGCAACGCAGCTGCTCGATGATCCCGAGTTGGCCATAATCACTATCGAGCGTGCAGGAGACCAAGAACTCAAGGCGTTTCGTATGCAAGCCAGCATGGAGGGGTCCAAAGTCAAGGGGAAAAAAGGGCAGTAACATTCCCTAAAACGCAAGGAGTAGGATCGATCATATGGCTTTGCAGATACGGGAGATCAGGCTTGACAATCTCTTATATGCCCCGGATTGGGCAAAAGCTTTAGCTCTAATCGTCGTGACGGCCCTCCTTGGGGGACTCTTTTGGCAGTTTGTCTTTCTCCCCCACCGGGAGAGGGTAGAGAAGCTGGAAAGTCGAATCGAGCGGTTGAAGGTTCGATATATAAAAAAGAAGAGTCAAGTTGCCAAACTGGCGGCTCTTCGTGCCCAGTTCCAAGAGATCCAAAACCGAATGCGTGAGGCCCTAAAACAATTGCCCGGGCGTTCCGAAGTCGCTAGTCTACTTGACGAGGTGACCCGCGCAGGTCGGGCGGAAGGCTTGGTTTTCGAGGTCTTCCGGCCCAAACCGGAAAAGACCCGGAACTTCTATGCCGAAGTACCAGTCGAGCTTGAGGTGCGCGGCAGCTATAACGCCCTAGGCCGTTTCTTAGCGGCCACAGCCACCCTCCCCCGCATTGTGAATTTCGAACAAGTGCTGGTGCGACGGCA
The DNA here is from genome assembly GCA_964448275.1 of uncultured Gammaproteobacteria bacterium. Classification (GTDB taxonomy): domain Bacteria; phylum Pseudomonadota; class Gammaproteobacteria; order Thiohalorhabdales; family CAYUWI01; genus CAYUWI01. The sequence goes on along the minus strand of CAYUWI010000080.1, from coordinate 3,398 downwards.
AAGGGGATCCGATCACCTGCTCATGAAGGGCATTGCAAAGACCTTCCGTGACTTGGGCAAAATGAAACCTTGACCCTTTCCGGCAATCGTTCCAAGAGTGGGGACAGGTAATTATGCGTTCTTTGCCAAGGGGAGGGATTGTTTCGCTTAAGCTCTTCATCTTCTTCTTGGTTGGTTGCAGTAGCCACGAGGATCCGCTGGAGGATCTAAGGGAGGTTACTGGCCGACTCTCCCCACCTAAGGGGAGCGACCAAGTTGAACTCGCCCCTTTACCCGAGCCGGCTCAAGCCCTAGCAGTGCAGTTCGACGATCTCGATCGGTCCCCCTTTGAGAGGCTCACTGCTCCCACACCCAAAGAAAAGACTGGTCCCATGTATACCGGTCCTCGACCTGATCCCGACCGCCCGCGGGATCCTCTTGAGCAATATAATCTCGGCGACCTCGAGCTAGTCGGGACAATGAAAGAGAGTACCGGAGAGTGGCGCGCCTTCATCAAGGCCCCCGACGGAATTATCTATCGGCTCCGTGAAGGCGATTATATGGGCCAACACAACGGGCGAATCGAGAGGATCGAAGCAGAAGGTATGGCCCTCCGGGAGATCGTGCCGCGCAGCGAGGGGCGTTGGAAGATCCGACGACGCACTGTGGCCCTCACACCTCAAGAGAGTTGACAAAGAGCGTATGGGCCCTATGCGGATCCAGAGGCTGCTCTACCCCACCCTATTCGCTATGCTCCTGCTCTACTCGGGGTGGGCCCAAGGAGCTATTCAGGTCAATAGCGTCGAATTATATAGGGAAGACGCCCAGATCGGCTTACGGGTTGTGGCAGATTCAGAATTAGACTACCACTTGAGCTCCTTGCACGACCCTGCGCGGGTGATCGTGGAGCTCCCAAATGCCAGCCTCTCCCACCAGGCACTTGATGGTCCCACTGCGACTGGGTTCGTCCAACAGCTTCGGATCAATCCAGGGGAAAAGGGTTCCCCACCACGCCTTGAGCTCCGACTGAAGCGCCCTATCTCGGCCCAAGCAGTTCGGCAAGGGACAACCCTGAATATCGTTCTCAAGCCGCAGGAGGCTGAAGGCCAGACGGCTGACACCGATACAGCGGACGGTGGTGCAGTAACGCTACAGGATTATCGGCTCATCGAAAGGGCAGAAGGCAAAGTCACCCTCCGCCTCAAGACGAGTGCTCCCGTTGCGCGCCTTCAGGGCTTCCGAATTGGGGAGCCGCCCCGGCTTGTCGTGGACCTCTACAGGGTAAAGAGTGCGCTAGCACAGTCAACCTATACCCCTGAGCAGCCCTGGATCGAGCGCCTCCGTTTCGGGGAACACAAAGATCGGCTCCGTGCCGTTGTGGACCTCCAAGGGCAGTCAATCCATCACACCGTGAAGTCGACCCCGGATGGGGTCGATATCAACTTGCAAACCTCCCCAGAGGGGCAGTCTCGTCCCACTGTCACAGGGGTGGACTTCACCGTTGGCCCCGATCACGACACGGGTCGTATCAAGCTCAAACTGGATCGGCCAGGGGCTGCAATCCAGCTGCATCGCGAGGCAGGCAAGGTCATTATGGATCTTCCTCATGCCCACCTTGATCCCGAGCTGGAAAAGCGCCTCGTGGTCACTGACTTTGGTACTGCGGTCGAGTCCGTTGACCTCTACCAAAGGGACAATGCTGTGCGGGTAGTTGCCTCAGGAACAAGCCCCTTGCGACCGACTGCCTACCAGCTCGACAGCCGGGTGATTCTGGATGTAGCCCAAAAAGAGACCGCCCCCGGTGATACCCAGGCCCGTCCGGGTACGCCCTATGAAGGCGAGCCACTTAGCCTGAATTTCCAGGATATCGCTGTCCGTCAGGCCCTCAAGATCCTCGCAGAGTTTGCGGAATTGAACATCATTGCCAGCGACGAGGTCGGTGGCAATCTGACCATGCGGCTCCAGAACGTCCCTTGGGATCAAGCGCTTGATCTGATCCTCGATACTCAAGGGCTGGGAATGGTTCGGCGGGGTAATGTGATTCGGGTTGCCCCACAGGCTGTCTTGCGACAGCAGCGAAAGGCCAAATTGAAGGCTCAGTTGAGCCAACAGCAACTAGTTCCCCTCCAAACCAAACTAATCCAGGTCAACTACGCCAAGGCCGCGGAGCTCAAGCAGCTCTTGATGAGCCAGGCCAACAAAGAGGGAGGATTACTCTCTTCCCGAGGCAGTATTAGTGTGGATACTCGAACCAACACCCTACTCGTCCGGGAAATTCCGAAACAGCTTCAGCGTATTGAGGCCTTGGTGGAGAAGCTAGATCGCCCGATCAAGCAGGTTATGATCAAAGCCCGGATCGTGAAGGTCGACACAAACTTCGAACGCAATCTCGGTGTCCGCTGGGGTGGGCAATTTCAGGCCAAGACGGCCAAGGAGTTTCCCCATACAATCCAGCTCTCCGGGGATCTAGCAGGGGCTCAGGCCGGCACCTCTGCCCTCGCTGTTGATCTCCCAGCAGCCGGGGCCGGACTGGGAAACCCGTCTACCTTGGGACTCCGCTTAGGAGAGGTGGCCAACGACTTGACCCTGGATCTCGAGCTCTCGGCCATCGAGGCAGAAGGCAATGGCAAGATAATCTCCAGTCCTCGTGTCATCACCGGCAATCAGCAAGAGGCCATAATCGAACAGGGAGAGGAGATCCCCTTCCAGAGCCAGACCTCCAGTGGTGCCACTGATGTCTCCTTCAAGAAGGCGGTCTTGAGCTTGAATGTTACTCCCCAGATTACCCCCGATGGCCGCATCATCATGGATGTCAAAGCGAGTAATGACAGTCGGGGACAGGACACGGTTGCCGGTCCTGCGATCAATACCGAGGAGGTGACGACCCAGGTCCTAGTGGACGACGGCGAGACAGTGGTTATCGGAGGGATCTTCGATCGGAGTCGACGCAGAGATCAGACTGGAATCCCGTTCCTCCGTTCGATCCCTGTACTTGGATGGCTCTTTCGAGCGACCAATTTTACTACCGAGAAGACAGAGCTACTCATCTTCTTGACACCGCGGATCCTCGAACAGACGCGTTCAAATTTCGAGGGGGTGGCTTCAGAGTAGGGTCGTATCCTCCAAGGCTAGAGAGGACAATGCAGAAGGGTGGTGTGGGACACGGGGTTTCGACGCGTATTGACCTCATCAAGGGTGCGGTAAGGTTATTACTGCTCGGTACATTACTAGGCCTTGTGGCTGGCTGCGGTAGTGTTAAGGAGGAAGATGGTGGTAAGAACGCGGCAGGGTTGAACCTCATGACGAGCAAGTCGACGCTGGCCTCGGACGGTTCCGAGGAGGTCACCATCACCGCGTTGGTCAAGGATGCCCAGAACAACCTCCTTGAGGGGGAGACCGTGGATTTCAGTGCCTCCTCT
>CAYUWI010000079.1:0-7088 GCA_964448275.1 uncultured Gammaproteobacteria bacterium | reverse complement strand
CCTGGAAACAGATGGCCGTAGAGCTGGGCACCGGCCTGGCGGTCGATGGTAAAGATTCGGTTGACAATCGAGCGCTCTACGAACTGCTGTTTTCCCGAGGAATCGACCCGCTCACGGTTGTAGTTGATCTTCCATTGGCCTACCCGCAGGCTGAAGGCCTTGTACTTCTCGAGCTCGATCCGCCATGTGATCAGCCGAGTCGAGGCATCGGCCGGCGAATCATCGAAATCGCGGCCCGGCTGCAAATCGACCTCGAAGTAGTATTTGAGCCAGGGCCTGTAGCCATGGCCTCCTATCTTCATCCGAGCCCGGCGGAGTTCGAAGGAGCTTTCGGGATTGGCGTCAAAGCCTTTGAAATCCTGGAAGGTCCGAGGGTCTGAGTTGGTCGGATAGCTGTACCGGCTCTGCAGGCGCCAGCGGAGCCGTGTCTTCCAATTGCCATCCTCGGTGGAAATAATAAACCCTGGTTTGTCGTATTTCACATTGACCGACAGCTCTTCTCTACACTGTTTTTCCTCTTTCGCCTGTTTTTTTGTCTCCCCTTGTTCTTCCGCCCTGAGCTCCTCGAGTTCCTCCTTGGTCAAGACACCTTTCTTATACAAGGTCTCCCCTAAGGAGGCTGCCTGACCCTGCCCAGGCAGAACCGTCAAAATCCCCCCAAACATCACCGAGATCAGACAAAAAAAACCTTTCAAATCTCGCATCAACAATGCAGGTCTCCTCTCCACTCCAGTCAAAGCTTGAGGGCAACTGGATGTTCAAGCTTGCTCAGTGGCAGGAGACTGCCTAATCTTCATTACATATTTGTTAAATATCTGTTATCGGCAAGCGATCCTTGGAGGGGTTGGTGCAAGAGAGTTGACGCCAGGGGGCGATTCTAAGGGTTATACGCGAGATAACAGCAAAGAAGAGGACAAATCGTGGTGTCAGGAGAGGTAGACTGGTGTTGAGCAAAGGAGAATGAAAGGTGACCGCCTAGTGAAGGGGCTGGGTTAGGGGGTGGCCTACAGCTAGCAACTGTGTCTTATGTGGTGTCTGGAATAGCTTCCTGGTAGCCCACCTAATTCATGGGATGCACCAGAAGCAGCGTAATTTCCTGTTGGAAAAGGAAAATCGCCACCTATCTTGAGCTCCCTTCTTCACCCATTTGGGTGAACGCCATATCAAGGAGTTGTATCCGCTCAACCCGGGAGAAGAGCCAAAATTTGCCAAGTTTGTGCTTTACCCTCGTGAATTAGGTGGGGGTAGGGGGAAGGGAAGAGGACTCCGAGAACTGATATAGAGCAACCTGGAGTCAGGGCCTTGCTGCGGATCCGCAGATTATTGGTTGGCCCTGACCCCCCTTATGCTACTGAATTTATTAGAACTTGGTTGTCACGAATGCCCAGAATTTGGTTGTATCCCGGCCCGCCGGCCCAAGCCTTCCCACGTTCTGGACTCCGTCATCCGCGAAATAGTGGGCAGATTTCAGTGCGAATGTGTAATGGTTAAATAAGGGATAGCTGACCTGGAAATCGAATTCGCGGCCATAGGTGAAGCCGCCCTCATCCGCGTTAAACCGATGGTAGTGCATCCTAAAGTTAGCCCCAAAGATCCCCTTGCCTTTCAAGAGCCAGTACAGATCCCGAATCCCAGCATCAGGGGTGACCAGAAACTGGTCAGCCCAGCCTTGGAAGGCGTGCGCGGTCGCCAGTTGGGTCTGGAAACCGTAGCCCCCGTTGTTACTATCCAAGACCTCAAAATTGGCCAACGCTATCAGCCTGTTTAGATACGAAGCCCCTGGCTTGATTTGGAACCCGCCATTGATGTGGAAGTAATCGGCATTGTTGCCCGCGCCATCAGCAAAGGAGCTCTGGTTGGCGTACTCCCCCTCATAAAGGATATCGAAATTGGGACTCACTGGCTGGGCACCGTAGATGCGGCCACCGAAGGTCTTCGTGGAGTCATTCTTCGTGAATGGTCCGCCTCCGCCGGCAGAATTACTGAGTTCGTTGTTAAGAAGGTACGCGTAGCCTTCCAGGTTGGTCTTGAACCCTCCCAGGTTCACACCCTCACTCTTGATATTCAGGAGGTGGCCCTTCATCGGGGTGTTGCTCAAGCGTGGATTAGGGTGCCTCTCGCTGAAGATGCGGTTAACGTTCCAGAGGAAAGCGTAGCGCAAATTGGTGTTGGGCAAGAACTCATTTTGTATCTGAAAGGCGTCGAAAGTTTGAAAGTTCTGCCGCCACACGACATTCCCGATAAAGCGGTGGGCAGCAAGCTCGGTTAAGAGGAGGTCCGTAGACGTCGTCCGATCGATGATCTGCTGGCGGCCAAGCTTCAGTGTTGTGTCCTGGATTCCGTGATAGCTGAGGTAGGCCTGGTTGACCTCGGTATTATCGGGGTCGGCAACCACGGGGCGAGGCCGGGTTGTCTCATCCCCCGGAATAGTGTTGTTGAATTTGCCCGCCCCCAAGGTCCTGACATCCTCGAGCTGCCAGTAGGCCTTGAAGCCGTGGAAGGACCCGGTCCGATAGCCTAATGCCGTACGAACCGTATTGGCATGGGCATTGAGCGGATTGGCATCATCATTTACAAATTCGTACCGATAACGGACATAGAGATCGGGATCACCGCCGACGAGGGCGTTCCATAGGTCATCCCCCCCGTAGGCTTGTGTCGGGCTGACAAACAGCCCCGTTACAGTGATCGTGAAAGCACATAAAAAGAGGACTTTTAACCGTCTTAGTTGTCTCATGATTATACACCCCTATTTGAAGCGAGGTGATGTCAAGGGAAGTAGCTGATTAAGCGAAACTATCCCACTACTTTCCTTCCTGTCAAGGGAGGAGTCTACGGTGTCCATGCGAATGAGAATGAGAGTGTGGAAAGTAACAAGATTGAATTGTCCTAGGTGGGACGTTTTTTGAAATCTCCTCATCGCATTAGTCAGCCAGACGGTCCTGTCGACCTGCGGTCGGGGGTAGTCGTAGCATATGCTACTAGAGGCGCTTGGGGAAGCTTGAGGTTATGCTTATCTCGTCAAGCGGTAGGTACCTCGAGGTTCAGAATAGACGACCCACAACTCGAACCAGCCGAGTGAGGTAATCAACGCGAAATGTATTTGGGATCAGTGGGCAGGGTCGAATTGCTTCGGGACAGTATACAAGAGGAGTGTGATCTTCGAAGGGCCGAAGGACAAGGGGAAGTTAGGAAACGCAACCACGTTAAGGCAGGCTCCTTTGAAGGGTTAGGTGAGACACTGGCCCGGAGGCTTTAACCGAGGTACCGCTGGGAACTCCCACCGGGCCAGTGTTGGTGTTTAAGCCTGCCGCCTATAGCGGTTCAGTAGGGAACCTGTAGTATCTCCCATGTGTCCTTCCTTGTCTTGGCCATACCCCGAAAAATTAGAAGCCTCGACAGAGATATTTGTTCACCTATAAAGATGGATAGATATGGTTATTTTCTACCATCAACTTAGGCTAACCCACCTCCTCTACCCTAGGGCAACCCGCCATCGGTACTTCAAGCAGCTCCATGGGCACAATCCGGAGAAAGTGGCAATCAATCCGTAAGCGGACAAGCGATTTAGGAAGATGCATGATGGGCGGGTGGTCTCCTCTCCATCGATCTCAAGACCCTCAATACCGTCTTAGAAAAGCCAGCTCAACAGCCATACTATTCCATATCCCCAGACAATCCAGACAATCCCGTACAAGGCAGCAACGACAAGGAGCACCATCCACGCAATCAAGGCAGCCAAAGGCCTCAGAGGCCAAGGTATTGAGGAAAGGTGTCTGGAAGAGTAGAGACCCCTTCTCCGCCTCCCAGAACGGGGGGGATACCGCTTACGGGATGAAATATTCGTGTCTTCATTATAGTAGGAAAAAGGGCCATAAAATGGGTTGCCACACCATTTGCATGCCTTTGTGTCCTGAGCTAGCCGTTCTCCGCAGTACGGACAAAGGCCCCAGAGATTCCTGCTGCCCCCTCTAGCCTCCCTGTCCGGGCTAGCGCTAACATCCTGATCAAACGTGGCCCGCCTCTGCGGATTAGACAAGACCTCGTAGGCCCTTTTAACCTCTTTAAGCCTCCCTTCGGCCTCCTTATCTCCCGGATTATGATCCGGATGATACTTCACAGCGAGTCGCCGATAGGCCCTCCTGATGGCCTCTTGGGAAGCATCGTAGTCGACCCCAAGGACTTCATAGTAGTTTGGCTGTTTCATGGAATCTATTGCCCCCGGCAAGCCCTGACGACTCCACCGTGTCTATCTCGAAGGAACGCCTTTGAAGTCTCCCTCTCGACCGGTGAGTGAACCCCTTCCGGCAAGCCCCGTAGGTTAACCATCCCGTCTGCCGGTATCCAGTGGCCTCATCGCCTCTTCAATATGACATAGGATACCTTTACCATTCGGTAGGATGCCCTTCTCCGAATAGTTGAGATCTGGAGAACAGTCTCCTTGAAACCCATCTAGGAAGGCAATGGACAGATAGGGGGGGGCAGATTGTCTCTAGGGCAAGAGCTTGATCAAATGAACAGGATGCCCCTTCAAAGGGACAACACAAGGCGGGCTATGTAACAAAGTCGGGCATTGTCCGGAAAGGATGCCGTGTCACTCTTCCTCCCCTTCCGTCTCTGGGAGGTAACGGGAGGATGCTCTCAGTGGCTATCTATACCCGCCAGGTGCTACCACCCACGGGATACCCTGTTTGCCTTCGTTCAATAATTTCCAAAAGGGGACCACTGAGGTCTCATCGAGTAGCTCCCGTTGCTAGTCACTACCTGTCTCCCTGACACCACCCTGCTCTATGTAAGTTTAGACTGCAAATCATAAGCTCAACCCTCATCAAGGCGATGCTGAGATTAGGTGAGGAGCACCATAGGGATGACTCTTCGAAAGACCTACCGAGTGAGACGAATGTCGATTTCACGGTCTACGTAGGCCCACTCCTCTGTCTCACGGAGGGTAACGAGGAGTTCATCGAACTCATCTATATCTGCAGGCGAGTACTCGAACCAAGTGAGAAAATCAAAGGGTTCATCGAGATCACGACTGTGATAAAGCTGGCGAGCGATTGCAGGGAGATGGCGCATCCCGAGCTGGATGTGAAAGGAGCGTCCCTCGAATATCTCCCGCCGTTCATCTTGGGCAAGTTCCCACCAAGTTTCATTCTTGCGAAGCAGGATGAGGGCCGCACAGCTTGCTTCTGGGCGTCCGAGCCCTGGTTCTCGGAGTGCCAGCTGCTCGCGCTCCCGGCGTGTAGTATAGCGTTGATTACTGATAGAACCGTGTAACATCCAGTTCCCTCCCTCGGGCAAGGTTGCCAGATTGCGGTTGAAGACTTGGAGGCGATCGGCCTCTTCCCAAGGGGCGCCAGTCACGGTCTCCATGCTGACGATCTTCCAATCACCCGTGGTACCACCAACAAAAGTAAACATCCTCGACATAGGATCCCTCCATTACAGGCTGCTGGGCCAGTTGACACCGTATCCGTTCCCCAACGGCGTTTCGAGATCAAGGCAGCTCACAGCCACCAAAAATATCGCTGTCCACTGTTATAGTATGGGTCCCAGTTTGCCTAGCATATTAGGCTGCGTCACCAAATGTAGAACCTGGCTACCCCCGTATCTCGAATTGGATTCATATCCAAGATCTCAACCAGGAGCACAAGCTCCCACAATCTAGCAAGCTGGGGAAAGAAAATGGTATATTAAAGATTTCTAACTGAACCTGCAGGGTAGCCACTCCGGCCGAAAACAGCTATACATTTTAAGGTAATCGGAATCGAGCATGCGCCGCGTCTATAAAGAGCTAGTTGGATATCAAGTCAGTGTTGAGGTCGATAACAAGGGGGTGCCCGTTCAAGGCACACTCGAGATCAATGGTCAGCCTATCAAGCAGGCAGCAGATGTGCCGCGTCCTTTAATAACTCAGGGGAATCCACGAGATGTACGTGCCCTCCTACACGCAGTGGGGCAAAAGGTGCAGGTTTAGGTATCTTAAACTCAGACCCATTGACGGTAGGTCGCTTTGGGTAGCGCACCATCTCCTCGAAAAAACCGGTGTAGCAGTCTAGCTCGTTTTTAAGATTGCAGCTACAACAGGCTGCTCCCTCTACTGACCTCCCTGACTCGAGCCACCGCAGGGTCTATAACCGACCCTGGGTTGAGTGCTTACCTCGATTTCGTAACTGCTCATCCCCTCTTCATCCGATTGCTGTCTTGCCTATTGGCTCCTGGCAATAACAGCTCCTTGGGTCTGTCAGAGGGCCTCGTCAGCGCGGGCAGCAGTGAAGCGAGCTCCATCAATGACCCGGTTGCTGACCGAAGCGGATAGCAAAATCTCGTCTCTTCACTACCTACTCCATACACAATAGTCTCTTCTACTTTCCTGTCCATCCCTCATATATTGCCGCATTCTTGTGGCTACAAGTTGGCCAACCAAAGCTTCCTGGAAAGATTGAATGGGTTGGCTCAGGCACTTGACTTCCCATAGGCTATCTATTGTGTAGAGAAGCCAACGTCCTCACCAAAGTACTCAGTTCTTTAGAGGGAACCCTTATACACCGAAGCCTTGGGAGCTTGGGGTTATGCCCCGGTGCCAATATCGACATGACCTGTTCGCTGCCCTTTCGGCGTATCGCAGTGACGGGAGTGACCATTGCTGGCTCGATGAGGTGGCTAACTTTGGCACCGTTGAGGTGCCGCGCTATTGGTGCCTCTTCCATGCACCTCCCGCTCGGGCTCCCATCGACCGCACTGACTGGCCGATTGAGCACCGATGTGCCCTCCAGGCTAATTCCTTACGGGTACTACTTGATGCATGGAACACCGCAAACGCCCAGAACCGCCAACGCCTACCCTTTGTATTACCGGACCTCCAGTGTGGCCCACTCGACTTAAGAGACTATGTCTTTTCCGCTGCACTCCTCATACCCGGCGCCACTTTTGTTGGCCCTATAGATTTCGGTCAGGCCTCCTTCCAAGACCACGTGGAGTTTGAGGAGGCAATCTTCACGGAAGAGGGAATCTTTCAAAAGACCACCTTTGCAGGTGGTGCCGGTTTTGGGGGGACACACTTCGGTGGCGAGGCGGAGTTCGAAGGG
>CAYUWI010000078.1:0-7175 GCA_964448275.1 uncultured Gammaproteobacteria bacterium | reverse complement strand
CAGGAGGAGCAGCGCCTGGAGCAAGAGGTGGATCGGCTCAGCGAGCGCAGGCGGGCCCTCGAGGAGGCCCTCACCGACCCAGCGCTCTATATCGAGGAGGCCCCTCCAGGGCAGCTGCAGGAACTACTCCGTGAGCAGGGACAGGTAGAGAAGGCCCTGGAAGAGGTGGAAGAGGCCTGGCTGGCGGCGAGTGAGCGCTTAGAAGGGATTAGGGGCCAGGGTATGTATACGAAATAGATTTTAAGCCCCCCCACGGGCTGTAGGGCGGTCGTAGTACTAACGCTACTTTGGCGGTTACTGATCGATTTGGAGTAATCGAGAGTTTTCTTTTCAATGTCGTGTTTTTGCGACACCCTCCCCCCCGTTCCCAATCCAAACCGTGGCTCAGATACCGCCATGAATGGGGTCATACCTCGTTGCTCGGATGCAACACCACCTTTTCATCTATGGTTGCTTGTCCCGTTTGCTTGGAGTAGCTCATTAATTTGGGTTGCAAGTAGTCTGCCTGGCTTTGGTTGTAATCGTGAACGGCGATGCAGTCTGCTCCTCTTGCAATAGATCCTACCCAAAGTCTCCCTTGTAGTATGGCCTGTTACTGCCCTATCCAGTTGGCTGACCTCATCCTCTCCATCACCACACTGTCGGGCTAGTAGACACCAATTTTGATTAGCTTTGGCCTCTTAAAAGCCCTAGGCGCCTTGACTTGCCTTTAATCCCACCCGAAACGGCCCCTTGGGCGTGTCAAGGGATTTAACAGAACGTCCCATCCCGTCGACCCAACCGCGACCGGATAGACAGACAAGGATCCAGTTTACTCGCATGTAGACGGGGTTAAACTTGGTCTCCTCGTGCCTGGCATAGAAGATGCGTTTCAGTGAAGAAACGGGTAAAGGGCCTGCTGTTGCCGTTTGCCGACCGGTTAACGAGAAGGGAGTGAGATGGGAAGAGAACTTGCCGGTATAGGCGAACTCTATGAGGGTGAGGTCTATCTCGGGCGCGTTGCGTATGAATTGATCCTCGTGCAACGGGGTTGGCAGGAAGTCCCCTTGGGGTGGCTGAAACCCCTGAATGATGAGATCGACACGGAGAAGCTGTGCTTTGAATGGGCCCATCTTACTCTCCTCCTGGAGAGCGGCCAGTATATGGATTGCCAACTCCAGATAGATGGTGAGATCATTCCAAAAACTGGCCTAACTGAGTGCCTGCCCAAGTAAGCTCCCTTTTTCCATACCTGTCTCCTTTAACAGTTTGCCAGTTTGGTACTCTGGAACCTCTGGTTGCTCTATTTGACCGATAGTGATCCTACTGCCCGTGTGATTAGCTGGCTTCTCGGCTCTCCTCCTCGGGTTGGTGACCTCTCTCATCTTCTGCTTGCGTGATTAGTCCCCCGAGCAATGTATGCCAGTACTGGGCCCCTTTGAGCGCCTCTTTATACTCAGAGGAGCGCCGAGTTACACCGCGCTCGTTGAAATCGAGCTGGGTATCGAGGAAATTGATCTCATGGCTTGGCCATTTCGGGTCGTAGGCGGTGATACGGAGATCGATACGCTTGATCCGTTGGCTCGAAGACCCTTTTTTCTTTAAAGCGGTATCTTTGTTGGGTTTTTCTGATGGGTTGGGTCCCGTCCCACTGGCTTGGGGATTGCTCTTCTGAGCTTTGCGCTTGGTGTGCGCGATTGTGGTGCCGTCTTCGATGAGTTCGACTGTGCGCAGCTCCTTGGGAGAGAGTGCCTTGACGTGAATGCCTTCGGAGCCTGCACCGGTAAAGCAGACCTTTTGCCGGCCCTCATCGAAGGCCAGGGCAGCATTCCCCTCCGTGCTGAGCACGGTCTGCGAGGCATTGAAGTCGGGCAATTCAGTTACCTTTGTCCCCATGTTCTTCCGTTGACTTCGCAGCCCCCATCGGGCTGAAACCCCTAGGGCGAGGACGGCGCCGAGGAGTGCCAAGGTCGAGGCGGTTACAAGATCCATGATGGTCATAGCACAGCTCCGGCGATATTAGACAGATTCACCTCACTCGAGGCCTGCGCTTCGGTCGGTATTGGGCGACTTGAGGCTACTGCATTTACACACACTTAAACTATTTAGCTTACCAGCTCTTTCGCCGGCAGTGTACCAACAGGGGTATGAAGCCGAGCCGCCGCTAGCCCAATCGGCTTGTTACAATAGGGTATCGAAGCAGTGTGGCCTTTTCTTGCTTTATCCATTATCTGCGGGTTTCGATGGGGGTTCTTTGTGACCGCTAATCTCCTTGATGGCAAAAAGATCGCACACCAAGAGCTTGAGCAGCTCCAAGAGGAGGTGGAGAGCTTTATTGCAACGAATGGCCGGCCACCTGGCCTTGCGGTAGTCCAAATGGGCAACGATTCAGCCTCGACACTCTATGTTCGGAAGAAGCGTCAGACTTGCGAGTCGCTTGGGATCCGTTCTTTTTCGGGCAACCTGGATGTGGAGGCCCCTGAGGGGGAACTCCTCGAGCTAATCGATGGCTTCAACCGGGATCCAGAGATCGATGGGATCCTAGTCCAACTCCCATTGCCCGCACATGTCTCGACCGAGGCAGTTATCGACCGGATCGAGCTCACTAAGGATGTCGATGGCTTTCACCCGTCCAATATGGGATGCCTGTTAACCAATCGCCCTGCCCTGCGGCCCTGTACCCCACGCGGGGTGATGCGAATGTTGGGGTACACGGGGGAGCCACTGGCCGGCAAGCACGCTGTGATCGTGGGGCGCTCCAATCTTGTTGGTCGTCCGGTAGCCATCGAGCTGCTCAATGCCCGAGCCACGATCACTGTCTGCCATACAGCGACCTCCAATCTCGCGGAGAAGGTGCAACAGGCGGAGATTGTCGTTGCAACCGCCGGTCAACCGCACCTAGTCCGGGGGGATTGGATCCGTGAGGGTGCAATCGTGATCGATGTTGGCATCAATCGTCTCCCCGATGGCTCGTTATGCGGTGATGTGGAGTTCGAGACCGCACGCGAGCGGGCAACCTGGATCAGCCCGGTGCCTGGAGGGGTCGGGCCTATGACCGTTGCGACCCTGATGCGCAATACGCTCGAGGCAGCCAATCATGTCTACTACCATGACCTGGGCCACCTTAGACAGACATGAAAGCAGGGTCTAGACACCAAGATCCTATGTAGGAAGGACGATCTCGGAATCTCACACGGCGCGATGAATAGGCCGAATAGCCACGACCCAGATCCGCTTCTCGGTCAATCCAGAACTGTGGGACGCACCCCTCGGCAACGCCGAGCCGGTACGGGAGATACGCCTCGTCGCTGCAAGCAAGGCCCCGCTCAAACCGGGGCCTTGGAAGCCGGTCGAGTTGCCCAGATACCAGGAATCATTCAATCACAGTGACATCCTTCGCCTGGAGCCCCTTAGGGCTACGCTCCACATTGAACATAACCTTTTGGCCCTTATCGAGAGAACGAAAGCCCTCGCCCTGAATCCCCGAGTAGTGAACAAACACATCTTCACTGCCGTCTTCTGGGGCAATGAAACCGAAGCCCTTCGCCTCACTGAACCACTTGACCGTACCGGTCTGCATCGACCCAACCTCCGCTTGGGGTACAACTGTACACTTTACAATGCGACAAGGCTCGTCTGAATCCGGGAAGGGGGAGTGTAACGAACCTGTTACCCTTTTTTCCGAAGCCCTCTTCCACGAACCTTAACGAAGTTCGTCTATTATAGGGAGCGCAAGATAATGAGCCAAGGCTGCCAAGGTGTTCCCCGTCGCCTCGGCATGGGTCGTGGTCCTGGAGGGGGCGGGCTTAAACAGTCGGTGAGCGCGAGGGGCCGTTCTTGACTCCCCTCCCGATGGCTTATAATTTCCTTTCGCGTCGCGTACCTACGGCGTGACGATGACGAGGGCTTGGTTGTGACAATACCGACCATCATCCCTGTAGTGCTCTCTGGCGGTTCGGGGACACGTCTGTGGCCACTCTCACGTGAGCTCTACCCTAAGCAGTTCTTACCCCTTTTGGACTCGGAGAGTCTCTTTCAGCAGACCCTTGCCCGCCTGGAGGGATTGGCCGGCCTCCACCGGCCGATTGTGGTCTGTAACGACGAACACCGCTTCTTGGTCGCCGAACAGCTCCGCGAGGCGGATTGCGAAGCTGCTATCCTGCTGGAGCCAGAAGGGCGCAACACTGCCCCGGCCGCTGCTCTCTCTGCATTGGAGGCCGAATACCATGGGATGGGAGATGCCTGCCTCCTTGTCCTTCCGGCAGATCACGTGATGACTGCTCCGGAGGCCTTCCGGACGGCAGTGAAGGCCGGTAGTGTCTCGGCAGAGGCAGGCGAGCTGCTCACCTTCGGTATCATTCCCACCGCCGCTGAGACCGGTTACGGTTACATTAAGGTCCAAGATTTCCACGAACCGATGGTGCCCCCTCGGATCCATAGAGTGGGGGCCTTTGTCGAAAAACCTGCCCCGGACTTGGCCCAGGAGTTCGTTGCCTCCGGAACATACCTATGGAATAGCGGGATCTTCCTATTCCAAGCGAGCCGCTATCTCCAGGAGCTCGAGCGATTTGCCCCGGAGATCCTGGCGGCATCTCGAGCGGCATTCGAGGCTTCGACCCGTGATCTGGATTTCTTACGCCTCGATCGTGAGGCCTTTGCCGCCTGTCCGAGCGATTCGATCGATTACGCCGTCATGGAGAAGACAGACGCTGCGGCGGTGGTGCCGATGGACCCGGGCTGGAGTGATCTCGGTTCGTGGTCGACCCTCCACCAAGTCAATGCCTCTGATAGCGAGGGCAACACCCTACAAGGGGACGTGATCGCACAGGGGACCCGCAACAGTTATCTCCGTGCGGAGAGCCGGTTACTGGCCACCATCGGCCTCGATGAGCATGTCGTCATCGAGACCGCTGATGCGGTCCTCGTTGCCCACCGATCCCGAGCCCAGGAGGTCAAGGAGGTAGTCGATCGTCTGAAGGGACTTGGCCGCGCGGAGCGTGTAATGCACCGGCGAGTCCACCGCCCGTGGGGCTCCTATGAGTGCATCAATGCCGGGGAACGCTTTCAGGTCAAGCGGATCACCATCCGGCCGGCACAAACCCTGTCGCTCCAGTGCCACTTCCACCGGGCCGAGCATTGGGTCATCGTGCGGGGGACCGCCCGGGTGCTTCGGGGAGATGAGGAGTTCCTACTGGCGGAGAATCAGTCCACCTATATTCCGCTCGGCCATGTGCATCGCATCGCCAATCCGGGCAAGATTCCGTTAGAGCTCATCGAGGTCCAAACCGGCAGTTACCTCGGCGAAGATGACATCATGCGTCTCGAGGACTATTACGGGCGTGCTGCGGGTGACTGATTGACCGGTGGACTCGCCTGGAGCCAATCGGGCCTGCGTTGAGATGCGCCGTCCCAATCTGGGGAACCTTACAAGGTGAGAGACTTGCACTGGCACGGTCTGGTGAGGGAGCACGACGCCCTAACGGTGGCCTGAGGAGGAATGGATGCCTGGATGTTGACCGCGATCTCCCAATCTGACCCTGCAACCGCTATCAAGGGAGTCTCGGTCTCCTGGATCTTACAGAAGACCGGGCGTAATATGTTCCACTGGCTGGTCTTGCTCGCAATCCCGACAGTGGCAAGTGCGGGTCCGTGGATCTATCCCGGGAATATCCGGTTGCGCCACCAGATCCAGTTCCTGAGCGACAGTGGCCATATTCGGGCCCCACTGACGACCTGGCCCCTGGCTGCAGGTGATCTCTCGGCTGAGCTGCGTGGGCAGAGAAAGGCCCAGGGGTTTGCCCACTATACGGCCCTTCACCAGGTGCGGAAGGCCCTCCATCGTCGGTCCTTTCGGGGTTGGTCAGTGCCCAAGGCGAAGCTCTCCGCCGTCGCCGACCCCATCCAACTGCGTACCTTCGAGGACACCCCGCGTGCTGAGGGGGAGCTCGAGGCTGGGATCAGCTGGATGGGCGATATGCTGGCCATGCGGCTCAATGTAGGCGCCGTCAAGGATCCTCCCGATGGAAAAGAGTTGCGCCTCGACGACTCCTATGCCGGACTCGCTCTGGGGAACTGGATGCTCTCAGTGAGCACCATGCCACGCTGGTGGGGGCCTGGCTGGCAAGGCAGCCTGATCCTGTCGAATAATGCCCGCCCGGTCCCGACCCTAGCCCTCGAACGCAACCAGTCTGACCCGTTTGAGATGCCGGTACTGCGCTGGCTCGGTCCTTGGAAGTTCATCTTTTTCCTAGGGCAGTTGGAGGGCGACCGGGTGATCTCTGACGCTCGGCTCATCGGGGCGCGCCTTAACTTCCGACCCACTCGTAAATTGGAGATTGGCCTTTCCCGAGCTGCCCAGTGGGGAGGCGATGGCCGGCCTGATGACTTCGCTAGCTTCATCGACGTCCTACGGGGGGAGTCAAATACAGAAAACCCAGAGGAGGATCCGGGCAACCAGCTCGCCGGTATCGATCTCCGGTGGCGCTCCCCCCTGGTCGGGAATTTGCCCTATGCGGTCTATACGCAGTGGATGGGCGAGGACGAGGCGGGTGGCCTCCCCTCCAAGTGGATTGGACAGGCCGGGATCGAGCTTTGGGGGGTGAGTTCCACCCTCGCGGGGACCTATCGCTTCTACCTCGAGGCGACAGACACAGCGACGCGTTTCTTACGGAGCAAGACCGAATTCAACGTGGCCTTCAATCACAGCGTCTATCAAAGTGGCTTCCGCTTCCGAGAGCGGAGTTTGGCCCACACCGCTGACAGTGATAGCCAGATGCTCTCCCTCGGCGGGATCTTGGCCCAGAATAACGGCTTGACCTGGCACGGGGTACTGCGCTATGCGGAGCTCAATCGCGACGGTGAGGGACAAAACCCGTTGGCCCCAAATGGGGATGATCTCCTGGGGCTCTTCCTTTCGAGTCGGGTTCCCCTGGAGATCGGGGGAATGGATTACGGGAGGCTAAAGGTTGGAGGGAGTCTCGATCGGATCGAACCGGGCACGCGCGATAGTGAGCTCGATGCAAACATCTTCCTCGAGTGGCAGTGGAGGTCAGCGCTGTGAAACCCCCTCCCTTCCGTCGGATCTTGATGGTCTGCACTGGAAACATCTGTCGGAGCCCGATGGCCGCTGCCCTCCTGGCAGCGCGCTTGGGACCGGAAGTGGATTGTCAGATCGAGTCAGCGGGCGTGGCGGCCCT
>CAYUWI010000077.1:0-7185 GCA_964448275.1 uncultured Gammaproteobacteria bacterium | reverse complement strand
TTACTTATCGTCCACCCTTTCTACGGTGCCGTCAGCCACTCTGTTTCGAGCGTCTAAATAAGGCAAAATCTATATGTTTCTACTATCGTCGATGTAGACCGTATCCCCGTCAATGACGAGGGTCATATCCTCGAGGATGGCCTCTCCTCCCCTGTTCTTTGGGATCCGCGAATGTATCTCGAGCGAGTTTTTACGACCGGGGACCACTTCTAATTCCCACAGAACGTCCGAAAAGGTAAGTGTAGTTTCACGAAATGGGGTGGGAGACTCGAGTTGAACACAATGCAGCAACCCTAGGCTGTCCGTTTCAATTAATTTCTCGCTGATCGTACGGAGTAAATTTTGGTAATCACCCCGACTCGAACTCCGCTCGAGAGGATTCACGACGTCAATAATGATGTTCGTAGTTTCATGAACTGACTCAATCGTTTCTGATATTTCATCCATGATCCGGTCACGTTCCGTCGTTTTGATCGAATGAATCTCGCTGTCGGTTAACTGGCTCAGCTTGCTAGATGCTCCTCCCCCAGCATTCCCAACGGCCTCTATTGTGACTGTTGTGTCCTCATCTCGAAGTGAATCAAAGGTTTTCTCAATCGCAGTTTTCGATCGTAGCGTCGTAATATACAGCGTGGGTCGCTGCCGAATCAGTTCACTGAGGACTGCATGACTCTGTGCGGACGGGGGAGTTATGAGGGAAACCAGACTCCCTGCTTCGAAGCCACCTCCTAACCGCCGATCGATTGCGTCAATTCCCATGGAGAGTGGGTCGACCTCAGCCGCTATTTGTTGGTCGGTCTTCATAGTAATACGGTTAGCTAATGGTTTGGATAAAAGTTAGCCCAGTTTCAGTTCCTGAGGACCTCTGACATAGGGTTGTCTGTCTGATACATTGGGCTGCGTCAGACTTCCGTCAGACCCAATTTTCGAATGATATAGGGGCACACGGCTGACTTTCCTATCTGGCCACAAGGGCTAAGTATCTCGAAGCTAACGAAAGTTTGAAACTACAGTGTCATCTCCTAACCAGCCCGCCGGCGCTCAGGACCAGCCGGGAACGCCGCTCTGCTGGCCTGGAAACAAGCGATGAGAGGGTCGAGTGCATGCGGCTGGAGCCGGGCTTGCGCGCGCGGCCAAACAACGCTTGATTTCGCCATTGGTATCAGCGTCTTCATAGCAATCATCGTGTTCGTTTTCGCCTTCGTGCCCGGTATCCTGTCACCATTCACTACCGCCGGTGAACGTCACACCGTACAGGTGAACCGAGTCGCAGACTCGCTCTCTCAGGATCGGTTGGGGTCCTCGAGTGAACCCTACGACCTCGACCGGGAGACGACTGTCGACTTCCTTGGATTGGACGATGATACTCTCGCTGAGGACCTCGATTTGCCTCCAGGCACGAAGATCAATGTGTCTATTCTGGGTGATCCGGAGACCGATACCCCGGAATCCGAGGTCCAACAACTCTGCTGGCAGGGGGGCGCGTTGGTCGAAGTCCCTTGCAACCAGAGGCTTGCCCGAGGGCCGGCCCCACCGCCCGAAAACGATGCCACCATCTCTGCGAGACGTGTCGTAAACCTCGCAGGCGAGGGAGTGATTTTGCGAGTGGTGGTCTGGCGATGAAACAGGACATCCCCCCTACCGAATGGTTACGGACGGATTCCTCAGGACAGGCTTACACGCTCGAGGCGGTCGTGGCTGGTCTCCTTCTCCTGACAAGCATTTGGTTTGCCCTACAAATGACCGCCGTGACTCCCCTCTCGGCGAGCACGTCGAGCCAGCATGTCGAGAACCAACTCAAGGGGAGCGCAGAAGGGATTCTCGCTGCAGCTGCGGCAGATGGGGAGTTAAAGGATGCTGTGCTGGACTGGGACGAGGATGCCGGACAGTTCAACGGGGCCTCCCAGGAGATATACCATACGTCCACTCCGCCGAACAACGCGTTCGGCGACATTCTCGCTCGCGCCTTTAAAAGCGAGAGTATCGCGTACAACGTTCATGTCGAGTATCAGCTTCCCAGCGGGAAAATCCGGAGTCAGCGGATGGTCTACAATGGGCAACCGAGCGATCACGCGGTAAGTGCGTCTCGGATGGTGACACTGGTTGACGACGATTACCTCCTCGAGCCTGACGGGCGTATCGACTGGGACCACAATATCACCAACGCATCGGCCAATTTCTACGTGCCCGATGCGTTTCCCGATCCAAACTCGAGTTCCGATCGAGGGCTGTACAACCACCTCCGTGTGAAGGTGATCGCATGGCGGATCTGAAGAACGAGCGAGCGCAAATTTTGCTCATCGCCGCTTTCACACTGGCGGTCATCTTTGTGGGTCTTGCTATCGTGGTTAATGGCGCTATCTTCACGCAGAACCTGGCCAGCCAGGGCCTATCAAACGGCGGTGATGCGCTCCTTCTGTACCGTGCCGACATGATTCAGTCGTTCGGCGAGACACTTGACTATGTTAACGAACAAGGGGGTAACACGTCGACAAAGATCGAGGACCAACTCACCGAAAACCTGACTCAGCAAGGTCGGCGGATGCGGAACTATACACACGTCAATGGGCGAGATATTTCAGT
The DNA here is from genome assembly GCA_964448275.1 of uncultured Gammaproteobacteria bacterium. Taxonomy (GTDB): domain Bacteria; phylum Pseudomonadota; class Gammaproteobacteria; order Thiohalorhabdales; family CAYUWI01; genus CAYUWI01. Next base: position 4,602 of record CAYUWI010000077.1, on the reverse strand, counting down.
CAACATCGTGTCGACGGAGTCAGGAACGTACATCGAGGACCAGGCTGGCCCGCCAAACGACTTCCAAGGGGATGACAGCGGCGCAGACTGGCGAATCGGATCTAATGTCGGGGCCATCCGCAAGATGCGGTTCTACGTACAGGATGCAACTGCAGAAGTGGGTAGTGGAAACGAATTCACTTTGTTGGTGAGTGGTACCACTGGTCAGTTGTATACTCTCCGCATCGGCAACAATACGTCGATGTCCACCCAGCGACCGATGCTCGAGGTCACCGGAACGGGCCGCGCTCCTGGGACCTGTACGCTTGTATCCCAGACCTACCCCGTCCGACTTGACGTCATGAACGCGCGATTCGGGGGGCGATACTGCCACGCACTCGACCGCATTGAAATCGATGATATCACTTCCAAACCCCGAACGATTGATATAGAAAACGGGGATACTCTCTTCGGGAACTACTCGCTAATCGTGAGATCAATAAGCCTCGACAGCGAAGAGTACGACTCGCGCTCGAGCGACGCACCATTCAACAAAGTAGCACTTTATGGAATCTTTCTTAACCTAAAGGTCCAAACCCTGGACAAGACGTACGAAGATCGCCTCTGGGTAGCTCCCGGTGAGTCGGATGACTGATCGCATTCTCGGGCCGGGCCGGCGTGGGGTCTCGACGTCCTTCGCCTACACGATCACTCTGGCAATATCGACAGTGCTCGTAATCGGGATCATCATTAGCGGAACCAACTTCGTAACATCACAACGGGAAGTCGTCATCGAAAACGAGCTGGAGGTCATCGGCGAACAGATCGCAAGCCAGCTCGAACAGGCCGACCGACTCGTCAGTGCCAGTGACGGATCGGATTTACGTGTGCTGATCAACCGCTCGATACCGGACCGGGCGGTTGGGGAACCGTACGACATTTACCTGGAGGACCGTGGGGGGGACGGAACACTCACATTGGAAACCAACAACCCCGATGTTTCGGTGTCTGTCGCGTTACAACTCAAAAATTCGTTCGCGGAGAGCACTGCGACTGGCGGGACGCTCGTGATTCGATGGAGGAGCAGTAGTTCGAGGCTGGTGATTGAGGATGCGTAGTCTCGATCTAGCCACGGAGGAGGAGCGTGGCGTAAGCGAGGTGCTCGGGTATAGCCTGATATTTGGCATCATCCTCGTCTCCATCACCGCCCTCTCCGTTGTGGGAATCGACAGCCTTCGCTCCGTCCGGGACGCAGAACAACACAACAACGCCCACAGGGCATTCGAAGTGCTTGCGGATAACACCGCAGACATCTACCAACAGGGCGCACCGAGCCGGGCGACGGAGTTCAGTGTGGTCGGAGCGACCCTCTTCACCGGCAATAATTCGACCATCACGTTCTTGGATCCGAGTGGAGATCCCCTTGAGAGTATAACTATCACGCCGCTGGTTTTCAGGGGAGGTAACGATAACAGAATCGTCTACGAGGGGGGTGCAATCCTCGGGACAAGCCGTAATTCGGGCCGGATTCACCGAGAGCCACCGATGCGTTGGTCGAATTCCGGTTCGAGTCGGCCTATCCTCACCATCGTGGCCACACAGTCGTCAGTTGGAAGGTCGGTCGCAGGATCTGACGTCATCGTAAGGATGACGGTCCGTGGGCGCTCAGTCGCTCTGGATGGAAGCCAGACCGTCGGTACCATGCGAATTCAATCTGAGCGAGCGGAACTGTGGCAGAGATATCTTCAGAGGAAGGGCAGTGTCTCGAATTGCAATTTGGATACAGGCACAACACCGCCGACGGTCACCTGTGAAGTACTGGATGCCCCTATCGTCACCGTCCACAGGATCGAGCTGGAATTGAACTAGCCGAATAACCGCGGAATAGGCGCCAGATCGTCGTGGTGACGGGTACCGAGGGATCGATCGCCTACCCGCTGTTGATATCGATCCGGTTGGTGGAGACGTGGAGGTACGTGATTTTGATAACCTTCGCGCCTGGGTCTAATAGCTGCTTGTCTTTCAGCGCCTCGTCGTAATGGACACTGCCTTTGTTGAGAGTCGTCGTCCCTGTAAGGACGCCCCCATAAATCACACCTCCGTCAATCTTCACGAGTCCGCTTCCTGTAGGGTCGGGAGGTGCGTAGATGACGCCGACGTATTTCGCCTTTTGAGGTCCTCCTTGTCCTCCGCCAATCTGAGCTTGTAAGTCATCCTTTCCTATCACACGGAATTGTGGGGCGTCGTCTCCGTCATTAGTAATTGCAGACTGCTTCTCTAGATTCATATCCCAGCCATCATATTCACTCCCCTCTTCCCCCTCGATGAAGATCTTCACGGTTCCATTGCCTTGGACTTTGATTGTACCCCGTCGTTCGACATGTATATCGTCCTCGATAGCAATGCTGATTTCGCCGCCATTCGGTTCCAGAAAGAGGGTATTCCCCGATCCACCCCCTGGTATCGAGAGTCGTTCGAGGTGATAGCGTCCCTCTTCAAGTGTCGCTGTCCCCCCACTCCAACTGATGGACCCATTTGCCGCGCCTGAAATTGGTATACCCGGATCAAGGTTGTCGTTGTCACTTTCTATGTCATCGACCATCGCGTTGACATACCCATTGATCCTCGGAGCGGTCGGTATGCCAGTCCCGGGGCTCGCCGTAGCGCCGGGTTTAATCACACGGTTGGAACACAAACCACCAGGATTAACGATACAATTATTGCCGTACGTGATATTTCCCCAAACGTCGGGTTGCCCGCTCCCGCTCGAGCCAGAGACAATAACGTCCTGCCCACCTGTGAGGTCTCCATATAGATTGGATGTCCCGGTGCCGACATCAATATCGACGTCCTTCCCGTAGATAACGTCGCCCTCAATTCCGGGTTGACGGTCCATTGGAGGCCCCTCATTTCCCGGAGCCTGATCGCAATAATCGTCTGGCGTGTTGCTGCCGTTGTAACTGTTTACATACGCATCATTGCCGCAGAATGTGTCCGCTCTACCCAACAATTTGAATGAGCCATTGGCTGCTAGACTTGCTGTTGCGGCGTTGAGCTTTGCGGAACCGATGGGCGTTAGCAGTTCGATGGTAACCTCATTGTTCGAGTGATTATAGGTCACCTCCCCGTCGGTCCGTTCCTCGAAATACCGGCCCCAGCCTTTGTAGTACTCGCTCTGGACAGTCAACTCCACCTTGTGGTTATCTAGTGGATTAGCTCGTGGCGGACTCGCGCTCTGGTCAGGATACCAGCTATCGGTGATTTTGTGGGAGACAGAGACGCGCTCGGTCACCGAGTCCGGGCCGTCTATAGTGATGACGGGGAGTGTGAGCGTTCCGTTTCGGAAGTGGAACTCCGGTGGCGAGACCATGACCGATTCATTAGTAGTGCCGCGTTTCCGCCAGACCCCACCACCCTGGTAGGCGATATTCATCTCCCCACTCTCGAATACGAATGCGCCGAGCGACCAGGTTTCATTATGCTGTGTCGGCCCGCCGATTTTATTGACCTCTATGGTCATAGTCCCTGCCCCCGGTTTCACCTCCAGGTTCTCCATGCCTCGCAAAGGGACAATGATGGACTGGGTCTGTGAGTTGCCGAGCGCTACGAGGGCGGACTTCGAGTCAAACTGCGTCATCGCCTTCTGAGCCCGCGTCTCAGAGAGCGTGCCCTGCGTGTCCTCGATGGCGACCGCCCCGAAGGTGACGATGAGGGCGGCACCCGCCAGCACCATCCCGAACACGAGGATGAGCCCGATGGTTTCGGTCTGCCCCCGTTCGGGCTCGCCGGGCGATGACGTGTCCGACAAACAACTCATTGGCTCCTATGTGAAGTTAGTGTTGCTTAAGTATCCTGGACGACTCAATGATTGAGTTTAACCTCCTCCACGCCCTGAAGGACGTGGAATCCGACCAGCGAATCTCTCAGGGAAGTAGTCCCGAACCTCTACGAGGTGGCGTAAGACTTCCTCCGATGTGAACGGGCGTATTTCCTTTTTTCGTCTGGCCAATTCGACGACGGTAGGGTCAAATGTGTCGACGGCGTTCTGGTTATCGCTCGGTTCCTCGGAGTCGCTTTCGTCGGCGTGTGTCTGCATCAGTGTTCTGGTAGGTCAACTGATTTTTCACAGAATGACCGAAAGGTTTAAACATAAACCCAATAAGCAGATAATGTAGACGAGTTTCCCCTTCTCGGGGTCGTTTTCGGGCGGTTCAGTCGCCTCCCCTCCCCTGTCCATATGGAGAAGGTTAGCGGGAAGCGTGTCAATTCAGTAGCCAGTAGCTACAATTTCATATGGTGTTAGGGGTTTCTATCATTAGGTCTTTTGGTATCATTACTTCCGTTTTATTTAAACAGGGTGGGAACTGGAGGTCACATCTCCTGTCGCTATTCAGGTAGGATGCCGATTTGCCGTTGGCGTTACTACTATTAGGTTGCCAGACCATACCTCCCCTGCCGCGATTGGGACTGGCGCGGCAGAAATCGCGGCTCCCGCAATCCTGCAGTTCCCCCACACCACCCAATTTGGGTGGCTTCCCCCTCACCTTCCACTTCGGTTTGGTCCACTTCGGCTCTATTGAATCCGGAGACGGCGTCTAGTTTATCCGATAATACTAGGTAGCT
>CAYUWI010000076.1:0-7287 GCA_964448275.1 uncultured Gammaproteobacteria bacterium | reverse complement strand
CCGTATTGGAGGGTTAAGAAAACCCCGACTCCAGCGAACCCGCCGGCGGCCGCGGTCCCAGTGAAGGCGTCGTGGATGATCTGCATGAGCCCTGCGGGGACCTCTTCGATGTTCACCACCAAGATCGCCAAGGCCCCGACGATATAGACAATCGCCATGAAGGGGACGAGCCGTTCGGTTACCTGGGCGATCCGGCGGATACCGCCAATGATCACGGCGAAGAGGAGCCCTGCCATGACGAGCCCGGTGATCCAGTAGGGGAGGCCCACCGCCTCCTCCATCGCACGTGCCACTGAGTTAGACTGGACTGTGTTCCCGATGCCGAAACCGGCAACAGCGGCGAACAGGGAGAAGGTGCCGCCAAGCCAGCCCCAGCGAGCTCCAAGGCCATTGCGGATATAGTACATCGGTCCCCCGACATAGACCCCCCGACTGTCCACTTCCCGGTAGCGCACTGCGAGCAGTGCCTCACTATACTTAGTAGCCATCCCCACGAGGGCCGTTATCCACATCCAGAAGACAGCCCCTGGGCCACCAAGATAGATCGCCGTGCCCACCCCAGCGATGTTGCCGGTCCCGATCGTGGCGGACATGGCGGTTGTCAGGGCCTGGAATGGAGTGATCTCGCCGTCTCCCCGTTGGGCACTCGCTTTGCGCCCAGCCATCAATGTCCGGAAAGCGTAGCCTAGTTTATGGACCGGGAGAAACCGCAGGCCAATACTCAGGAAGAGCCCTGTCCCGAGCAGCAAGATCATCATGGTCGGGATCCAGAGGACTTCAGAAAATGCTCGGAGGTAGGCGTTGACTTGCTCCATCGATGTATCCGTTGGTGGCTAGTCTTGATCAGGTGCCCTGCAAGGCTCGCTTGCCCCTCCCTCGGACCAATAAAAGTTTGATATTCTTACATACCCCTTCCAAATCACAAACTTGCTTACCTGCATGGCTCAGCATCAGTTACACCTGAATTGGCCGCCAAGAGCACTCCCCACTCAGGCGGCGTCGTTGGTGTGTCTGCCCCCGAGGGGACCCCAATCCGGGCCACGTTCACTTGCAAGGGATAGTGGATCAGCTCTATCTTGTTGAGCCTCTAGGGGGTTGTATGCCTGAAGTCTAGATAGAGAGGGCCTTGTCAGGCATCGAGCTTGCCCCTGTTAACTCGGGGTCGCCCACACAGATCCTAGAAGCGCCTATTGGAAACGCTGACCAGCCTTACTGCTATCGCCCTTGGAGGCGCCGGAGGGGCCCTTCTGCGCTTTGCCGTCTCCAACGCCGTCTATCACTTGTTAGGGCGTGGATTTCCCTATGGAACGCTAGCGGTCAACCTCATCGGCTCTTTTCTGCTCGGATTGTTGACGGAGTCGCTATTACAATCGGCCATTTCCCGACCCGGGGTGCTGACCGGACTCCTAGGCTCTTTTACCACCTTCTCGACCTTTGCCTTGGAAACCATCACTTTGTTCGAACGCGGATCGTTCCTGCGTGCTCTCGGCAACGTCTTGGCAAGTGTTGGCTTTGGGCTTATGGGGGCTTGGGCCGGCCTTTACTGCGGGCGCTGGCTATTCCTTTATAGTGCCCTGACCCTCCCCGGGCTCGGATGGCCGCTTCCTCTATTGTTGAATTTCCTAGCCAACGGTGTGGGAGCCTTTGTACTCGGATTGCTTATGGAAGTAGGTTTTGAGCGCTGGCCCCTTAGGTCGGAATATCGGAGTGTCTGGATCATCCTCTTGGTTGGAAGCTTCGCGAGCCTCTCCAGCTTGCACATATTCCAAGAGCTGTTCCATCAGGCCCATGCCTTCCGGCAAACCCTTTTGGGACTAGTCGGTATATTTGCGTTCAATCTACTGGTCTGTGTTGGGGGTGCGTGGGGGGGATTTGGAGCCGCCCGGCGGTTGTGATGGTACGGGACACCTGGCTGGCCAAACCACAATATCCTCGAGACCGAGTCGCACTTGCAGCTTTTCGATCGTGCTCTCGACGCGCTCCTTAGTGTCGAAGAACTCAATGATCAGTGGCAACCGTACAGATAAGGTCAGTAGGGAAGAGGTATGGATCTCCGGGGTTCCGCCGGTTCCGGCGATTGCCCGGAAGACATGCACATTCACGATCTGTTCCTCATCGTGCACGATCTTCAGTACCTTCTCTGTGTGATCGTGGCCCTCGAGCGCATAGACCCGCGCAACCCAAACCCTTTTGCTGTTCACAAGATCTCCCTCCCCCATAATCCAACCCACAAACCCGCTATACACAAGCCCGCATTTCCAAGCAATACCCCCAACAGAAGGGGACCACGATGAGGAAAATCGATCCCTGCTTCGAGTAAAAACAAGGCAAGGTAAATACTGGAAAAGGTTACAAAACCGCCTAATAGGACCACTGTCAAATACGCCCGAAATAGTTCAGATACCGGTGTCCATTGAACGAGCAGCCCCAAGAAGAAGCCGATCAGTAAGGCGCCACTGAAATTGGTCAGCAACAAGGCGTAAGGGATGGGCAATCGCGACCACAACCCAACCCCCCGTCCGTAATAAAAGAGACTCCGCCCGCTCAAGAGGCCCAGTAATACAGCCACCAGGCAGCTACCCGTACTAATACCAATATTGGCCAACGCCCTTTGCCACTCTTGCTGCTGAAAGAGATAAAGTGTTTCGACAGAAAAGGTGGAAAAGGTGGTAAAAGACCCAAATGCTCCCACCAGTATCCCGGAGCGGAATTCCCTAGCGAGCGCCACCTGTTCCAGAAGAAGTGCCTCACTCATTAGAGCGATAAAATACGATCCCACTACATTGACCACGAGTGTTCCATAAGGAAAGCTATGCCCTAACCAACCATAGATGCTGCTCGATACCAAAAAGCGGAGCAAGGCACCGGTTGCCCCACCGAGAGCGATGGCCAGAATCTGGGTCACTGAGCACCCTCTGACGAAACAGATGACAAAAGGCGCTCGGCCTCTAATTCGCCGATAGCGGCCAGATAGCGGACCTGAGCCAGGTTATAGGCGCTCACAACCTTGGCCAGGTCGTAACGGGCTTGGGCCAGGTCGGTTTCTGCATTCAAGACCTCCAGTAAGTTCGTCTTCCCTTCCCGGTAACGGCTCGAGGCCAATTCCACGTGCTCACGGGAGGCCTGTAGTCTCCTGCGGACAAGGGGGATACGCCCCTTAGAAGCTCTGACTCGGTTGAGGGCGGCTGCAATCTCGCTTCTCGCGGTATCCTGGAGTCGTTTCAGCTTCGTCCGGGCCTTCTCCAGCTTGCGCCCACGCAATCGGATCCGATCCCAGTCCTCTAAAGAGAAGCGCCAGCTCAGCAGCACACGGAAATATTCCTGGCCCTTCAGATCACCCGGAGAGATGCCCAGTTGGGTGTGGCGCCATTGCAGCTTGAGAGAGGGGCCCCAGAACTGCCATTTAATAGCCGCTTGGCGTTCTTGCGTCGCCTTCACACGCTGCCGCAATGCCTGCAGATCGGGTCGTGCTTGAGCATCAGCCTCGGACGAGGAAGGTGTGACCCGTTTATGGGGCTCCGGCCTTCCCTTCGAGGGGAGCAGCAAGACCTTCGGATCCCAGCGTAGTACCTGAGCCAGGCGGATGCTGGCCTGGGTCCATCGGTTGGCCGATTCCACCCACTGGCTGCGCGCATCGGCCAGTGCAGCCTGAGCTTGAGCGAGATCGGATTTTTGGGCGACCCCCCCTTCCACCTGCCAGCGGACAATTTCGGCAATTTTGCGGCGTTCCTCAACCAATTGGCGCGTACTCGTTGCGCCTGCCCAAGCCACTTGCAGGTCTTGGTACAACCTGCTCGCCTCCAACAGTACCCTTTGACGCGTATCGAGATGGCGGTAGCGGGCTGCAGTAGACTGATGCCGCCGAGCGTGCAGGTGATGAATGTGCTTACCGGGATTCAATTCCAGAGCGAGCCCGAATTGGGGGTCATAGCGCTCGAAATTCACCTGTTGCAATCCCCCAAAGGCGCCTTGCCGGCGGCCCTGCAGATGGGAAAATCCTCCCCCAACGGACAGGGTGGGGAGCAGGCTGTGCCAGGCCATCTCCCGCTTCTGGTGAGCGATCGACTCGTCCAAGGCGGCTAAATTCAGGTCGAGGTGATTCCGGTGCGCGGCTTGAACAACTGTATGAAATTTCACATGCCGAGTTCCCTCTATTTTTGGGAACTCGGCTCCGGGGAGCACTGGATTCAATGGCGGGGAAGTTGCGGGCTCGCGCGCCTGAAGCACGCCTGGGAGACTCAGCCCGATTAGGAGACAGGCCAGACGGAGCCCCATCCTTACCACATCTGGATTGCCACTGTGGCCTGCATCCCCGGCAGCAGGCCGGGGGCAAGGGCTAGATCGGCTTCCGCTCGCAGCGAGCCGTCGGCCGAAAGGACGGATGCAATCCGGCTTACTGAGGTTCTGAATACCTTGCCGGGTAAGGCATTGAAACGCACCCGCACTGGATCCCCTATGCGCAGATAGGGGGCAATCCGTTGGGGTGCATCGATCACCAGGCGCAGTTTGTCGCTTCGGATGAGCTCAACAATCGGGGTCTTGTTCGAGAGCAGCGCACCGGTGTGCACCAGGCGCTGGACGACGATCCCATCGAAGGGGGCTCTAACCCGGCTAAACGAAAGCCTGGCCCGGAGGTTCTCTAGCTCGGCCTTGGCCACGCGTACTGCTGCTTTACGTACCTGAAGCTTGGCTTCGGCGGCCGCTTGTTTGCTGTCAGCCTGGTCGACCTCCTCAGCAGTAACGGTACCCCGATGTTGCCGGGCGAGGCGATCGAGACGGTTGGCAAGCCGTGTCTTGAAGTGAACCGCGCGCTCGGCTTGCTCGAGTTTGGCCTTGGCCTCGGCGAAGCGAGCTTGTGCCTTGTTCGTTTGCGCTTGCAACTCGGGAACACTAAGCTCTGCGATCACTTCTCCCTTTTGTACTTGGTCCCCCAAATCCACTCGAATCGTCTCGAGATAACCACTCACTCGGGCCGATTGCTCAACCCGTTCGAATGCCTCGAGGTGGCCCTGCAGGTTGACCACCCGCTGTTCCACGTTGTCTTGGATTACCCCAATTGGCAATGCGGAAGGAGCCGCCATAGGCTCCCCCCAAATGAGCAAGATCGAAACGAGGAATACTGCACGCATATTGTAGCTTTTCAAATGGGCCATGAGCGACCTCTTGGCCACAATTCCTCGACCGCCCCATTATCTAAGAAAGTAAGGGAGCAAAGTGTAATGGCTCCCTAGTTCTTGCACAACCTACGTGCTTGTAGGTCATTCCCTAGCCATCCGAAGCAGGATGGGAAGACCAGAAGATCTGGCGGGGCAGCCCGCCCTCTCCTAGGGTCTGAAGCGTTTCATCTGTTCTCAGCTAGTGAACCAGCTTCGATCCTCGGCTTGGAGATTCCCCTTTACAGGACGAGATCCATCACTCGGTCCTCCTCTCCCCGGATCGCAAGGGAGAAGGGGACAAGCCAGGTACAGTAAACTGAGAGAGAAAGTGTGTGTCAGGCAAGCATGCCTTGAGCTGTATCAAGGGGACTACAACTGAAGCTCTATACGATATAAGGATTGCGGATTGGGTAATTAAGCAGACCCTACCTGCGGCTTACCTGGCCAAGCAACTAAGGGATTTCCAGGGTGAGGGCCTCGACAATCCCGTCATGGATCCCATCGCCCAGGCCCTTTCCACCACTGAAATTGAAGCCTGGAAGTCCGGCAGCCGTGCCAATGACCCCAATAGACTGATGGAGAGGGTGGCCAAGCGCCTGACTGCCGATGTACCCGAAGGGGAGCCTCTTAAAACAGAGTTGACCCTTAAGACGGGCTTGCCAAGCATCAGTAAGGAGAAATCGCATGACAGATGAAATCGAATCCCAAGCGAAACCGACCCTGCCTCAGCTCAACGAGCGGGCCCCTGAATTCGAGGCCAACACGACTCACGGACCGCGCAAGTTGTCCGACTACAAGGGCAAATGGCTGATTCTGTTCTCGCATCCAGCGGATTTCACGCCGGTGTGCACCACCGAGTTCATGGCCTTTGCCAAGCATCACCCTGAGTTCGTCAAACGGGGTGCGGAGCTGCTGGGTCTGTCGGTGGATAGTAATTTCAGCCACCTGGCGTGGGTGCGAAATATCAAAGAGAACTGGGGGGTAGATATCCCCTTCCCAATTATCGAGGACCTGTCCATGCAAGTGGCCCGGGCCTACGGCATGATCCAACCCGGTGCTAGCGATACCTCCGCAGTACGGGCGACCTTCGTAATCGATCCGCAGGGGGTGCTTCGGGCCATGGTCTATTACCCCATGACCAACGGCCGCTCCATTCCTGAGTTCGTCCGCTTGCTTGATGCCCTCCAGACCACGGACCAGCACGGAGTGGCGACTCCGGAGGGCTGGCAGTCCGGTGACAAGGTCATCGTGCCACCGCCGGCTACGGTCCAGGCCGCCGAGGCTCGGCTGGAGGAGGGCTACGAGTGCACCGACTGGTACTTCTGCAAGAAATCGCTCTAGAGCAGCCAAGGGGCGGACCTGGCTCTCCCTTGCTGGGTGCTTCGCGGACCAGTGTGAGCAACTTCGATCCAGCAAGGAGATCGTTATGCAACGAGCAGCGAAATCGGCCATGATGGTGATGCTAGTATGGTCCTGCCTCTATCGGCCTGCTTAGGGAGTAATGGCCACCTTAAGGACTCCATCACGCTGGTGACCGAACAGATCGTAGGCCTCTTCGATCTCGTCCAGCGTGTAGCGATGGGTCACCATCGGTTCCAGATCCGCCCGGCCGCCCTCGATGACGTTCATCAGCCGGCGCATCCGTTCCTTGCCCCCGGGACAGAGGGTGGTCACAATCTTGTGATCGCCGAGCCCCGCGTGGAAGGCGTCCAAAGGGAGCGAGAGATCCTGGGAATAGACACCAAGGCTTGAAAGCGTTCCCCCGGGTCTCAGGATCCGAAGGGCCCCCTCGAAGGTCGCCTGGACTCCGAGGGCTTCGATGGCGGCATCCACCCCCCGTCCCTCAGTGATCCGGAGGATCTCGTCGACAGGGTCCACCCGGTTGAAGTCGACCACATGATCCGCTCCCATAGTCCTGGCCATCTCTTTACGCTCCGGGACCGTTTCCACTGCGATGATGGTGGTGGCACCGCGCAGCCGAGCCCCGACGGTGGCGCAGAGCCCGATAGGGCCCTGAGCGAACACGGCCATTGTGTCGCCAACCCGCAGGTCCGCGCTTTCGGCGCCGGCGAAGCCGGTGGACATGATGTCCGGGCACATCAGAACCTGCTCGTCGGTGAGCCCCTCAGGG
>CAYUWI010000075.1:0-7396 GCA_964448275.1 uncultured Gammaproteobacteria bacterium | reverse complement strand
ACTGGCCTCAAGGCTTGAGTCCGCTGAACAGAAGCGCGACCACCTGCGCAACGAGCTCGAGGAGCAGCAAGCGGCCGTTACGCGCTTGCGGAAGCGGCTTGCTCAAGCCCGCGACCAAGGCACCGAGGCAGCTGCGGAACGGGAGCGTCTGAAGGTGCAGCTCGGGAATGCTGAGGAGCGAGCCGCTGAGTTGCGAGAGACGCTTGCGGCGCGGCAAAAGGAAGTCTCCGCTTTGGAGGACAGACTGGCTCAGGCCAAGCAACGAGCAGCCGAGGCACGCCAGGAGGTGGCGGCGCTCAAACAGGAGAGAAACAACCTCAAGGCCCAGATCGAAGGACTCAGAAAGAGACTGAGCCAAACCGGTGAAAGGCACGCCCACAAGCAGAAGCGCCTGAAGCAGAAGCTGGAGAAGCGAGAGAGCGAGATTGCACACCAACGTGAGGCGATCGAGGAGCTCGAGGCGAAGCTGGCAAAGCTCCAAAAACAAGGTCCTTCAGACCAGTCGCAGAAGGACCAAGGCCCGACGGTCGAGATCATCGAGCCCCCCTTGAGTATAACCCGGGGCACCCCGACCATGCGGCTGCGCTCACAGGTCGAGACACTCCAGGTGATCGGCCGCGTCAAACCCCCTAAGGATCTGATGGCCTTCCGGGTCAATGACCGCAATCGCACCCAGGCCCTCGATGAAGACGGGCTCTTCCAGGTCCAGGTCCCCGTGACCAGCCAGGAGACCCCAGTCGAGATCGTTGCCGTCGACCAGTCCGGCAAGCGGGCGGAGCTCGACTTTACAGTGTCGCCACCGACCGGAGTCCAGGCGCAAGCCAGAAAGAAGGGGGGCGGGTCGATCTCGATACCGTCCGGGGTCAATTTTGGCCACTACTACGCGTTGGTCATCGGGAATAACCACTACCCACATCTACCCGATCTCGAGACGGCGACCAACGATGCGCGATCGGTGGCACGGGTCCTAAAGAACAAGTACGGCTTCCAGACCCAACTGCTGCTCGACGCCGACCGCTATAAAGTCCTGTCCGCCTTGAACTCGCTCCGAGAGAAGATGACGGAGCGGGACAACCTCCTGATCTATTACGCGGGCCACGGTGAGTTGGATAAGGCCAATGCCCGGGGATATTGGCTACCGGTCAATGCAGAGGCCGAAAGCACCGCGAACTGGATCTCCAATCAAGCCATCACCGATATCGTCAATGTCATGGCGGCCAAGCACGTGATGGTCATTGCCGACTCGTGCTACTCGGGGACCCTGACACGCTCCTCCTTGGCCCGTCTTCAGACAGGCATGACCAAGGAGGCACGTAAGGAGTGGTACAAGACGATGGCGAAGACCCGCACGCGCGTGGTGATCAGCTCCGGTGGGGTGAAGCCGGTCCTCGACCGGACTCGAGGAGGGGAGCATTCGGTGTTCGCCAAGGCCTTTCTCAAGGTCCTCAAGGGCAATGAGACGATCCTCGACGGCTACAGCCTCTACCGAGCCGTCCAGAAACAGGTCGAAGATGTCACCGCGAGCCTCCAGGTTGAGCAGGACCCCCGTTATGCTCCGATCAAGCACGCCGGTCATGAGGCAGGGGAGTTTTTCTTTGTCCCAGCACAGAAGGTGGCACTGGGTAGTCCACTTAATAGGGTGAATATCTTTGGTGGGGCGGTGCGACAACCATGGCTGTAGTCGACGTTGAGGCGCTACTGGCGGAGGTCTCTTCAGAGGACCCAAGCGGAACGGACCTCGAATACGAGCCGGCCTTTGGCGAGCTTGAACGGATTGCCCAAGGGAGGCCGGAGCAACAGATCGGCGATGAGGTATTGCCCGCCGAGGAGCCGGACTGGCACGCACTCAAACGTGGTGCTCTGGATCTGTTCACCCGGACCAAGGACCTTCGGGTCGCCGTCTACCTGACCCGGGCCCTGCTCCACACGGACGGTCTCACCGGACTAAACGACGGCCTGGGCCTAATCCGAGGTCTGCTCGAGCAGTACTGGGAGAGTGTCCACCCTCAGCTCGATCCAGAGGATGATCACGATCCGACCATGCGGGTGAACAGCCTCGTGCCTCTATGCGATGCTGAGGGCCTGTTGCGGGAGATCCGCACGGCCACCGTGGTGAGTTCGCGCACAATGGGTCGCTACAGCCTGCGTGAGCTGCTTATCGCAACCGGCAAACTGAGCCCCAAGGACGGCGAGGCGCAGCCGGATCTGAAGGCGATCGACGCCGCCTTCAAGGAGACCGAGGTCGAATCCCTCCAGGCGACAGCCGAGGCGGTCGAGCAGGCCTTGAACCACGTCAAAGCGATTGAGGAGCGCGTAACGGACAGGGTCGGGACTACCCATGGGCTGGACTTGAGCTCCTTGGCCAACCTCTTGAAGGATTTACAGCAGTTCTTGGCTCAACGGATCCCACATAACAGTCCGGAGAATCAGGTGCCTGTGCCGGGCGAAGCCGCTGAGCCTGGAGCGGGTACAGTGACAAGTCCAGAGGTACCGCAGTCAGTGACGGGCGAGATCACAAACCGCGAGGAGGTGGTGCGCCTTCTCGATGCACTCTGTCGCTATTATGAGCGCCACGAGCCTTCGAGTCCGATTCCATTACTACTGAAACGGGCCAAGAACCTGGTCTACAAGGATTTCATGGAGATCATCCGTGATCTCGCCCCAGACGGCCTGTCCCAGGCCGAGATGATCCGGGGATCGAGTGATGAGGAGCCCTCAAACTAGATCCTGCCTTTCTTTGCTTGGGCCGAAACCGAGTCGCTTCCGGGATCACGAGAGCGAAGTATCAAGCTAACCAGTTGGGAGGTGGACAGTGGCTGCGCAAAGTTCCCAGAAGTTTATCGCACGGAACCGTGCCCCTCGCGTCCAGATTGAGTATGACGTCGAAGTTTACGGAGCGGAAAAGAAGATCCAACTCCCTTTCGTCATGGGGGTGATGGCCGACCTCTCCGGCAACCAGGAGACCGGTGACGAGGTCGAGGCCTCGGCCAAGACCGCCCGAGGCACCATCAACGATCGCCAGTTCCTCGAGATCGATGTCGACAATTTCGATGAACGGATGAAGGCCATGAAGCCCCGGGCCTCCTTCCGGGTTCCCAACACGCTGACCGGGGAGGGAGAGCTCCCTGTCGAGCTCACGTTCGAGAGCATGGACGACTTCTCTCCAGCAGCGATTGCCCGCAAGGTGGAGCCGCTCAACCAGCTCCTCGAGGCGCGAACCCAGCTCGCTAACCTTCTTACCTATATGGATGGCAAGGCAGGTGCCGAGCAGCTGATTGGCCAAGCCTTGCAGGATCCGGCCCTATTACAGTCGCTTGCCTCGGCCCCAAAGCAGGAGGACGAGTCCACGCAGTCGGCTTCGGAGGGAGAGGAGGAGTAGCACCATGGCGGAAGCAGAGTCCCAGAACCAGGCCCAGGCAGAGACGCAAACGCTGGAGGCTGGGGAGTTCGCGAACCTCCTCGAAAAAGAGGTTCGGCCCAAGTCCGAGCGCGCCAAGGAGGTACTCGATACTGCAGTTCAGACCCTGGCCGAGCAGGCACTGCAGGACACAAATCTGATCTCGGAGGACGCGGTTCGGACCATCGAGAGCTTTATCGCCCAGATCGATCGCAAACTCACCGAGCAACTCAACCAGATCCTCCATCACGAGGACTTCCAAAGGCTCGAAGGGGCTTGGCGCGGACTGCACTACCTTGTGAACAATACCGAGACCGACGAGATGCTCAAGATCCGCGTCATGAACATCTCGAAGAAGGAGCTGCATAAGACCTTAAAGAAGTATAAGGGGGCGGCCTGGGACCAGAGCCCGATCTTCAAGAAGATCTATGAAGAGGAGTACGGCCTGTTCGGCGGCGAACCTTACGGGTGTTTCATCGGCGACTACCACTTCGACCACAGCGCCCCGGATGTGGAGCTCTTGCAGGAGATGTCGAAGATCGGGGCCGCTGCGCACGCCCCGTTCCTAGCAGGGGCCTCACCGACCCTTCTGCAGATGGACTCTTGGCAGGAGCTCAGCAATCCACGGGATCTGACCAAGATCTTCCAGACCCCGGAGTATGCGTCCTGGCGCTCCCTTCGGGAGTCCGAGGATTCCCGCTACATTGGACTGACCTTGCCGCGTGTCCTGGCTCGACTCCCCTATGGCGCCAGAACAGAGCCCGTTGAGGAGTTCGACTTCGAGGAAGAGACCGAGGGCGCTGACTCCAGCAAGTACACCTGGATGAATTCGGCCTACGCGATGGGCGTGAACATCAATCGGGCATTCAAGCTCTACGGCTGGTGCTCACGCATCCGTGGGGTCGAGTCGGGTGGAGCGGTCGAGGGGCTGCCGGTCCATACCTTCCCCACGGATGACGGTGGGGTCGATATGAAGTGTCCCACCGAAATCGCAATCAGTGACCGGCGTGAGGCGGAGCTCGCCAAGAATGGCTTTATGCCCTTGTTGCACAGGAAGAACTCGGACCTTGCGGCATTCATCGGGGCCCAGTCCCTGCAAAAGCCAGCCGAGTACGACGATCCGGACGCCACTGCGAATGCCAACCTAGCGGCACGCCTGCCTTACCTCTTCGCCACCTGCCGCTTCGCGCACTATTTGAAGTGCATCGTGCGGGACAAGATCGGCTCCTTCAAAGAGCGTGAGGATATGCAGCGTTGGCTGCAGAACTGGATCCTTCGGTATGTAGAAGGCGACCCGGCGAACGCGAGTGAGGCGGCCAAGGCCCAAAAGCCGCTCGCTGCAGCCGAGGTGGTGGTCGAGGAGGTAGAAGGCAACCCGGGCTACTATAACGCCAAGTTCTTCCTGCGGCCCCATTACCAGCTTGAGGGGCTCACGGTGTCACTGCGATTGGTCTCCAAGCTCCCCTCAGAGAAGGGGGCGTGATAGGCCATTGGCCGGGTGAGGCCAGCTCCCCGATGGGGGCAAGTATGTAGCTTAGGTGCAGATAAAACTGAAAGGGGATGTGATGGCATACGATATGTTCGTCAAACTCGAGGGCATTGACGGCGAGAGCACAGACGACCAGCACCAGAACTGGATCGAGATCCTCTCCTTTAGTCACGGGATGTCGCAGCCGGTGGGTTCCTCACCGAGCCGTACCGGGGGGCGTACCGGGGCTCGGGTCGATATGGGGGAGCTTAGCTTCACC
The DNA here is from genome assembly GCA_964448275.1 of uncultured Gammaproteobacteria bacterium. Taxonomy (GTDB): domain Bacteria; phylum Pseudomonadota; class Gammaproteobacteria; order Thiohalorhabdales; family CAYUWI01; genus CAYUWI01. Next base: position 2,251 of record CAYUWI010000075.1, on the reverse strand, counting down.
AAGGTGGTGGATAAGGCCACGCCCAATCTGGCCCTGCACTGCTGCGACGGGACGCACATCCCGACCGTGACGGTGGAGTGCTGTGAGGCAACAGGGGAAAAACACTGTTTCATGCGGTATACGATGAATGATTGCATTGTCAGCAGTGTCCAGCCCAGCGGAAACTCCAACGAAGAAGGGGCCAGACCAGTCGAGGAGATCGGGGTACAGTTCGGCCAGATCCAGTGGGAGTACACCCCGACCGACCATATGGGCAAGAAGGGGGCAGCGATCACGAAAGGATGGGATCTAGAGACGAACAAAGCACTTTGAATACTCTGAAGAATGTGGGGAGCCAGAGAGGTTTGCAAACCCTTATAGGGGCTCCTAGCGACAATACCAACACGAAACAGGAGGGTCAGGGGGTTCGTCAAGACCCCTGGCCCTCTGCAGGGAGGAATGGGGAGTGACCGCGGCCGAGTCAAGCCTGCGTGAGGGGCGACCCGAAGAGGCCCTTACGCAGCTTAAAGAGGAGGTGCGCCAGGATCCATCCAACCCAGAGAAGCGAGTGTTCTTGTTTCAACTGCTTGCACTCCTGGGCCAGTGGGAGCGGGCGCTCAACCAGCTCGCTGTTGCCGGGGAACTCGATGCGAGCAATCTTGCAATGGTACAAACCTACCGTACAGCGTTGCACTGCGAGGTGTTTCGTCGGGAGGTTTTTGCCGGCGAGCGCACCCCGCATCTCATGGGCGAGCCCGAGCAGTGGCTCGCCCTCATGGTCGAGGCCTTGCGATTGACGGCCACTCAACAGGACCAGGCCTCCCAGTCGGTTCGGGAAGAGGCCTTCGAGGCCGCCCCAGCGACCGCAGGAGATGTCGACGGTCAGCCCTTTGCTTGGATTGCAGACGCGGACCCACAGCTCGGTCCGATCATTGAGGCAATCATCAACGGACACTACTACTGGATCCCCTTCCACCAGATTCGGATACTCGAGCTCGAACCTCCAACAGACCTCCGGGACCTCGTCTGGACGCCAACCCAATTCACCTGGATCAATGGGGGTCAATCACCCGGGCTCATCCCCACTCGCTATCCTGAGTCCCATTCGAGTTCCGATCCACTCATCCGGATGGCCCGCAAGACAGAGTGGCTTGAACGAAATGCGGGACTCTATGTAGGACTTGGACAACGAATATTGGTTACAGATGTCAGCGAACACCCCTTATTAGACACTCGCCAGATCCAGCTCGAGCCGCAGGAGGCAGGCAGTGGCTGAGCTAACACCGAAGGAGCGCCTCCAGCCCGCTTTGCTCGATCGCCTGACCGACAGCGAACCGCGCAAACAGCAGGAGCCGCGCGAGAACCGCGTGCTCTCCCTCAAAAGGCTGCGCGAGGCAGTCCTGCGCGATCTGGCTTGGCTGTTCAACGCGAACAATCTGGCCTCGGTCCAAGGGCTGGAGTATTACCCCCTTGTCAGCCACTCAGTGCTGAACTATGGGATCCCGGACATGGCCGGCCGAACGGTCTCCACCCTGGAGATCACGGAACTCGAGCGGGCCCTGCGCCAGGCGGTTTGCGACTTCGAACCGCGCATCCTGCGTCACACCGTGAAGGTCACGGCCTTGCCCAGGGAAGAGATAAGCCATAACACCATTGCCTTCGAGATCTCCGGCGAGCTTTGGGCCCAGCCCGCCCCCCTACCAGTCATCCTGCGGACAGAACTCGACCTGGAAGACGGCGAGGTCTCGGTCACCGAGGGCACCGGTCTGGGAGGCGTTTGATGGACCCGCGGTTGCTCCGCTACTACAACCAAGAGCTCCACCATCTCCGGGAGATGGGTGCCGAGTTTGCCCAGCAGTACCCGAAGATTGCGCGGAGATTGGCACTCGACGGCCTCGAGTGTTCCGACCCCTACGTCGAGCGCCTCCTCGAAGGGTTCGCCTTCCTGGCGGCCCGGGTGCAGCTCAAGCTCGACAGTGAGTTTCCGCGCTTTACCCAGCACCTCCTTGAGATGGTCTACCCGCACTATATGGCACCGACCCCGTCGATGGCGGTTGCCCAATTCCAGCCCGATCTGACCGAACCGGGGCTCGCCGAAGGGTATACGCTACCCCAGGATACAGTCTTGCGCGGCGTGATTGGCAAGGGTGATCAGACCGCCTGCGAGTACCGTACCGCCCACCCGATCACCCTCTGGCCGCTCGAGCTCGTGACGGCGGAGTACCTCGCCAACCCAGGAGAGGTGGCGAAAGCCGGTGGCGCACGCTTCCAG
>CAYUWI010000074.1:0-7408 GCA_964448275.1 uncultured Gammaproteobacteria bacterium | reverse complement strand
CACGCTGATGGGGCCCCCGAACCGTGGGCTGGTGATACGGGCATGGGTGGCTCCTGTGGCTGAAACCTTGCAGATAGGGAGAGGTCCTCTGGGTGTTGCATTGCCCCCCACTTGCTCTTTATCCAATAGGGGCGTGGCCGAGGCGAGATCGACCCTCACCTCGACCGAAGAGGGCGCTCTACATGACAGTCCGAGTCAAGATCCCTCAAGGGTATTTCACCCGCTTTAAAGAGAACGCTGACCCGATCTAAATGTATAACCCTCCATTCACATTCAACACCTGACCGGTTATATACTCACCCTCTGTCACCAGGAAACGGACCGCTTTGGCTACCTCCTCTGGGGAACCGAAACGCCCTATGGGGATCTGTTCGAGAAGGCGGTTCTGGACTGTCTCCGGAACCCCTTGGATCATCTCGGTGTTGATATAGCCTGGGGCCACGGCGTTAACCGTGATCCCCTTGCTGGCGAGCTCCTTCGCTAGGGTCTTGGTGAGCCCGAGCACACCAGCCTTGGCTGTGGCATAGTTGGCTTGGCCGAAACTCCCGGTCTGACCTACGATGGAGGAGATGTTCACAATCCGTCCAAAACGCCGCTCGATCATGTTCGGTAGGGTGACCTTTGTGCAGTTAAATGCCCCCATAAGGTTGACCGAGATGACTTGGTCCCATTCCTGGGGCTCCATTTTGGCGAAGCTGCGATCCCGGGTGATTCCCGCATTGTTGACCAGGATATCGACATGCTGAAACTCATCCAGGATCCTTTCATACATCGCCTTGACCTGGTCCCGGGCGGAGATATCTGCCTGCCACCCGCAAGCCCAGCCACCCTGTTTCTGGATCTCATCGACCACGTCCTCGGCAGCAGACCGATTGGTCTGATAGTTCACAATGACATAGGCCCCCTCTTCCGCTAAGGCACCTGCGATCGCCCTCCCGATTCCACGGCTGGCTCCGGTGACCAGGGCAACTTGCCCTTGGAGTCGTCGGCCCACTTGCTGTTGGGCTGTTTGTGTCTCCGGGTCTCTTTCGATCACGCTGTTCTCTGTACTAGGCATGACCCATACCTCCGTTAATGAGTGCTCTGATGCCCGAATTGGTCCTCCTGCTACGGGAGCTGTCTGAACGCCTATTGCGAGCGGGCTTGTAACCATTGCACTGCGGGTTGCCAGACGAGCTTGCGTGCCTGACCGCTTACGCTCATGCCGACATGCCCTCCGGGGAACTCGATGTCCTGCTGGTCCCGACTGGAGATCGCCTGGTCGAGGGCCAGGCTTGATTGTGGAGGGATAATGTGGTCTTGCTTGGCAATGAGATTGCAGACCGGGCAACTGATCCGACGGAGATCGACGGTTCGCAGTCCGATCTTGAACTCATTCCGAATCAATCGGTTCTCTTGGTAGCACCCTTTGATGAGTTCACGGAAGGCCTCCCCCGGATGAGGGATCCCGTCGTTTAGCCACTTCTCCATCGCGAGAAACAGTTCGACGGAGGCATCGTTGGCCGTTTGATTGCCGAGGCTCCAACCGAAGCGGATATACTTATCGAAGGTATTTTCTAGTGGCTTGAGCATCGCGAAGGTGCTGTTGAGGAGCCACGGCGGGATATTGCCGAAGGTGTCGACCATCTTGTCGACATCGAAGTATTCTGGCTTTGACCAGAAATTCAACAATCCCTCCTCGCTTCCGAAATCGACAGGTGTGGCCATTAAGGCCAGGTTACGTACCTGGTCAGGCCTTAAGGCGGTATAGATGACGGAGAACGTGCCGCCTTCGCAGTAGCCCAATAGGGAGACTTGGGAGACATCCGTAAGCCGTTTTATGGATTGGATGCATCGGTGGATGTAACCAGTGATATACTCATTGAGCGAGTTCCACCGGTCTGCTTGGTCAGGAGTCCCCCAATCGATCAGATAGACATCGATTCCGCCTGCGAGGAGGTTCTCCACAACGCTTCGCCCGGGCAGTAGGTCAAGGATATAGGGGCGATTGACTAACGCATAAACGATCACGAGGGGAATGGGGCTCTGCTGGACTGTCTGAGGGTGGTAGTGTAGAACCCGGACCTTCCCCTCGCGGTAGATCACTTCGGCAGGGGTTTGAGCCACTTGCACCCTTCTAGGTTGGGTTAAAAGCTCTGCCCCCCTTTGTGACAGCGCCATAGGCCTATCCCTCACTCAGATCCACGTGTCTCGAGGGCCTGATCGAGACGTTTCTCAAGGGTCTCGAGGCGGTTCTCGAGGCTCGGAACCCGGCCCGCTAGATCCTCAAGGGAAGAGGTAATCTTGGCGAGGGTGTTCTGGCTGGTCTTGAGTTCGGTCAGGACCGACTGGATTGCCGGTTCGATGGAGGACCGCACATGGGTGAGAGAGGCCTCAAGCTCTTTATCCCGCTGGCGAGCCTGTTCAAGGAACTTTTCGAGCTCGGGGATGAGGGTATCGAGTGCCTCAGTGGTGTGGATGACCTGGGGCTTGATCGTCTTGAGTTCGGTCACTAACGCCTGCACATCGGAGTCCGTGGCCAGGCGCATGCTTTTGAGCGAGGCCTCCAGGGCCTGATCGACCTGTTGCTTTAGCTCCATGGATTGCTCGAGTAACTTCCCTTGGCCAGCGGCAAAGGCGGGGGTTTGCATCATCTGCTCGAGCATCTCAGAGCTGGTTCGGACCCAGATGTCGTACATCTGATTGGGAAAATTGAGTAGCGAATCTATACTAGACTTTGAATGACTGTTTTCCTCTGTACCCATTCCAGCCTCGCTCGTCCGCGTTGATGTAAGTCACGCTACCTTTGTCCCTGGCGGTCCCCCGCACCTCTGCAATTACTCAGGGATAAGGGTGTCCATCACTTGCTTGTTGAACTCTCGTACATACTTTCTGCCAGGGGCAGCAATGGCTGTTTCGTAATAGTCAAAGGCGTTTTCACAGGTTGATTCGGCATTCTTCAACAAGGGCTCGGTCGTCCCTTGGAGGGTCTGGGTGTACTGGCGGGAGAGCGCCAAGAAGGGGTTCGGTACTCCGCTTATCCCCTTACCGATCTGATCCCAAGGCATATCCATCCACTCTTTATACAGACTGAGTCCCTGTCTGGGACCTGCGAGTCCCTGCATGACCATATTCTTGATCAAACGCTCGTTCTCTTCTTGCCATTGCAGATAGGCGTCAAGCCCACCGAGATAGCCTGCTTTCCAGGATTTGGCCATCTCTTTCCAGTCGATCTGCTCGCCTCCCAATCCAGTGTCTTGGGTCTCTTTTTCTGTCCCTTCAGCCTTCCCTGTGCTCTTCGCCATGATTGCTCCCTCTATTGCTAGTTGCTTTTCGACGGTTTAACGTTCTTCTAAAATAGAAATAAAGCCTAATTTTATTATTTAGTTTTTTATAAGGCACTAATTAGTAAAATGATTAAAAAAATAATAATAAAATGTGAAATAAATTACGAAGCGGTATGAGGGAAAATATCTATAATATAGACATATTAAAATATGAAACACTACTTTAGTACTATATATATAAGTTTGTGAATCGATTGTGAATATGTCAAGACCTTATACGATGAGTCGTCAAATAGAAACTTCTTGTAGGAGACAGGGGTGTATCCCAACATTCTTGCTTCTCTTGAAGGATTATCATTAAAAACAACAAGATGTTAGGAATTGATCCGGAAGCTGTGCTGCTCGAGTGGTCAATTCCTTTTGGGGCCGATGGATCTGTTACCCTACATCCTTTATGTAAGCACCCGAGTCATGCTACCCAGGTTAGGGGAAGCCCTTCAGAGGGTAATTGATCGATATCAAACAAAGGCGGTTCGAGTAAGGGCCTTTGGGAGATAAGGTTTGGGAGATGAGATAGAGGAATACTGGTGATGCGAGGGGGATCTTGGTGAGCTTAAAAGGCCTCGTGGAAGGCTCTAATTCCCTTCCATGTACTTGGGTGAGGGGGCAGCGGGTCCGGTTTGTGTCATCAGCTCGAGAGTAGTGCCTTCGCGATCTCTTCCCACTCCTCCTCCAGCGAGGAGTTGGGCATCTTCTGACCGGCACGTGAGTACCAGTAGGCGGCGTTGGAGGTATCACCCTCTTTGCGGTGCAGGTAGGCGTGCACCCAGGCCCCAGAGGGGTTGTTCTCAGATTGGGCGAGCTGGTGCGCTGTCTCCCAGTCGCCCTTCGCCTCTTGCCATAAGGCCTGTAGGGCCAGGCTGAGGTCGGGTGGCGGCATGGTATCGTCGAGGGACTCTTTGAATGCTCTTAGATCCATCACACATCTCCATCGAAAAGATCCAGGCTATTCCTCTCCCTTCAAGCGAGCGATGTCGGTGCGTACGCCGTTCAAGGAGTTCTCGAACTGCTGTCTTTCCTCCTCGGTCAGGGTGAGCTCGACCACCCTTTCCACTCCTGCCTTTCCTAGTACACACGGTACGCCCATGGCCACATCGCTCGCCCCGTACTCGTTCTGAAGGATAACGACGCTTGGGAGCAATTGCTTGTGGTCTCCTGCAATGGCCCGGGCCATGGTGAAGACGGCAGCTCCAGGGGCAATATAGGCGCTGCTAACCCCTCTCAGGGAGAGGACCTCGGCGCCTCCGTGACGGGTACGTTCAATGATCCGGTTGATGGCCTCTGCGTCCAGGAGGTTGCTTACAGGGACCCCAGAGACCGTGGTATAACGTACCATCGGCACCATCGAGTCGCCGTGTCCCCCTAGAACCATGGCGTTGATATCCCGCACTGATAACCCTGTCTCCATGGCAATAAAGGTAGCCATGCGAGAGGAGTCGAGCACCCCGGCTTGTCCAAATACTCGGTTACGGGGCCAACCGCTACGCTGCCAAGCGCGGTAGGTCAGACCATCCACAGGATTCGAGACAACCATCAGCAGGGCCTGTGGGGCGTGCTTGACAACATCATCGACGATCTGGTCGATGACCTTGGCATTACTCTCGAGTAGCTGAGATCGTGTCATGCCGGGTTTACGTGGCTGACCAGCCGTGATAATCACGAGCTCGGCTCCAGTAAGTACCTCAGGATCGGTGCTACCGGTTACACGTGCCCCGAAGCCGAAGACCGAGGCAGCCTCTTGGAGGTCCAAGGCCGCCCCTTCAGCTGCCCCTTCGTGTATATCGAGGAGAGCAATCTCCCGAAAGAGGTCTTCCTTGGCGAGGAATTGAGCGGCTGTTTCCCCGACTCGCCCCGCCCCGATGATAGCCACCTTGTGCATGTAGAGACGCCCCAGGTTAGTATCCTTGCTTCTTACCCGAGAACCCCGATGGTGTATCCATGGCCAAATAATGCGTCGGGAGAAGAGGAGTGTCAAAGACCCCCTTAAGTTGTGGCAAGATAGCCCTGGAAGGCGATGGGAGGAGGATGATGGCAGACACGGAACAATCAAGTCCCACTTTTCGGGCGTTTCGGCTGCATGAACCAGAAGAGGGCCAACCAGCTCGGTTGGAGAGCTTGACCCTCAATGAGCTCGGAGCCGGTGATGTGGTCATTTGTGCACAGTATTCGAGCGTCAATTATAAAGACGCCTTGGCTGGGACCGGCCGAGCCAAGATCGCACGGCGCCTCCCGCTGGTCGGAGGGGTCGATGTAGCCGGGCAGGTAGTCGCTTCTGAGGTCCCAGATTTCCAGGAGGGCGATGAGGTTCTGGTCACCGGGTGCGGCCTCAGCGAGGTGCATGACGGAGGCTATGCAGGCTATGTCCGTGTCCCTGCTGAGTGGGTCATTCCGGTTCCCGAAGGGCTGAGCCCCTATCAAGTAATGGCCCTCGGCACAGCCGGATTTACAGCCGGCCTTGCCCTCCAACGGTTGGAGGACAACCACCAAACACCTGCCAATGGGCCCATCGCTGTCACGGGGGCAACAGGGGGGGTGGGGAGCTTCGCACTCGACCTCTTGAGCACAAGCGGATACGAGGTGACTGCTATCACCGGGAAGTCCGAGGCAGATGCCTACCTCAAACAGCTTGGGGCAACCCAGATCCTGCATCGCCAGGAACTGGAGATGGGGAACCGCCCTCTCGAGCCGGCCCGCTGGGGGGGTGCTATCGAGAATGTTGGGGGTGAGCTGTTGGCCTGGTTTACCCGGACCGTCCATCCCTGGGGGAATATTGCGAGCATCGGCCTCGCTGGGGGCACGGAGCTCCACACCACAGTCATGCCTTTCATCCTCCGTGGGGTGAGCCTTATCGGTGTCACTTCTGCCAATTGCCCCCGCGCATTGCGCGAGCGCATCTGGCAGCGCCTGGCGAGTGATCTCCGCCCGCCCCATTTAGAGCAGATCGTCACCGAATCTGTGGCCCTCGAGCAGCTACCTGAGGTCTTCGAACGGATGCTAGCGGGTCAGACCCACGGACGGATCGTTGTCCGTTTGGATGAGGCTTAAGGGCAGGACAAACGGATTAGGGCTGCGAGGTGAGATATTGATCCTTCAATTCGACGTAATGCCTTGCCGAATAGGCCAGCTGCTCGAGCTCCTCAGCAGTGAGCTCACGGGCGAAGCGGGCCGGGCTCCCCTTCCACAAGGTGCCCTCTTGGAGGGTCTTGCCGGCGGGAATGAGGCTCCCCGCCGCGACCATGCAACGCGGCTCAACCACCACCCCATCCAAGAGGGTTGCCCCCATGCCGATCAGGCAGAGGTCACCGACCGTACAAGCGTGGAGGATCGCCCTGTGGCCTACTGTAACATCATTGCCCACAGAAAGTGGCTCTCCTCCCGGGGTATATGGGCCGTCGTGGGTGACATGGAGAACACAGCCGTCTTGGATGTTGGTCCGGGCGCCGATGCGGATGGAGTGGACATCACCACGGATCGAGGTCAGAGGCCAAATCGAGCTCTCTGGACCGATAGCCACATCGCCGATCACGACGGCGCTCGCATCGATATAGGCCGAAGCGGCGATATCGGGGGCTTGATCGCCGAAAGCGCGTACCGCCATCGAGGTCTTCCTCCTTGAGCTAGTCTCTCCTCGTGGATTGTAATCCACAGCAGCTCGGGTGTCGCTAGGACATCTCAGTGGTTGTTCGTGTCTCGCTCGGGCGGGAGCGATGGAATTCGCCGAGGGCCTGGCGCACGATTCCAGTGGCGGCACTCAAGGAGAGCCCGGCCATGATGCCGGCAACAATGAGGTCCGGCCACGGGGTGCCGGCAGTAAAGACTCCGGTTGCGGCTAGGACCACGGCCAGATTGGCGAGGACATCATTGCGGCTACACAACCAGACCGAGCGGAGATTGGCGTCGCCTGCACGGTAATTGAGGAGCAGAAGAAAGCTTGCAAGGTTCACGGCGCAGGCCAAAAGCCCCACGGTGCCCATCACGAAGGCATCGGGCTGGCCGAGCATAAAGACACGGTAGATTGTGGCCCCGAGGACCCAGAGGCCAAGCACACCGAGGGAAGCCCCCTTAGCGAGTGCGGCGCGGGC
>CAYUWI010000073.1:0-7554 GCA_964448275.1 uncultured Gammaproteobacteria bacterium | reverse complement strand
GCCCCCGAGGAGGGAACCCGCTGGCTCGCCGAGACTCTAGACCGCGAGTGCGTCCCCTTCGGTGCCCGAACCCGCCTTGAGGAGGATGGTCGTTTGCAGCTCGTTTGGGACTGAAAGCGAGCTCGGGGAATCAACCCCCTGCCAACGGCCGGATGTTTGCCTGGATATCTTAATCCCCGGATGCTCACACGACTTCTGGAATCAGGCACCGCCACTGTGATCGGGTGCTCCCAGCCGTGATATCTTGGATCTGATGGCTAACTGATGACGAAGATTCAATGGGGAACAGTGATAAGGGAGCTACGATGAGTGAGGCCAAGCAGCCTTGGGATGAACCGATGTCCGAGGAGCGGTTCCGTTTGATGCGTGAGATCATCGGGGCCCCCAGCCCGATCGGGTTGGAGGGGGCGATGACCTACGGGGTGCTCAAGCCGCACTTCGAATCTTTCAAGCCGAGCGGTTGGGAGATCCACCAGTTCAAGGGGAATGCTGGGCTCGTCCTGGATAGCCACCCAGGCCGAGATGACCTCTTCTCGGTGATGATCGTCGGGCACGCAGATAAGATCCGGATGCAGGTCCGCAGCATCGGAGAGGATGGCAAGATCTGGATTGACAGCGACTCCTTCTTGCCGATGACGTTACTCGGTCACGAGGCCTTGCTGTTCTCCGAGGATCCCAAGCGCCCAGGGACCTACCGCACCCTCAAGGGCGGCACAGTCGAGGCCGTCGGTGCCATCCATTTCGCCGATCAAAAGCTACGCACTGGGGAGAAGGGGATCAAGAAGGAGCAGCTCTACCTCGAGCTCCAGATCCATGGGGAAAATCGTAAGAAGCAGGTCGAACAGCTCGGTATTCGTCCAGGTGATCCGATCCTGCTCAATCGCCCGATCCGCCGAGGTTTTGGTCCGGAGACCTTCTACGGGTCCTATTTGGACAACGGGCTCGGCTGCTTTGTGACCGCTGAGGTGGCCCGCCTGCTCGCCGAGGCAGGTGGGACAAGCGGGGTGCGGGGACTCTTTGCTATCGCCACCCATGAGGAGATTGGCCGCTTTGGCAGCCGGATCCTGGCTCGGGAGCTCGCCCCCGACGCCTTGATCGCCGTCGATGTCAATCACGACTACGAAGCGGCCCCCCAAGCGAGCGAGAAGCGATTTGCCCCATTGAAGATGGGCGCAGGCTTTACCCTGTCAGTTGGTTCGATCGCCAGCGAACAGCTCAACTGGATCATCGAGGAGACCGCGTCCGAGTTCGGTATCCCGATGCAGCGCGATGTCTGTGGCCATGATACCGGTACAGACGGCATGGCTGGTGGGCTCGCCAGCATCGACTGTGCAGCGACCTCCATCGGTTTCCCGATCCGGAACATGCATACTGCCTCTGAAGCAGGGCACACACGGGATGTCCTCGCCGCTATCCATGTGATCCAAAAGGCCCTCCTGAGCATGGATAGCCGAGGACTTGCCCGCGATCACTTGCGCGCTGGGCATCCACGACTCGACCAGGCCGAATCGCTGCACCACCAAGGCTTCCCCCGGGAGGAGGGCCAGTAGCCTGACGAGACAAGGAGTAACCCCTCACAGTTTGGAATTGCAATGATATAGGAGGATTGGGATGCCGATTGGGATGCTTGCCCGAGGGACCCAGTGGGGTCAGCATGGCGACATAGGGCCCTACACCTATGGGGCCCAGTTCTTTGAAGATATGCCCAGTGTGGACGTCGAGGCCACTAACCAGAAGATCGGTGACCTAATTCTGGCCCGCTTCCATCAACTGGTGGGCGATCAGGGCAGTACAGCGTGCTGGCTTATCCGAAGTGGTGAGGTAATCGGGGATGAGGAGGATCTCTTAAGCCCTCAGGAGCTCGACCAGCTCCGGCGCGAGGCCTATGCTGATGTCAAGTCCTGGTTGGATGCCGAGGAGATCGAACCAGTCTGGAAGGAAGACGAGTAGGGTAGCGAGTCAATAACGTGGATTGGGAAGGGACCAGCTTATGGTAACAATGCCCCCCCACTCCACCTCATTTACTTCGCTCTAAAGGTCGGCCTGAATGGCGAGGGGGTTTCGAGCAGGGAGTGCCCCCTCGTAAGCCGCAGCCTGGAGCCCAAAAACCCGTCGCGGCTCAGGGCGGCGACCCCTTTTGTCCCACTTAGCCCCATCCCTCGTCTGCTCGGCCAGCCATCCACGCCTCGTGGATTAGGTCCCATACCATTTTCGCAGTCGCGTCATCAGGGTAGCGAGCCAACTCCGACTTCACGGCCTGGAATAGCTCCTGGCTCGAGTAGCATTCCCATACCAAAGAGCGGCCAAGCTCACCCAGGGAGATTGCCTTATCAAAGCCTAGCTCGGTGGCCACTTGCTTGAAGCTCTCGGTCGCCATTGTCTTCTCCTTGTAACCGCACACCCCCTGAATCCTGTCAGATTATTACACGCCAGGCGCTCCCGTGCATCAGTTTTAGCCTTCCCGAAGGGGGAGAGATGAAACGTTGCATAAGAATTCATTTCCACTGGTAAGGCCTTGTCCCCAGCCAAGATACCAAACTTTGCTCAGCCTCCTCTGTCCAATAGATAGTGTGCAACCAAATTCTCCGACTCAACCACTCTCATGTCCTAGCCAACCCGATTTTTATTCGGTTTGAAGAGGCAGCTCCCTCTGACGCTTAGGGCCAGTAGAGAGGGAGGAGTCAACCATGCAGTCCAGTACAAGATCGATTACACAATACCTGAAGGCAGAGACGTGGGACCTCCACAACATCGCTGAGAACCACCGGTTCCAGAAGGCGCTGGTGCGGGGTGAGCTCCCCCAGAGGCTCTATGTACGCCTCTTGGGCCAGATGCTCGTAGTGCACAGTGCCCTCGAGGAGGGGTTACGGGCGTGGGCACCTGTCGAGCCTGCGATATACGGCGTCGTTAGCGAAGACTACTTCCAACGGCCTCGGTTACACCAGGATCTCGAATACTTCGGGGCCGACCCGGAGGGCGTCGAGCCGGTTTTGGCGACTGAGCAGCTCATCCAGCGGATACACCGCGATACCGAAGAGCGCCCAATCGCCCTACTCGGCTACCTCTATGTCCTCGAAGGAAGCAATAATGGGGCCCGGATCATCGCCAAACGGGTGGCACGTGCCTACGGACTCGAAGCAGGCTGGGGCACTGCCTTCCTCGACCCTTACGGTAGTGCACAGCGTGAGCGCTGGGCGGCGTTCAAGCGCGACATGGATGCCCAGCCGTTCTCCCCAACCGATCAGGAGGACCTCGTCGAGGCAGCTCAAGCGACCTTCGTTGCCGTAACGGCGATCGGTGAGGAGCTGCTCGAGCCGGAGCTCGGGACAGCCCCCACCAGCTAACCCGATGTGGCCGATCCATGATCTCTCGCGCTCCTGGGATAACTTGATCGGGTTCGTCAAGACCCGCGGTTCGCTCGTCCCGAATGAAGAGTTTGTATTTTGGTGGTCCGGTCGTGTTTACTCCTTCGTCGATGCCAACGTAGTTGGGGTAACCTCACCTGAGGAGTGTCGCCAAAGGCAGCTTCAAAGCTGCCTTTTCGCTATCGAGGGCTTCAACATCGGGCGTATGCAACCCATCATGGAGGAGAGGGGAACACGTCGGGAGATCACGGGTTGGCGGCTCTTGGCTCGGGAGGTTACTCTCTATAAGGATCCAGAGACCTCAGCGATCCTCCACAAGTGGTGGAACCCATTTACTCATAAGAAGTGTGATGTTGTGCAGGTAGCCAACGACCCTGTCAATCACGAGCTCCGCCAAGATGGGTTCCAAATCCCGTTCAGCCTCATCGAGGATGAGGTGGTCTTCAATCTCGCGATCCAACTCTCCTACCCCAATCCACTGCCCCCCAAGCAATATCCGCAGTACTCCGCCGCGGAGCTTTATCAGGCTGCCGAACTCTTTAATTTCTACGTCAGTCGAGACGACCTCTTTGATAACAGGATCGTGAACAGCCCATGTACGATCTCCTGGTCCAGGGTTGGCCCGTGGCTCCCTTGGATGAGAATGGGGGTGGATTCTGTTCACCTCGGCCAGACTGGTAAACTGATCTACCATTGCCACGGCAAGAAACTCCAAAGGGGAACGGGTTTTGCGAACCTACCTGATTCCATAAGGGAGTATGTAGGGTGTCATATGGAGGAGAAATTCCAGTCGGCACCTACAGCAGTTTCGGGACCCAATACGAGTTCCTGGACCTACTTCAAGCGTTTGCTCAACCAACACAACAGCTAGGGAGCACAGTGTATGTGCGGTCGCTTCGCGCAATTTAGCCGCGTCTCGACCTTGGAGGGGAAGTTTGGAAGCGTGGTTACTAAAAGAGAGCCTTCCCCAAACTACAATGTCGCTCCCACCGATGCTGTCCTGGTTTATCGGCTCCACCCCACGAGTGGACAGGTGGAGCTCGTTCCCCTCCGTTGGGGGTTGATCCCCTACTGGTCACGGGACCCTGAAAAGACCGCTGCCCGATTCAGGATGATCAACGCCCGTGCAGAATCAGTGGCGGAGAAACCCGCCTTCAAATGGGCCTTCCGCCGGCGTCGCTGCCTGATACCGGCCGATGGCTTCTATGAGTGGAAGAAGGACACCCGACCACGGCAACCCTACTTTATCCAGATGCGGAGCGGTGAGCCAATGGCCTTGGCCGGGCTTTGGGAACGCTGGGAAGCAGCAGATGGCTCTCGGGTGATCGAGTCGTGTACGGTGATCGTGACAGCGGCGAATTCTCTGGTCGCTCAGCTACATGAGCGCATGCCGGTGATCATCGCCCCCGAAGACCATGACTTCTGGATGGACCATACGAGCTCCAAGCGCAAAGAGGAGTTGATGGCCCTGCTCAAACCCTATCCCCCTGGTGAGCTTGAGATGTGGCCGGTTAGCCGGCGCGTTAACAACCCAGACCACAAGGAACAGGACCTAGTCCAACCACTTCAGATACACTCGGAGTAGGGCCAGAGCAGTGCCGAAGGCGCATGACGTGGTACATACCAAGCGCAGGGCTGCGAAGGGGCTGGTAATCGGCCTTGCGTTCGGGACATTGGCTGCTCCATGGGCGGCGGCTGCTGCCTCTGACTCGAGTTCCCAGGAGGGAGGGGCCTATGTCGCCACTCGGGGCGGGTATTCGCATCTCTCCAATGCCACAGTCAATCTGGATGGTTTCAATGATGCCGAGTTCGAGATGGGATTTGTTGTAAGTGGAGCAGTAGGGTATCGGTTCGAGGCAAGTTATCCGGGGCTCCGGGCAGAACTTGAAGGCTTCTTTAGCAAGTACGGTAATGACAAATTAGCCTTTGAGCACGACAAGCTCAACTTCACAGGGGATACGACCGTCGCTGGGAGCATGCTCAACCTCTTTTACGACTTCAAGAGCATTTACGATTTCGGGGGTGGCCAGCTGCGGCCTTTCCTCGGGGCCGGGATCGGGATGGGAGTGCTCGCTATCGAGGGGCGCACACAAGATGCTCCGAAATCAGCGGGAGAGCTTGAGCTGAAGGACCAGACAGATAGCGTCTTTGCCTACCAGCTGCGTTTGGGCTTGGGCTATGAGCTTGCTCGCGCGATGACGGCTTCAGTAGGCTATCGGTTCTTCGATACAGAGGATCCCGTCTTTGACCGTTTCAATGGCCTTGAGAGCCATACAGCTGAGGTGGGCTTGAGGTATGCGTTTTAGCCTTTGACTTTGTACCAAATGGCCTTAGAATTGGTGGAATTTGATTCGCGAAATTGTGAAGGAGGCTTGCGGTGAATTCTGCAGACAAGGAGATACTCTCGGCCGTCGGGTCGATCCTGATCGTACTTGTAATCGGCATCACGGTGATCGCTATTCTTCAGTGATCTTGGATTGATCCAAGCAGTTGCCCATCAAGTTGCCTTTCGGACGGCCGTCGGCCCCACATCTTTCTGGAGCTGACGGCCTTCTCGCTTTGGTCCATCCCCCTACGAGTTACTCCCTATACCACCGCTCGGGTGCTATCCCCTGCCTGTAATCGAGCCAAGGCACTTCTTGACCACACTGGCCGGCAACCGCTTCCCCCGACTGCCTCGCTTGCGGAGGTAGGCCCCTAATGCCTCCCGGGTGAGCTTCACTATCCTGGACCCCTTACCAGGCAACTCCAGGGTTTCTTCGACCGGTACCGCCCGGACGAGGCGTTCTCCCTTCTTGATCTCCATTAGCTTGACCCCCTTACCGCTTGGGATCTCACGGATCTCATCGGCTCGGAACACGGCCAGGTAGCCGGAGTCGGTGACTGTCGCCACCCAGTGAGCGGCCGGGTCGATCGGCTGGGGTGGCAACAATTCGGAGTGCTCTAGACCCTTCACCACGACCTTGCCACTGCGAGTCCGGCCGAAGAGGTCCTCGAGCCGAACCAAGAACCCGTAGCCAGCAGTGGTCGCCAACAAGAACCGATCCTCCGGATCACCCGCGATCATGCCGGCCAAGCTGCGGTTTTGCAGCTCCACCAGGGAGCTTACCGGCGCCCCAAACCCCTTGCCACCCGGAGCGTCATTCGCAGATACGGTGTAAGCGCGACCCCCTGTGTCGAAGATGACCACCGGTTGGGTCGTACGGGTCTCGAGTGCAGCCAATTGGCGATCACCATCCTTGTACGGGAGATTCGAGAGATCAACGCTGTGGCCCTGCCGGCGCCGGATGAAGCCCTTCTCGCTCAGGATGACGGTTACCGGCTCGTCAACCTCTGGAGCCTCCGCTGTGGCCGGCTCGGCCTCCTCGATCAAGGTGCGCCGTTCATTGCCGTAGGCGCTGATATCCGCCTCGAGCTCGCCGATGATCTGTTCAGTCAGGGCATTAGTATCGGCCAGGCGGTGTTCCAACTCGGCCTTCTCGCCACGGAGGCCGGACAGCTCTCGGTCGATCTTGACAGCGTCGAGCTTCGTCAACCGCCGCAGGGGAATATCCAGCACGTCATCGGCCTGGGTCAGGCTCAGGCCGAAGACCTCGATGAGCTCATCCCGGGCCTCCCGATCGTTCTCGCTTTCCCGGACGATCGCGATCACCCGGTCGATATCCAGGAGGACGGTCTGCCGCCCCTCGAGGAGGTGGATCCGGTGGTCTACCTGGCCGACCCGGCACCGGGTGCGGCGAATGACCACCTCCCGGCGGAAGGTGGTCCAGCTCCTCAGCACTTCCCGAAGGGCCATCTCCTTGGGCCGGCCATCGAGATCAATATAGGTCAGACTGACCTTCTTGCGAGTCTCCAGGCTGGTCCGACCCAGCAGAAAGCCCATCAATTCGGCCTCCTCGACCTCCTTACTCTTGGGCCCGATGACCAAACGGACGGGGCCTGTGTCCTGACCGGCTTGGTTGCTGATCTCCCCGACCAGGGACAAGGCGCGCTGGCGCAGGGCCTTCTGCTCGCTGGTAAGATCCTTCTTCTTGCCCTTAGGCTCGGGGTTCGCCAGGGCATCGATCTCGGCCAACACCTCCTCGGCGGAAACCCCGGGCGGCAGTTCGGTGACCGCCACCTGCCAGTCACCGCCAGCGAGTTGCTCCACCGTCCACCGGGCGCGGAGGGTCAGGCTGCCACCGCCGTT
>CAYUWI010000072.1:0-7647 GCA_964448275.1 uncultured Gammaproteobacteria bacterium | reverse complement strand
TTCGGCAGCGCTTGGAGGCGAGCGACTTGGCTGTCGACTACCTCGCTGTTCGCCGTGCCGGTGACCTTGAACCGGTCTCCGATCTCCAGGGCCCTCGTGTGATCCTCGGGGCTGTCCGGATCGGTTCAGCCCGCCTGATCGATAACCTCGAGTTCGATCTCACGGGGACCGCTGGATAATCCCCCTAATGGAAGGGCCTAGAGCCGTGTCAAGATCGCCGCAATGTCCAAGAGCCCGGCGAATCCCAACGCCGTGAAGTAGAGGAGTACGCTTCGGTCACGCAGCCAGTCGGTTTTCCAGTGTTCTGGATAGAGCGGGCGCTCCCGACTAAAGCCCTCCCCCTGGTATAGTCCCAACTCCTGTTCGATCTCGATCAAGGCCTGCTTGGCTTGGGCGTGGCGATTTCGTTGCTGGTCGACCAGCATAATGGCCAGGGCTGTAAGCAGCCCGACCCCAAGCCCTAGGCAGGTGGCCGAACCGGGATCGGCTCGAAAGGCGGGAGGTAGGGTGAACAGAATGAGTAGGATGACTACCTCCAAGGCACACGTCCCCCCAGTTAACCGCATCATATGCTCACGCCGCTGGTAAACCTCCTGCTTATACCAGGAGTACAGTAAGTGCAGTAAGGAATGGGTCTTCTCAGCTTGACCGACCATTGACACCCCCTCCATTCGCTCGCCGCAAGGCCTATCTCCCGCGGAGCGGGTTCGGGGCCTTCTCGATCTCTAGGCAATCGCATAGAATATCTGTTTTTGAACCTTCTGTAGGGCTCGCTTGGCCCCGCTCTCTGGGGCCCCAGTGGAGCCAGTTAGTGGAGAGTGTCGTGTGCCCAGCGACTTTTAAGACCGCTACCGCAAGCCAAGTCGATGAGCTCGCCCACCGCTTTCGGGGCTTCCTCCCCAGGGAGGCGGTGCTCGTTGACCTTGAGGACCTGCGTCCGTATGAGTGCGATGGACTCTCCGCGTACCGTCAGGTGCCAATGATGGTGGTCCTGCCTAAGACCGTTGATCAACTCCAGCAGGCCCTGCGCCTTTGCCACGAATATGGATTACCTGTCATCGCTCGCGGTGCCGGGACGGGGCTTTCGGCAGGTTCTCTACCCCGCTCCGACGCAGTCTTAATCAGCTTGGCTAAGTTCAAACGGATCCTCGAGCTCGATCCGGACAATCGCTGCGCCCGTGTCGAGCCCGGTGTCCGTAACCTGGCCATCTCCGAGGCGGCGGCCCCCTACGGGCTCTACTATGCCCCTGACCCCTCCTCCCAGATCGCCTGCAGTATCGGCGGTAACGTAGCGGAGAATGCCGGCGGTGTCCACTGCCTGAAATATGGGCTCACGGTCCACAACATCCTGGCTCTCAAGGTCCTGACCGTGGAGGGTGAGCAGCTCACAATCGGCGGTAAGACACTGGATAGCCCGGGCTATGACCTGCTGGCGTTGATGACCGGTTCCGAGGGCCTGCTCGGCGTCATCATCGAGGTCACAGTCAAGTTGCTGCCTCGACCCGAACATGCCCGGGTCATGCTCGCCGCCTTTGATACTGTAGCCGAGGCGAGCAATGCCGTCGCGGGTGTTATCGGCGCCGGGGTCATCCCAGCAGGGCTCGAGATGATGGACAATCTTGCGATCCAGGCAGCCGAAGACTTTGTCCACGCCGGCTACCCTAAAGACGCCGCTGCCATCTTACTCTGCGAGCTCGATGGCCAACAGGAGGAGGTCGCAGAGGAGATCGAGCGCGTCCAAGGGCTATTCACTGGTCACGGCGCGCGCGAGGTCCGGATCGCCGCCGATGAAAAAGAGCGGGCAGTCTTCTGGTCGGGACGGAAGGCAGCCTTCCCCGCGACTGGGCGGATCGCCCCCGACTACTACTGTATGGACGGGACTATTCCCCGCAAGCACTTGGCAATGGTCCTCCACCACATCAGTGATCTTGCCGCGGAGTATGGTCTACCGGTGGCCAACGTCTTCCACGCCGGCGATGGTAACCTCCATCCGCTGGTCCTCTATGACGCCAATGTCCCCGACCAATTGGAGCGTGCTGAGGCCCTCGGTGGCCGAATCCTGGAGCTGTGCGTAGAGATGGGTGGCACCATCACAGGGGAGCACGGCGTCGGTGCCGAGAAGCTCGACCAGATGTGTGTCCAGTTCCAGAGCGCTGCGCTCACCCAGTTCCATGCGGTGCGAGCCGCCTGTGACCCTACTGGGTTACTCAACCCTGGAAAGGCAGTACCAACCCTGAACCGCTGCGCCGAGTTCGGGGCGATGCACGTCCATCGGGGAGAGCTCGCCCATCCTGAACTGCCGCGGTTCTGATTTTGCTGGAACTCCTTCCAGGTGCAGCTATCGAATGAGGAGATAGAGAGAAGCCACTGGACCAAGCGAGCCCCGCGCGAACCCTCGAGCCCGGGAAGAGGCATTTTCGGTGTCACTAGAGATTGTCCCTAACACAAGGCATTAGCAGGATAGGGACAAGGGGAGTGGAAGAGAGCAAAGTGGAGAACAGGACCATGCAGTTGACCTTACTAAAAGGTAAGATCCACCGGGCGACGGTTACCGAAGCGAACCAAGACTACGAAGGCAGTTGTCGGATTGACACCGCGCTTTTAAGGGCCAGTGGTATCCGAGAGTATGAGCAGATCGAGATCTACAATCTCGACAATGGGGAGCGCTTTACGACTTACACGATGCGGGGAGAGGCTGGTAGCGGTGTTATCTCGATGAATGGGGCAGCAGCCCACAAGGCAAAGGTAGGCGACCGGATCATCGTGTGTGCCTATGCGACTATGAGTGAGACCGAGGCTGAGCAGCACCAGCCTGGAATCGTCCTCCTCGATGCCGACAACCGGATCCGGGAAGCGCGTGGCGGTCTCCCGCACCAGGCTGCCTAGCCCGGGTCTCCGTCCTCCTTCCGAACCCCATCACTCGGGCAGTCGACCCAGAGTATCTATGGAAGCGAAACAGCCCAGCTGCTCCTATCCCACCTCAGTCATCCACCCCAGCAAACGGATTGGTTATGAATAGTGCCGAGTGCCTGGTTGCTTGCCTAGAGAATGAAGGCGTGCAGTACATCTTTGGCCTACCAGGAGAGGAGACCCTGGCCCTCTACGAGGCGGTATGGGATCGCCCCATTCGGATGGTCACCTGCCGCCACGAACAGGGTGCGGCCTTCATGGCAGATGTCCATGGCCGCCTCACCGGCCGACCCGGAGTCTGCGTCTCAACATTGGGCCCGGGGGCGACCAACCTGGTCACCGGGGTCGCCGACGCCGATATGGATCGAGCCCCCCTGGTGGCCATCACCGGACAAGCCAGCCTGGACCGGACCCACAAGGAGTCCCATCAGTTCCTTGAACTGGTCTCCCTGTTTCGGCCTGTGACCAAGTGGAACGCCCAGATCAAGCTGGGCAGCGTTGTCCCCGAGATGGTCCGCCACGCCTTTCGGGAGGCAACCTGGGAGAAGCCTGGCGCGACCCACCTTGTCCTACCTGAAGACGTTGCCGAAGAGCACGTACCCCATGACGCCACACCGCTGCCCGTCTACCCATTGCCACACCCTGTCCCCCCGGAGTCGCAGCTCCAGCGGGCCGCCGAGCTCCTTAGTCAAAGCCAGAGTCCCCTGATCCTCGCCGGTAACGGGGTGATCCGAGCAAGTGCGAGTGATTCGCTCCAACACTTTGCTCGCGCTGTCAATATCCCCGTTGCCCATACCTTCATGGCCAAAGGGGTCTTCCCACCCGACGACCCATTGGCCATCATGACTGCCGGGATCCAAGAGCGCGACTATGTGGCCTGCGGCTTCGAGGCCGCCGATCTGGTGATCTGCATCGGCTACGACGCCACCGAGTACGCGCCCAAGAGCTGGAATCCCAACCGCGACAAACCGGTACTGCACATCGCCGGGACTCCAGCGGAGTCGGACGCTTACTACCCGGCCAAGGTCGAGGTCGTGGGGGCCATCAACTCAGCCCTCGAGTACCTAGCCGAGCACGTCCCGCCGCGTCAGGCAAGTTCGATTGCACGCCTGCACGACCCCATCGTCAACGAGATCCGGGACTACGAAAACGACCCAGCGATTCCCTTCAAGCCTCAGCGGGTCCTCGCCGATCTCGCCCATGTCCTCGACCCCGAGGATATCATCGTCTCTGATGTCGGGGCCCATAAGGTCTGGCTTGCCCGCATCTATCCCACCCGGGTCCCGAACACCTGCCTAATCAGCAACGGCTTCGCCTCCATGGGGATCGCTGTACCGGGTGCAATCGCAGCCAAGCTCCTCTACCCGCACCGTCGGGTAGTCGCCTTCGCCGGTGACGGGGGGGCCTTGATGAACATCCAGGAGCTGGAGACAGCGGTCCGGCTGAATACACCGATTGCCTTGGTCGTGCTGGTCGACGGGATGTACGGATTGATCGAGTGGAAGCAACAGCGGGCCTACGGCCACTCAACCAACGTCGGCATCGGTAATCCGGACTGGGTCAAGCTGGTCGAGAGCTTCGGTGGCGTGGGGACCCGAGTCGAGAGCAGCGATGGACTCCTCCCGGCCCTACGCTGGGCGGTGAACCAGGAGCGGACTACAGTGGTGGAGGTCCCACTGGATTTTCGGGAGAATCTGCGATTGACAGAGCAGCTCGGGGAGTTGGTCTGCCCGGTCTAGAAGGCAATCAATTACAAGAATGGTGCCGGGGGCCGGACTCGAACCGGCACGGTGGGGTAACCACCAACGGATTTTGAGTCCGTCGCGTCTTCCAATTTCGCCACCCCGGCCACTAAGACAATATTCTACTATCCCGATGCCGCTGCGCAAAGGATTCGAGTAAAAGGTCAGCTACACAGGAGCCTGCATTTCAACTCCTGCTTTGTAGGGGATTGCGATTTGCAAGTCCAAAGCAAGAAGAGGACTCCCTTGACTCAATGGGGGATCGGTTTGCTCCTCGGGCTCGCTGTCTCCCAGGGGCTCGTTGCTGGGCAGTGGTCGACCGGGGCGCCGATGCCCACGACCCGCTCGGAATTGGCAGCCGTCGCCTTAAACAAGCGGATCTATGTGGCGGGAGGGCTCGAGACCTTCGGGACCACGACCGTCTTCGAGGCCTACGATCCGGCCGCCGACACATGGGAGACCCACACACCACTCCCAGTGGGGCTCCATCACCTAGGCATGGCAGTGGCCGGGGGAAAGATCTACGTCACCGGTGGCTACGATAGCCTGATGTTCAACGCCGACCGCCGAAGCGGTTGGGTCTATGATCCGAAGACCGGCGAATGGAATCGGATCGCTGATATGCCGGGTCCTCGTGCGGCGCACGCGATGGTGGCCATTGACGGCAAGCTCTATGTCGTCGGCGGGGTGGGTTTGGACCCACAAGATCTCTGGGTCTACAATCCGTCCGCGGACCGATGGGACTCCTCACATGCTGCCATGCCTACGGCCCGCGAGCACCTCGCAGCAGTGGTTTTTCAGGGTAAGCTCTATGCAATCGGGGGACGCTGGGGGGATCGCGGCAACCTCAGTACAGTCGAGGTCTACGACCCCGCGACAGACCAGTGGCAGAGCAGGCATGCCATGCCGAGCCCACGGAGTGGGTTCACTGCGGCGGTCATTAGGAACCAGATCCATGTAGTCGGGGGAGAGGAATTGGGCTTGGTTGGGGAGACCTTCACTGCGCACGAGGTCTATGATCCGGCGAGCGATTCTTGGTCACACGCCCCTGGCCCACCCACCGCACGACACGGGCTCGCATCCGCCACTGTGGGAGGGCGATGGTGCCTCATTGGAGGTGCGACCAAGGCCGGGAAGTTGACGCTCGTCACACTCAGTGAGCGAGTCGAGCTCTTCACGCCTGAGGGCTTGGAGATGCAGGCGAACCGACCGCAGCGGCGGCAACTTACTTTATCACGCCTCTTGGTGCCGGATAATGGTCCTTGAGCAGAGGACTGGTTCACGAGTAGTCGAAGAAGCCTCGGCCGGCCTTTCGGCCGAGATAGCCGGCGTCGACCATCTTATTGAGCAAGGGACAGGGCCGATACTTCGGGTCACCCAACTCGGTGTGGAAGACCTGCATCACCGACTGACACACATCGATGCCGATGAGATCGGCAAGTGCTAGAGGCCCGAGTGGATGGTTTGCACCGAGTTTCATCGCCGTGTCGATCTCCTCGGCCGTCGTTAGGCCCTCCTCGAGCACAAACACCGCCTCATTGATCATCGGCATCAACAGACGATTGACGGCAAAGCCGGGGTGATCTTTGACTGTCACCGGGGTCTTACCGAGTTTGGCAGCGAGATCACTGACGGTGTGGTAGGTCGCATCGGAGGTCTGCAGGGCACGGATCACCTCGACCAGCCCCATCACCGGCGCTGGATTGAAGAAGTGCATCCCAACAACCTGGGCAGGGCGCCCACTCTCCGCAGCAATTCGTGTCAATGAGAGTGAGGAGGTATTTGAGGCAAGGATAGTCTCCACACGGCACAGCTCATGCAGCTCTTGGAAGAGTGGGAGCTTGATATCCAAGCTCTCCGGGACAGCCTCGATGACAAGGTCGACGTCGGAGAACTGGGAGAGTTCGGTGGTGCCCTCGATCCGCCCCAGGATCGCCTGCTTATCCTCAGCGGTGATCTTCCCTTTGGAGGCCATCCGATCGAGATTGTTCTCGATGCTGGCCATCCCGCGATCGATAACCTCTCTGGAGATGTCGTACAGTACGATCCGAGTCCCCTCAAACCCACCCATTGCACAGACCTGGGCGATCCCGTGGCCCATCGTTCCCGCTCCAGCTACTCCGATCCTCTGCATCGTCATCTCCCTTATCCTTCGATCTTTGAACTCCCCTCACCCTCTCGAAGTATTATATGTAAAGCAAAGTAACAGCGAATTGACCTATACCAATTCCTGTTTATTATTCGTCATTAAAGAAAAAAAAGAGAAGGGATGCTGTAACCCTATGGTCCTCGCTACCCCTTTTCCTTGGACCCCTAAGAAACTGAGTAATCCAAACACGACCTACGACGACCAAAGGATCACCGTATGGATCACCTGATCGCCCCGCACGGTGGGACGCTCCAAGAGCTGCTCGTGAATACAGCACGCGCTGAAGCGCTACGTACGGACTCTGTAGACTATTCCTCGCTTACCTTGAACGATCGCCAACTGTGCGATCTGGAGCTGCTGCTCACCGGTGGATTCTCACCGCTAACGGGCTTCCTCAAGCGGGAGGACTACGAGTCTGTCCTGGAACGGTCCCGTCTGCGGGACGGCACTGTCTGGCCCATGCCAATCCCTTTCGATGTCTCCGAGGCAGCCGCGGAGAGGTTGAGTCCTGGGCAGCCGGTTGCCTTGCGAGACCGAGAGGGATTCATGCTGGCCATCCTCCATATCGAGGAGGCCTTCCGGCCAGATAAGCGGCACGAGGCACAGGCGGTCTACGGTACCAATGATCCCACTCATCCGGGGGTACGCCACCTATTCGAGGAGGTCGGTGAGGTCTATCTAGGTGGCCACGTTGAGGGCCTCGAGCTCCCGCTGCATTATGACTTCCTCGAGCTGCGCCAGACCCCAGGGGAGCTGCGCAAGGCATTCGCCCGACAGGGCTGGCGACGGATCGTGGCGTTTCAGACCCGCAACCCTATGCATCGGGCCCACAAGGCGCTTACCTTG
>CAYUWI010000071.1:0-7656 GCA_964448275.1 uncultured Gammaproteobacteria bacterium | reverse complement strand
AGGCCTCGACCAACTCGGCTACTGGCCGCCCACTGTGCTGAGATTCTTTCGCAATCTCGGCAGCCCTCTCATAACCGAGCACACGGTTGAGCAGTGTGGCCAGGCCAACGCTTTCGAGGGCATACTCACGCGCCCGCTCGCGATTGGCCTCTATCCCCTGCAAACCGCGTTCAGTGGTGGCGTTGAGCGCCGCAGTCGACCAATCCAGGGCATCGAACAATGCCGAGCCCAAGGCCGGCATCATGACATTGAGCTCGAGTTGACCGGCCTGGGCCATCTGCTGGACAGCAGAATCCTGGCCCTGGACCTGATAGAGGGTCTGGTTGAGCATCTCGAACATCACCGGATTGACCTTCCCAGGCATGATGCTTGAGCCGGGTTGGACCGCTGGGAGGTGTAACTCCGTCAGCCCTGTGCGCGGACCGCTAGCGAGGAGCCGAACATCATTGCTGATCCGGCCCAATTCCCCTGCCAATTCCCGTAGCTGCCCGGAGAAGTGGGCCAGATCAGCCATGGACTGCATGGCTGCAGCCATATCCGGATGAGGCACGATGGACCAGCCAGTCAAGCGAGCGAGTTCTGCACTCACGGTCTGTCGGTATCCGAGGGGGCTATTGAGCCCCGTTCCTGCTGCCGTTCCTCCCAGGCCAATAGACTGCAATGGCTCTGCAGCCCTGCGTAGCCGCTCGCATTGCTGGTCCAATATCCAGGCGTAGGCACCGAATTCCCGCCCCAAGGTCGTCGGGACCGCATCCTGTAGGTGGGTGCGCCCACTCTTGATCGTCCCTTTCTCCGTCTCAGCGAAGCCCTCCAAGGCCCTCACCATTGCAGTAAGGGCCTTTTCCAGGTGCGGGAGCTTGGCGAGGGCGGTCAACCGGATTGCGGTCGGAATCGTGTCGTTGGTACTTTGGGATTGGTTGACGTGGTCATTCGGGTGGATGGGCTCATAGCTCCCAAGCCGGGAACCGAATTCGAGGTTGGCGAGGTTGGCAATGACCTCGTTGGCGTTCATGTTGTGGCTTGTCCCGGCACCCGCCTGGAAGCGATCGACCACGAACTGATCACGGTGCTCATTGGCCAACAGCCGATCACAGGCCCGCTGGATAGCGTCTGCCCGTGATGGCTCGAGTGCACCACAGAGACGGTTGGCCACTGCAGCCGACCGTTTGATCTGGACAGTCGCTGTGACGAAGTCAGGGTCGGGACCGCGCCCTGAGATCGGAAAGTTCTCCCGGGCCCGGGCAGTCTGGATCCCGTAGAGGGCCTGGGCTGGAACCTCATAGGGACCGAGGCTGTCGTGTTCGGAACGGGTCGCCTGATTCACTTGTGACTCCTCATTTGCCTGTTATCTCTCTGGACCTCGCCCGGCCATGCTCCGAGGCGGGAGGGAGTCCACCAAGAAAGGTGGCACAACATGAGAATGAGCCCTCCAGTCGTGGGCCTTGTGCTACTGCTTGGGATTGCACTGCTCGCCGGGGTCTATTTCGTTGTTTCCAAGGCCCCTGAGGCCCGTGTCCCTGTCACCGAGGTCCCGAAACTCTCCCTGCAGACGCCAACCAAAAGCGAGCTGCGGTTCTCGGATTACAAGGGGAAGTTAGTCCTGGTGAATTTCTGGGCCCCCTGGTGCCGCCCGTGTCGGCGCGAGATCCCGACCCTGATCGAGTTCGACAAGCGCCACCCCGATACCGTGGTCCTGGGCCTAGCCTTAGACTACATCACCAAGGACAACGTCTCCGCTGCGATCAAGGAGCTCGGGATCAACTACCCGGTTGCCTTTGCGACCCAGGAAGTTGCGAGTCGCTTCGGTGGGGTCAAAGGCCTACCGACTACCTACTTCATCTCCCCCGAGGGGGAGATCGTGTCCCGCCACACTGGCCTCCTGACCACCAAACGCCTCCAGTCGGCACGGGCCAAGATCCTCGCTGAATCCGAGTGAACAGGTCACGCTCCATAACCGAGAGAAAGAGTTGGAGCACATCTGTGAAGGGAGTGGAGTGGGTGCGAGTTGGGGCGGCTATACCCCATACTCTCGGATCAGCAATTCCGCGATCTGGACTGTATTCAGGGCCGCCCCTTTGCGTACGTTGTCCGCTACGACCCAAAGATTGAGGCTATTCTCTTGGGAAGGATCGACACGTATCCGCCCCACATAAACGGGGTCCGTTCCCGTGATCTCGAAGGGTGTAGGGTATCTGTCTGCCTCGGGTTCATCGAGGACTTCAATCCCTGGACTCTCCTGGAGTAAGGT
Organism: uncultured Gammaproteobacteria bacterium; assembly: GCA_964448275.1. Classification (GTDB taxonomy): domain Bacteria; phylum Pseudomonadota; class Gammaproteobacteria; order Thiohalorhabdales; family CAYUWI01; genus CAYUWI01. Next base: position 5,408 of record CAYUWI010000071.1, on the reverse strand, counting down.
ACGGGCCTCTGCAGGGGAGAATCGCTCTTCGGTCTCCACCATGATTGCCTCAGAGTGGCCATAGAACACGGGGACGCGGACTGCTGTTGCCAAGAGACGAAGCTCGGGGTCAGCCAAGATCTTGCGTGTCTCCTTAACCATCTTAATCTCTTCTTTGGTGTAGCCGTCGTCCTGGACGTCACCGATCAACGGCAGGCAATTGAAAGCAATCTGCTTGGAATAGACCTTCTTCTCGACCTCCTCTTGATTGAATAGGGCTCGTGTCTGTCGAGCCAGCTCCTCGATGGCTGCCTTCCCAGAGCCGCTGGTCGCCTGGTAGCTCGATACCACTACCCGCCGCAGCCCAGCTGCCTCGGCAATGGGTTTCAGCACCAAGACCATCTGGATCGTGGAGCAGTTCGGGTTGGCGACCACCTTCCGAGTCCGATACCCCGCAGCGGCTTCAGGATTGACCTCCGGCACAATCAGGGGGACCTCCGGATCCATACGGAAGTAGCTGGTGTTATCCACCACGATGCAACCTGCTGCCGCAGCCTGAGGGGCATACTCTGCTGAGACCTCACCCCCTGCACTGAATAGGGCGAGATCTGCCTGGGCGAAGTCGAACTCGGCGAGATCCATCACCTGGACCGGACGCCCCTTGAATTCTACCTGCCCCCCCGCAGAACGGGCCGAGGCGAGGGGGTAGATCTCTGCCACAGGGAAGTCGCGCTCGGCCAAAATCGAAAGGAGGGTCTCGCCCACTACCCCCGTGCAACCGACGACCGCTACATTATAGCGCCTCTCTGCCATGATGGCCCACTCCTTGAGCAGACTGCCCGAGAAACCGAGGTAGGGATGTCAACACCGCGGGGAGCGCGGTTATCTGTTACCCGTTCGCAAGGCTGTGACCACTGCATCACCCATCTCCTGGGTACTCAGGGCTCGTTGTCCCGGTTGAGCGATATCCGCGGTCCGCATCCCCTGATCGAGCACCTCAGCCACAGCACCTTCGACGCGGTCGGCAAGCCCCCCTTGTCCCAGGCTGTACCGCAGTAACATGGCCACTGATAAGATCGTGGCCAAGGGGTTGGCTTGCCCGGTCCCGGCAATATCCGGGGCCGAACCGTGGATCGGCTCATACATCCCTCGACCTGTTTGGTCGAGGGAGGCGCTCGGCAGCAGGCCGATCGATCCTGTCAGCATACTCGCCTCATCCGAGAGGATGTCCCCGAACATGTTGGTCGTGACCACCACATCGAATTGCCTCGGCGCCCGCACTAACTGCATCGCGGCGTTATCTACATACATATGGCTCAGCTCGACATCGGGATACTCCGGTGCGAGCCGATCCATGGATTGCCTCCAGAGCTCCGTCGTCTCGAGGACATTCGCCTTGTCGACACTACACAGCCGTTTACCCCGCTTACGTGCAATATCAAAGGCAACTCGACCGATCCGTTCGATCTCAGTGGTATCGTAGACCAAGGTATTAATCCCGCGGCGGCGCCCCCCTGCAAGCTCCTCCACACCGCGTGGTTCGCCGAAATAGATCCCCCCAGTGAGCTCACGGACCACCATGAGGTCGATACCAGCGACCACCTCCGGGCGCAGACTCGAGGCCTCAATAAGTTGGGAATACGCCTTGGCGGGGCGAAGATTGGCGAACAGTCCCAACTCCTTGCGTAGACCGAGTAGGGCTCGCTCCGGGCGCTTTTGGTACTCGACTCCCTCCCACTGGGGTCCTCCGACTGCCCCAAGTAGAACCGCATCGGCGTCACGGGCCAGATCGAGGCTCGCCGCCGGCAAGGGCTCTCCAGTGGCCTCATAAGCCGCTCCACCGACCCTAGCCTCGGTACACTCCAAGGCCAAACCGCACTCCATCTGCAAGGTGTCAAGCACCCGCACGGCTTCGCGAACGATCTCCGGACCGATCCCGTCCCCTGGCAACACCGCAATTCGATAGACCATCTTGTCTTTCAAGGCATCCTCAGCCCGGGCTGGGTAGCAGTCTCCGTCCCTCGGTTCACGGGCGGGGGAGAGAACACCCAAGGCCGAGTTGTACTATGGGCGGCCTCGAACCCCTCGATGGCCAGTAGATGTTCCAAGCTCAAGCCAATCTCATCGAGGCCGTTCAACAGCATATACCGCCTGTGGGGATCCACCTCAAAACCGATGACCTCGCCGGAGGGCAGTGTGATCGTCTGTTCCACGAGGTCAACCGTGAGCCGGTAGCCTGGATGGGCCACGGTCTCTTGGAAGAGTCGATCTACTGTCGAGGCGTCCAAGGCGACGGTCAGAAGGCCGTTCTTGGCACAATTGCTGACAAAGATATCGGCAAAGCTTGGGGCAATGATGACGCGGAACCCGAAACCCACCAAGGCCCAAGCTGCATGTTCCCGGGAACTCCCACAACCGAAATTCTCCCGGGCCAGGAGGATCTGGGCACCCTGATAACGCGGTTGATTCAGCACAAAGTCGCGATTGCGCGGCCGTTGCGAATGGTCTTGACCGGGACGCCCCTCATCAAGATAACGCCAATCGTCGAAAAGCGTCGGCCCAAAGCCGGTACGCTCAATCGACTTCAAGTACTGTTTCGGGATGATGATGTCGGTATCGACATTGGCGTGATCCAAAGGTGCGACCAAGCCATTGAGATGGGTAAACGGTTCCATTGCATCCCTCTCGGGTCTCTACCCCGCTATACTTTCAAGTCAACTCCCGGACATCCTCGAAGTGGCCAGCGATCGCTGCGGCTGCCGCCATGGCCGGGCTGACCAAGTGGGTCCTTCCCCCTTTCCCTTGCCGTCCTTCGAAATTGCGGTTAGAGGTTGAGGCGCAGCGTTCCCCGGGCTCTAAGCGGTCGGCGTTCATCGCGAGGCACATCGAGCAGCCCGGTTCCCGCCATTCGAAGCCGGCCTCTTCGAAGATCCGATCGAGTCCCTCGCGTTCTGCCTGAAGCTTGACCAGCCCCGAACCTGGGACCACCATCGCCTTGACTCCCGCCGCCACCTTATGACCGCTCACCACCTCAGCAGCTGCTCGCAAGTCCTCAATACGCGCATTAGTGCATGAGCCAATGAAGACCTGATCGAGTGGAATCTCTTGGATCGGCGTATTCGGGGTCAGCCCCATATATTCAAGGGCCTTTTCCATCGAGCGACGCCGAACGGGATCGGACTCCCGGCTTGGATCTGGGACACATCCGGTGACGGGCACGGCCATCTCAGGCGAAGTCCCCCAAGTCACCTCAGGCGGGATCTCGCTCGCCTCGAGTTCCACCTCACAGTCGAAACGGGCGTCCGGATCGGAGACCAAACCCCGCCAATACTGGACCGCCTGATCCCACTCCTCTCCGGTTGGGACGTAGGGTCGCCCGCGGACATAATTGATCGTCCGCTCATCGACCCCGATGATCCCAGCACGCGCCCCCGCCTCGATGGCCATATTGCAGACCGTCATGCGGTTCTCTATAGAGAGCCCCTCAACTGCTTCTCCGGCGAACTCAAGGGCATACCCGGTCCCCCCTGCCGCCCCGATGCGGCGAATCACCTCGAGGACCAAGTCCTTGGCCGTCACCGCCTCCGGCAATCTTCCAGTCACAGTGATTCGCATGGCCTTGGGCTTACGCAGTGGGAGGGTCTGTGTTGCCAGGACATGCTCCACTTCACTCGTCCCGATCCCGAAAGCGAGGCACCCTAGGGCGCCATGGGTCGAGGTATGGGAGTCACCGCAGACGACCGTCATACCGGGTAGGACGATCCCCTGCTCAGGGGCCATCACGTGGACAATCCCTTGCCGGGGATCCGTCATCTGGAACTCACTAATCCCAAACTCCCGGCAATTAGCGTCCAAGGCCGCTACCTGCTCACGGGAGGTCTCATCCTGAATCCCCTCGGAACGGTCTGTGGTGGGGACATTATGGTCGGGCACGGCAAAGGTCAGTTCTGGGCGACGTACCCGTCGCCCTGCCAATCGGAGACCCTCAAAGGCCTGTGGACTCGTCACCTCATGGACCAGATGGCGATCGATATAGAGTAACGACAGGCCCTCATCAGAGGTCGTTACCACATGGGGGTCCCACAGTTTATCCAGAAGGGTCTCTCCGGCCATAGCTATATCCGCTTCGTATGAGAGTGGATGATGACAGGGGAAAGGGTTGTCATTGCTAGGGCACAGTGGTCAAGAGCCGATTCAAGGCATTGAGATATGCCTTCACTGAAGCGGTCACGATATCGGTGTCTGCCCCTTGGCCATTGACGATCCGCCCTCCCCAATCGAGCCGGACCGTGACCTCACCCTGGGCGTCTGTCCCGCCGGTGATGGCGTTCACCGAATAGAGAAGGAGTTCCGTATCGATCTCGGCCAATGCCCGTACCGTGCTGAGTGCGGCATCTACAGGGCCATCACCGGTCCCCTTACTGGTCAGGCGCTCGCCGTCCCGCAACAACGTGATCTCGGCCTCGGGGGTCCTACCCGTCTCTGAGCAGACACGTAAGGACTCCAAGCGATACCTTTCTTGAGTTTGGGTGACCTCCTCACTGACTAAGGCCCGAAGATCCTCATCAAAGATCTCGCTCTTCTTATCGGCTAGGCCCTTGAACCGCTGGAACGCTGACTCAAACTGCTCCTCACCCAGCTCGATACCCAATTCACCCAGTCGTGTCTGGAACGCATTGCGTCCCGACAGCTTACCCAGCACCATCCGATTGCGGCTCCACCCGACACTCTCCGGGGTCATGATTTCGTAGGTCTCACGCTGCTTCAGGACCCCGTCCTGATGGATCCCCGATTCATGGGCAAAGGCATTGGTCCCGACGATCGCCTTATTAGGCTGCACAGTAAATCCAGTGATGCTCGCAACCAAGCGACTTGTCGGCACCAGCTCGGCGGTGTTGATCCGAGTATCGAGGCCGAGCCAATCCCTGCGGGTCCGCAGGGCCATCACCAACTCTTCGAGGGCTGCATTGCCCGCGCGCTCTCCAAGGCCGTTGATCGTACACTCCACCTGCCGGGCCCCTGCCTCTAGGGCAGCAATCGAGTTGGCGACCGCCAGGCCGAGATCATTATGGCAGTGCACACTGAAGACCGCTCGATCGGCATTAGGCACGCGCTCCCGTAACATTCGAATACGCTCCCCGAACTCTCGAGGAACGGCGTAGCCAACCGTATCAGGGATATTGATCGTCCGAGCCCCGGCACCAATGGCCGCCTCCACAACCGAGCACAGGAAATCCGGATCGGTACGGCCCGCGTCCTCTGGGGAGAACTCGACATTGTCGGTATAGCGCCGGGCCCACTTGACCGCAGCGATCGCCTGTTCCCGAACCTCATCTCGGGTCATGTGCAGTTTCGCCTGCATGTGAATATCCGAGGTCGCGATGAAGGTGTGGATACGAGGGCAAGCCGCCCGTGCGACGGCCTGTCCT
>CAYUWI010000070.1:0-7783 GCA_964448275.1 uncultured Gammaproteobacteria bacterium | reverse complement strand
TGCTGGATCATTGGGGTATGGGCGGACCCTTGGGTCATGGCACCTTCGCTACTTTACTGGACTCGATCCTCATAGGTCCCATCAGTAGTGCTTACCCGGATTACATCCCCGGCGTTGACAAATGGTGGGACCATCACGGTAAACCCCGTCTCCACCTGGGCTGGCTTGTAGGAGGCAGTCGCCGTCTGGCCCTTGACCACCGGTTCCGTATCGACCACTCGCAACTCCACTGTTTGGGGTAGATCCACACCGATCGGCTGACCGTTGTAGAATAGAACCTGAACCTCAGTGTTGGGCAATAGGAGGTCAGTGGCGCTCTCCAAGACACTGGAGTCCAGCTGGACCTGTTCGAAGGTCTCGAGGTCCATGAAGACGAAGTGATCGCCCTCTGGATAGAGGTACTGCATCGGGCGAGGCTCGACCACTGCCTTCTCCACCTTGTCTTCAGAGCGGAACCGATGGTTTAACTTGGTGCCGTCCTCGATATTCTTGAGCTCAGTCTGGATAAATGCTCCCCCCTTACCGGGCTTAGTATGCTGGAGTTTCAGTACCCGCCAGAGAGCATCCCGAAATTCGATGAGGTTCCCTTTGCGAAGCTCGAGTGCCTCGATCTTCATTGCTCTCCCTCCTCTTTAATAAGGTTCCCCCAATGAGTCATGATCCTCGCTTACAACCACTCAAGATTCGCCCTCACACTCAATCCAGAAATCTGGAGATCGAGTGGGCCGATGGGCACGTATCGACCTATACCTATACCTATCTTCGGGTAGAGTGCCCCTGCGCTGAGTGCAAAGGCCACACGCCAGAACAAGCACGTGAGATCACGGGCAAGGAGGACATCGATATTGTCCATATCCAACCGGTCGGCCACTACGCCCTACAATTGAGCTTCAGCGATGGCCACAATACCGGTATTTACTCCTGGAATTATCTGCGCCGCCTCGACCCCAATACAGAGCAGTCCGAGATCCCATCAAAACGAGGTCTCTGAGATTTACCAGCCGGAACGGCTGGCCTGGAAAGGCCAGGGCTTGACGAGGCTAGACGCATGATCCCCCTATACGATAACAACCCGACCGAGCGTGCACCGATAGCGACGGTGGGCTTGATGGCCCTCTGTGTCCTGGTCTATCTCTTTCAAATCACCCTGGACGAACGCGAAGCGTTGATCTGGATCTACCGCCTAGGGGCCATCCCCGCGGTGGTGACAGGCAAGGCCACTTTGTCTCCTGAGCTCAAGGGTGCCATACCGGTCAGCGCAACCCTCGTGACCAGTATGTTCTTGCACGGCAGCATGCTACACCTCGCTGGCAACATGCTCTACCTGTGGATCTTCGGGAACAACATCGAGGATGCCCTAGGACGCGTGCGCTTTTGCTTGTTCTATCTTCTCTGCGGAGTGATTGCGGCCCTCGCTCATATCGCCATGGCTCCGGCCTCAAAGGTCCCCATGGTCGGGGCTTCGGGGGCCATCTCGGGGATTCTAGGGGCCTACCTCTTACTCTATCCCAGGGCCCAGGTGGTCGTCCTGATCCCGATCGGGATCTTTCTCCAGCTTGTTAGACTCCCTGCTGTAATCGTCTTGCTCCTCTGGTTTGCCCTCCAACTCCTATTCAACCTCGCCGCAGGAGGAAGTGAGGAGGGAGGAGGAGTGGCCTGGATGGCCCATATTGGGGGATTCCTCGCTGGGATCATTTTGCTTTTTTTACTCAAGCCGCGGCAGATTTCGTTCTTCGGTAGCGGCTCCTAAGGCGCTCTTGGGCAGAGGTTCGTAACCAGCTGGAATGCCTCGTCCTGTGGGGTATGCTGATGACAGAGACTAGCGCTCCGCATAAATTGGTTCAGAACCTACCCACCGGTCCTGGTGTCTACCAAATGCTCGATACCACCGGTTCGGTGATCTATGTCGGCAAGGCGAAGAATCTCCGGCAACGTGTGAAGAGCCATTTCCAAAATGGAGAGGCGGAACCCAAAACTCGAGCCATGGTAGGCCAAGTCCATGACATCCAAGTCACACTCACCCACACCGAGACCGAGGCGCTACTGCTTGAGAGCAACCTCATCAAGAAGCACCGTCCTCGCTACAATGTCTTATTTCGAGATGATAAGAGCTACCCTTACATCTTCCTCTCCAAGGCCCATCCGTACCCCCGATTGGCCCTCCATCGTGGGCCGCAAAGAGAGGCTGGACGCTATTTTGGGCCCTATCCATCGGCGCGGGCGGTTCGGGAGACCTTGCAGCTCTTACACAAGATCTTCCCAGTACGGCAATGCGAGGACAGCTTCTTTGCCCATCGGGCACGTCCCTGTCTGCAATATCAGATCCAGCGATGCAGTGGACCGTGTACCGGAATGGTAGGCATAACGCGCTATCAAGAGTATGTTCGGGAGGTCGAGTTGTTCCTTGAGGGGCGGAATCGGGAGTTGACTGAAGGGTTATCCCAACGAATGGAGCAAGCCTCAGCAGAGATGCGTTTTGAGGAAGCTGCGTGGCTCCGTGACCAGATTCGAGCCATTCGCCGCATCCAGGAGCATCAACACATCAGCGGCGGCTCACGTGACCACGACATCATCGCTGTGAGCGTAGAGGCCGGGATTGCCTGTGTGCAGGTCTTCTTTATCCGCGGAGGCCGCAATCTCGGCAACCGCGAGTTTTTTCCCCGACATACCGCCGGTCTTTCGCCCGAAGAGATCCTGGAGGCCTTCTTACCCCAGTTCTATATCGATAAACCGGCTCCACCGAGCGTTATTATTAGTCATCCGATCGGCAACCAGACACAGCTCGCGTCGGCCCTTAGCGAGCGGATGGGGCACAAGGTAACCCTTACGCATCCGCAACGGGGGGAAAAGCGACACTGGATCGCCATGGCGTTGCACAACGCCGAGAGCGCTCTGCAGCGCCGCCTCTCGGAACACTTCAGTCATCAGGATCGTTCTCGATGCCTTGCAGAGGCGCTCGAGCTCGACACCCCTCCTGAGCGGATCGAATGCTTCGATGTCTCACACACCCAAGGGGAGGGTACAGTTGCCTCCTGTGTCGTCTTCGATCAGGAAGGCCCTCGCAAAGGGGACTACCGGCGATTCAATATCAGCAAGATCGACCCAGGCGATGACTACGGTGCACTAGAGCAGGTCCTAACGCGCCGTTACCAGCGGCTCAAACGAGAGGAAACCCCTTTACCTGATCTTGTGGTAGTCGACGGTGGTCCCACCCAACTCAAGGTTGCCGAACAGGTCTTTGAGGAGCTTCAGATGACCGGTGTCGCGCTGATCAGCATTGCCAAAGGAGAAGCACGGCGGCCAGGAGAAGAACTCATCTGGCCTACCCAATCCGAGAGCCCGGTCCGACTGGATCCCCATGCCAAGGCCCTCCACCTACTTCAATGGCTCCGCGACGAAGCGCACCGTTTCGCCCTCTCTGGCCATCGCCAGCGCCGAGGCAAGGCACGCCAAGATTCCGCCCTGGACGCGGTTTCGGGGATCGGAAGGAAGCGGAAGAAAATGCTACTGCAGCACTTCGGCGGTCTCCAGGGGGTCCGTACAGCTGGAGTGGAGGACTTGCTCGCGGTTCCAGGGATCAATCGTGCACTCGCAGAACGCATCTATCTCCAATTCCATTCATGATGAGGTCATTGTGATTTGGAATGTTCCGAACATCCTGACCGTATTCCGATTGGGGGTCATCCCGCTCTTCATCACGGTCTTCTACCTCCCCGGCTGGCTGGGCCATATCGGCAGTGCAACCCTCTTCTTGCTTGCTGCCGTGACGGACTGGCTGGACGGCTACTGGGCCCGACGTTACGGGCAAACCAGTGCCTTTGGGGCATTCCTGGACCCGGTCGCCGACAAGCTGATGGTCACCACAGCATTGGTCCTGCTCACTGCACAGGAAGGGGTGCCGGCCCTTTTGACTATCATCATCGTTGGGCGTGAGATCACCATCTCCGCGTTGCGCGAATGGATGGCTGAACTCGGGGAACGCGCTGCTGTGGCGGTCTCCTGGATGGGTAAGTTCAAGACCGGAGCCCAAATGGTAGCGATCTTCGCATTACTGCTGCATACCCCCATCTATGGAGTGGATACCTACTTTTGGGGCCTGCTCCTTCTTACACTTGCTGCCCTGTTGACCCTTTGGTCCATGATCTTGTATATCTGGGTTGCGTTTCCCTCCTTGGGTAGGGAGCCTTCAGCCCTGAACCCAGAAAGGGCGTCCCAGAAGGGGGGTTCAAAGGGCGTAGGTGGTTGACAACTACGAGCCTATTTGGCATTGTTATTGGGAATGTGAGCGGAAGTAGCTCAGCTGGTAGAGCACAACCTTGCCAAGGTTGGGGTCGCGAGTTCGAGTCTCGTCTTCCGCTCCAAATTCTAGCTTAGCATTCCAGGGAAAGCGTTCGCTTTCCCTTTTTCTTTCCAAGAGGGCTGGGTGGCAGAGTGGTGATGCGACGGACTGCAAATCCGTTCTAGGTCGGTTCGATTCCGTCCCCAGCCTCCAAATAAAGCAGGGGTTTATAGATAAGAGTCCCTGTCACCGTTCCCTCCAGGACCCTCATGAATTGGAGGAAAGGAAAGGCCGTATCGAGAGCCTCCTGAGTGGGCAACCCACCGCTTTCCGGCCCCGATTCCATCGGGGCCTTTATTCGTCCAGTGAGATCAGTCGCCCCGAAGCCGCTCCACTGCTTCACCACCCCCTCCCCCAGCTTATGGTTGCGCACTTCCGAGTTCTATAGACACCCGTGACTCTACACGCGACCCTTCCCTAAGATCCCTGCACCACCTGAGCCAGGCACTGTTGGAAGGATTTGAGACACCCCTAAAGGGTCGGTCCTTGCAAAGGGGGTCTTTTGTAGGTGAAACTCGTATAAACAGGGTTCGATCTACTAAGATGAGGCTATCTACCTAGCCTAAGTAACAAGCGAAGAGAGTGGGAAGGCCCCTATGGAGGCGATCCTAGAATTTATCCGTAATCCCAACAATGGACCAAGGGCGCGTATCGACAGGGCATTACGGTATATTTGGGAAGAGATCGGTAACGCCTCTGGAGAGGCAAATGTGTCGGCCTCCTTACGGGTTGCCCAAACGCTCTGGGATTCCTTGAACGACTCTGAACGGCGGGCTGTACTTGCCCATTGTGTAGAACGATATGGCTCCTGGTGTTCTGGACTGCCTGGCCTCTCAGCCATACTAGGGATGAGCTGGACCCACGGCCATTCCGGGGGACTCATCACCCAAGCAGTGAAGCAGGGTGAGCTGGACCTCGCGGAGGTTGTCGATCTATTCGAGTTCGCTTTAACTCAATACCTGATGGATCCAGAGAGCTTGAGCCTTTACGAGAGGCGGTCCAAGACACTTCAGATCTATCGGGGAAGTAGTCCCAAGGGCTACTCCGGTGCGGAGGGCATGAGCTGGACACTCAATCCCTCGACTGCGGCGTGGTTTGCCTTGGGCACCCATTGGGAGCAGCCGGTATTGCAAGGTCAAGTACGAGATCAGGATACATTGGCGGTTTTCGGAGCCAACCGTGAGCAAGAACTCGTGGTCAGGCCAGGAGCAGTGACGGAGATTACCCCTTTAAAGGAGACCCCTCAGGAGATATTGTTTTCCTCAGACAGTGGGGTATCTCGCAGATAGCCCTATTCGGGCCAGCGGTAGACCTGACCGCCTTCGTGAAGGTTCGATGCCTCGAGAAGAGGATGGATACACACAACTTGCCGGACTCGCGACAGGGGTCCCCACCTTCCGAGTCGAGCAGGCCCAGCTCCAGCATTTCATGGCCCGCGTGCTGCACGCCACCACGAAGGCGGAAGTAGCACCTTCCCTGCATCGGTACCTTGAGGCCCTCTACGCCAAAAGCGGCATCCAAACCCGCTATAGTGTCATCGAAGACTACACTCACCTCGATCCGGGCCGATTTACCTTCTTTCCATCGACCTGGACGCTCGAGCCGTTCCCCACGACGGCCGAGCGGATGGGTAAATTCGCAGAAACGGCCGTCGATCTAGCCGAACAGCTCGCTTGGGCCGCTCTGGACGATGCTGCCATGAGCCCTCAGGAGGTGACTCACCTCATCTTGTGCACCTGTACCGGTTTCTTTACCCCTGGTCCTGATATCCAGTTGATACATAGGCTCGGCATTCCGGCTACAGCATCGCGCTACCAGATCGGTTTTATGGGATGCTACGCTGGCTTTAGCGGGATGCACATGGCCGATACGATCGTGCGTGCTAACAGCGATGCTGTGGTCCTTCAGGTCTGTGTCGAGCTCTGTTCACTCCACTTCCAAAAGGGCACTTCCCAGTCGACCCTTATCGCGAATTGCCTCTTTGCTGACGGCGGTGCTGCGAGCGTCTTCACCTCAAGCGAGCGCTCCCCCCTTGGTGGGCGTGCCGCTATAATTGCGACGGCAAGCAAGCTCGATGACCAGAGTTCCGACCAGATCGGCTGGCAGATCGGTGATCACGGCTTCATCATGGGCCTCGATCCCTACGTCCCAACTACACTCGCAGCGCTCCTACCCCACTTTGTCAACTCCCTTGTGGCCCGAACTCCCGGAGAAGCCCCCATTGACCGCTGGGCCTTCCACCCTGGTGGACCGCGTATCCTCGAGCGTTGCCAGCAGGTTTTGGAATTGGATGATGGGGCCATGATGAGTGCCCATTCGGTCCTGAATGACTTCGGAAACATCTCGAGCCCGAGTATCTTCTTCGTCCTCGAGCGGGAGCTTGAGTATGCCTCTTCGGGGGAGCTCCTTACCGCTCTCGGCTTCGGACCGGGAATAACCATCGAGGGGGCCTTGTTACGGCTCTAGTCAATCCCGATGCGTTCTGAGTACGATGCCCTGGTGATCGGCGGTGGCCCAGCCGGTACCGCCGCTGCGATCTTCCTCGCCCGGCAGGGGCGCTCTGTGGCCCTCATCGAACGGGAGCAATTCCCACGCGAGAAGCTCTGCGGCGAATTCCTCTCCCCAGGGGCCTGGCAGATCCTTGACACCCTGGGTTGCTTGGGCAATCTCTATGCAGCCAGGCCAGCCGAGATCCATCACAGTCGCTTGACCACCCCGGCTGCTTACCGCTTGAGGCTCCAGCTTCCAGGCACTGCCCTTGGCCTGAGTCGATCCCACCTCGATACCCAACTCCTTGAGCACGCTAAGGCTTGTGGTGTGGAGAGCTACACCGGGACCGAGGTCGTTGCCCTACAAGGAGATAGACTTCCCCGAAGCGCAAGTCTCCGGTACCGCAATACTCACGGGGACCTTGAAGAGTGTACGGTCCAAGCTGGGGTCTTCATTGGGGCCTACGGTCGCCGCTCGCGGCTTGACCGTACCCTGGGACGGCGCTTCCGAGAGAGGGCCCACCCCTATGTCGGGTTCAAGTGCCACCAGTGGGCGTGCCAGACGGCTGCGGGAGAGGAACTCCTCAACCAGCTTCGGGATCACGTCGAACTCCATACCTTTGCGGGGGGATACTGCGGTATGACCCTCGTCGAGACCGACAAGATCAACGTCTGCATGCTACTCGAGAAGCGGTTCCTCAAGGGCCTATCCCAGATCAACTGGCAGCGCCTCACCGCACGCATCGCCCCCTTGAATCCGATCCTGGAGCAGAGGTTCGCCGGGCTACAGCCGGCTGAGCCGCACATGCATGCAGTTGCCGAGGTACCATTCTGCACCAAGGAGCTGCAGCTCAATGCTAGCTTTTTTATCGGCGATGCCGCTGCAGTCAGTGCCCCTTTTGTGGGTACAGGGCAGGCAATTGCCCTGCAAAGTGCCAAAACGGTCGCCGAGCTC
>CAYUWI010000069.1:0-7906 GCA_964448275.1 uncultured Gammaproteobacteria bacterium | reverse complement strand
GATTTGGGGACTTGCCTGGTGAGAAGAGCTCGTGGATTATACTGGGGGCTAGCTGGCTTGTGCCTCAGAGCTCATCAAACGGAACAGGGTTCCGCAGTAAGGGCAGTGGACCTCTCCGTTCTCAGTTTGCTCAATGGGTAAGAAGACCCGAGGGTGGGAATCCCAGAGGGTCATATTTGAGGTAGGACAATGGAGCGGGAGGTCGGCATCGGTGATTTCGATAATCTGGCGATCGTTCGCAACCATGGCTAAATTTAATCCTCATAGACCCAATGTAGCCAGTGGACATGGGATCTATCTCGACCCGCCACGACCTCGAAATAGCGGTTTTGGAGCTCTTGGGTGATTTGACCAGTATTGACCCCACCAATAGGCCGACGGTCAATAGAGCGGATCGGGACGATCTCCGCTGCGGTCCCTGTCAGGAAGGCCTCATCAGCGATATAACAGGTGTCCCGCGTTAAGGGCTCCTCACGGACCTCGATATTGGCCTCTCGAGCAAGTGTGATCACCGTACGCCGGGTAATGCCATCTAAGGCAGTAGCGAGCGGAGGAGTATACAAGATCCCATTACGTACTAGAAAGATATTCTCCCCCGGACCCTCAGAAACATACCCCTGTGGATCAAGCAGGAGCGCTTCGTCAAATCCAGAGTCTAAGGCCTCTCGATGCGCTAGCATCGAGTTGAAATAGCCCCCACAAAGCTTGGCTTTGGTAAGTGTGATGTTGGGATGGTGCCGGGTATAGCTGCTTGTGCCAACCCGGATCCCTCTTTTGAGTGACTCATCACCGAGGTAGGTCCCCCATGGCCAAGTAGCGATCACCACATGGACCTGCAGACCCTGGGCATTTAACCCCATCCCCTCGGAGCCGTAGTAGACTAGAGGGCGGAGATAACAGGCTTCCAAGCTGTTCGCCCGTACGACCTCTAAGTGGGCCTGATTGAGGGTCTCCATACTAAAGGGGATCTCCATGCGTGTGATGCGCGCCGAGTTGAACAGTCGCTGGGTATGATCGGCTAGTCGGAAGATTGCCGCACCGCGCTCCGTGGCGTAGGCTCGTACTCCCTCAAATACCCCCATGCCGTAGTGGAGGGTATGGGTTAAGACGTGGATCTGAGCGGCTTGCCATTCGACTAACTCGCCATCCATCCAGATCTTACCGTCACGGTCGGCCATAGACATGATCTGCACACTCCCTGTGAGAGATAGAAGTTACCTCAGCACTAAAAAATGGCCCATGATACCAAGGTCACCTAAGTGGGCTCCGGGGGTTCAAACTGTTCGAGTGTCTAGCAGGACACTGGAATGGTGAGTATCGGAGAGCAAGTAGAAATTAGTGTGTGAAAATCCCCTGTTCGCGCTCCGAAAGGATTGCATGCCGATGCTATATGCCCCCCCTGTGGGTGTCAATGTGCTACAGAGGTAGACGCGCTCGTCACGGGTTTTCCCGTATCACCATACCGTATTGCCCTTGCTGTGCTCCGATGGACTGCCCGCCTGGTAGCTGGGGGGGTGCTATTTGTCCTCATCTTCTTTGTAGCTTCTACAGCCTTTCCACCCTTAATCGGGCCGTTTCAAGGTTACCTAGAGGGGTGGCTCAGCGAACGCCTCGAATGCCCGGTCCGCCTTCGTGCCCTAAGCTGGGGCTGGTCCGGAGAAGGCCTCGAGATCCGGGCAACCGGTATCGAGGTCAATGGTCAACTCAAGGCGAGTCGGGTCCATCTGCAATTAGCTACCCTCCCCCTTCTATGGGGAGAGTTGTCTTTCCAAAATGTCGGTATTGACGGTCTCCACTTAGAAGTCCCACATCGGACGAGTCAGCCCCTCACTCGCACGCCCATACTGGAGCTCCAACAGCTCATTAGAGCTCCTATGCTTACTCGGCTTCGAGAGGTTCGAATCCATGACGCGGGCCTTGTCTGGGTTGATCGAACTAGACGCCGGAGCCGGATTCTGCACCTGACCGATTGGCAATTATCTCTAGACCGATCTGTGGGAGGTTATCAGATCAACTCGCAGGCCAAATGGTCTGGAGGCAAGGTCACCGCCTCAGGTTCTATACGTGGGCTTGGGACTTCCCGACAGGGGGATCTCCATCTGCAAATCCGGGTAGTTGGGTCGGATCCAACCCCCTTGATACTGGCCCTCGGACAGCGGGGCTCGGGGTGGTTGGGCGGACTTGCCCACCTCCGGGCTGAGCTGTGGGGAGATCTTGAGGGTAATCTGCGGGCCAAAGGGCAAGGCCGTATAGAGGGTCTGCGGCTGGGGTGGGGGGGCTCACGTGCCCTTTTAGGGAAGGGAGTAGCGCAGGGCCACTTCCAATACCGGAAGACCCCGAGCTATCAGGAATTGGAACTCTCGCATTTTCAGCTCAAGGACGACCCCTTGACGGTTGCAGGTCGGGCACGCTTGCGGTGGCCAAAATCCGGTCCAACCCACCTTGCAACCCAGCTTGAGTTGAACAAGGCCCCACTGGCCATCCTTCTTCCTTCTTTATATCGCATCGCAGACCTCTCAAGGGAGTTGGAGGCCTGGTTGGAGAGGGCCTTGCTCAAGGGGCGGATTCGCCAGGCTCGACTCTCCATCAATGGTCCCTTAGTTGACATCCCTTATCCCCAGGGAGGTGGGGAACTCCACATTGCAGCCGAGCTGACTGGGCTTACGGTGCGCTACCACCCTAATTGGCCGGCCATCCATGAACTTGCCGGCCATCTAGCCCTGGATCGAACCCATTTGGTCTTCCGTGGTGAGAAAGGGCGTATCCTGGCAAGCCAAATTGAGAGAGTCCGAGCATCCATACGCGACCTGGGTGAGGAGCCGATATGGTTGCATCTCACAGGGGATGTCGCCACAGATCTAGCTGATGCGAAGCATTTCCTGGAACGTTCGCCCTTCCTCCAAGGGCGTCTTGTGAAAGCGCTTACCCTAGCCGGGCCAGCGGCGTTGCATCTACATTTGGCTCTCCCCCTCGGGAGGGGCTCGAGTACGCTCTCTCCGACAGTTCGCGGCCAACTCCGGCTCAATGATGTCGCTGTGCAGGTCCGCCCGGAAATCCCGCCTGGGGTCCATATTTCAGGGGCGCTGGAGTTCCGGGATGCTCAGATCGAGAGTGTCGGGTTGACTGGCTCTTTCCTGGGACGCCCGGTCACCGTCTCCTTGAGTTCGGCCCCATCACGGCCTTGGGAGATCCGCCTCGCCGGGCGATTCCCTGCTTCCAGGCTCTCCACCCTTTTCGCCGCCGGGGGACTTGATCCCTCTCTGGAGGAGCGCCTCCGTGGCCGGCTTGGAGTACACCTAAGGCTCCGATGGGGCCCACACGGGCTACACCACTTCCGCTTGGCTGCTGACCTGACAGGGGTCGCTATGGCATTCCCTGAACCCCTGTTCAAGGAGCAAGGAGAAGCAGGAAGCCTCGTGGTGAAGGGGCAACTCGAACCCCGGTTCAAAGCCCAAGTTCGGCTATTCCGCCCCGAGTTGACGGGGCACCTGTTGCTCGATAAGGGCCGAGATGGCCTCTGGATTCGTGGGGGTTCACTCGGATTCGGTCGCGATGCCCCTGAGGTCCATACAGGTCAATGGATTCTGATGGGGGGGATCACTACTTTGCCGGTTTGCAAGTGGAAGGATTTGTTTTCCTCACTACTGGAAGATGACGGTCAGGGTCAAGGCATCTGGCGTTTGTCCTCCAGTAATCTCCCGGGGTCGAGGAGTGGATATCAGGTGAAGGGGAATCTCGAAATCGACCGTGTTGAGTGGCAGGGGCTTGGCTTCGGTTCAGCCGAAGCCGAGTTCGAAGGCCACCTCGCTGAGGAAGGGGGCGAACTCCACGGGGCGTTTGAAGGCAGCCAGGGATCCGGGCGGTGGGGGTGGTCCCACGCCGAATCCAGGCGCGATCACTTGCGCCTCGAGCTGCAACAGTTGGAGCTTGGCCCAATCCAGGATCTCCTAGACCATTTCGAGAGGGAGGGTCGGAGTGAAGACTTGCAGCCTGGGACGTCGATAGACTTGACCCTTAAAGTCCCGCGTCTGCGGCTTGGGGAGCAGTTGTTTGAGTTGGGCTATCTTCGAGCTCAATTAGGCCCTAAGTCTTGGCGGCTACGCTCCTTGCTGGTGCAGTCAAAGAACACCCGGTTGATCATGAACGGTGACTGGCAGCGTTCCAATGCACGTACCCGGCTCCAGATCCGGCTCAAGACCCAGGATTTCGGTCATTGGTTACACGAGCTGGGGCTCTATCCACATATGATGGGCGGGCGCGGGACCATTGTGGGCCAACTCCAGTGGCCCGGTCCCCCATCTACTTTTTCCCTGGATAAATTGAGCGGGACCCTCAAAACCGAGCTGCGTGAAGGGCGTATCGAGCAATTCTATTTCCTCAGCAAGGCGCTTATCCCATTGAATGTCCTTGACTGGCCTCAACAGGTCGCACGTGGCTTCAAGGGGTTACGTACTGGGGGGCTTTTGTTTCGAGAAATGGGAGGAGAGATCCGGCTCCAGTCTGGGATCGCAAGCCTCCATGATTGGGTCTTAAAGAGTGCTCCTCTGCGTATACGGATCGACGGGGGGATCGATCTGGCGGATCGCGCTTATGATCTCGGTCTCTATTTCTATCCCCTCCAAACCCTCGATCGAGTCGTTGCCGCCGTTCCGGTGCTTGGCTACCTCCTCACCGGAGAGGAGAAATCCTTGGTCGGTCTCCGCCTGTACGTGGTTGGGCCGTGGTCAGATCCAGTGGTGGTAGGCTCGAACCCCCAAAGGGAGAAAAGCGTACTCGAAATTCTGGTCGAGCGGATCGGGGAGATGCATCTTGAGGATCTCTTACCGTGGCGTTGATCCGAAGGAGGCCTTATGAAGCCGCAAGCTGCTGCGATCCAAATGGTCTCTGGTTCCGAGCCGGAGGCCAACCTCAAGCGCGCCCAAGGCTTACTCGAGCAAGCCGTTTCGCAAGGGGCCAGTATTGCTGTTCTGCCAGAAAATTTCGCCTTGATGAGCACCGATGAATCCCTCAAACTAGCTCACGCAGAGCCACAAGGGGGTGGTCGCCTCACCGCCTTTTTGCAGGAGATCGCTGCGCGTTTGGGGGTATGGTTGATCGGTGGAACCCTGCCCTATGCGACCCAGGCCGCAGAACGGGTCCGAGCTGCTTGCCTTTTAGTAGACGACCGAGGGGAGATACGCAGCCGCTACGACAAGATTCACCTCTTTAATGTTCAATTCGGACAGGAAGGATATCAAGAGTCCGCGACCTTCGAACCCGGGGATCGACCAGTAGTTGCCTCCACCCCGTTTGGTCGGGTCGGGCTTGCAGTGTGTTACGATCTGCGCTTCCCAGAGCTATTTCGGGCCCTGGTCGATGGCGGCGCCGATTGGTTTGCTGTCCCCTCTGCCTTTACTCAAACTACTGGCTCAGTCCACTGGGAGGTACTTGTCCGGGCTCGAGCGATTGAGGCCCTGGTCCCAATTGTTGCTCCGGACCAGGGTGGCGAACACCCTGGCGGACGTCGGACCTTTGGCCACAGTATGGTCGTCGATCCGTGGGGCACGGTGCAGGATTGCCTCCCAGACGGAGAGGGGGTTGTTCTCGGTCCTTTGGACCTGGAGAGGGTTCAAGAGCTGCGTAGGAAGCTTCCGGCCCTAGAACACCGATGCTTGTGAAAGGTGATAACGGATCGTAAAAGTAGGATGAGGTTATTTAGTACCATCAAACGCGCCCCTCCTGGTCGAAACCGGAAGAGGCCCGGCGCGGGGAGGTTCCCATAGATGAACGAACAGTGGGACGTCGCCGAGTCTGTGCTCCTGCGTCCAACCGATGTGGATACGGCCCAAATCCAACAGACCTTAGGGAGAATTTTACACCGGCAGGTGGACTATGCCGATCTGTACTTCGAGTATAGTCGGGGTGAAACCTTCAATCTCGAGGAGGGACGGGTCCGAGGGGGGAGCTACGATACAGACCAAGGTGTTGGGGTGCGCGCAGTGAGTGGCGATAAGACAGGCTTTGCCTATTCCGACGAGATTATGGCAAATGCCCTTGAAGAGGCGGCCAGTGCGGCGCGTGCCATCGCTGTACAAGGGGGCGCGAAGGCAGTTCCAGTACTCAACCCTCGGCAACAGAGAGGGACTTTACTCTATCCTTCGTCAGACCCACTAACGGTTCTATCCGATACAGACAAAGTGACCCTATTGGAGAAGGTTGATTCTGAGGCCAGGGCTCAGGATCCGCGCGTTACCGAGGTGCTGGCCAATCTGAGTGGCAGTTATCGGATCGTTCTAGTGGCGGGTTCTGACGGCCGGCTGGTTACTGATATTCGGCCGTTGGTACGCCTCAATATCCTGGTCATTGCAACGAGCCACGGTAGACGACAGCGCGGGATGGCTGGTGGCGGAGCTCGAGCGGGCTATGACTGGTTTGATGAGGAAACCGCACGAGGCTATGCTCGCGAGGCCGTTCGCCAAGCCTTGGTCAATCTCGAGGCTGAAGAGGCACCGGCCGGTTCGATGGATGTCGTCCTTGGACCGGGTTGGCCTGGAGTTTTGCTCCATGAGGCCATCGGCCACGGCTTGGAAGGTGATTTTAATCGCAAAGGGACTTCGGCCTTTAGCGGTCGGCTCGGTGAACAGGTGGCCACCCCCGAAGTGACTGTGGTCGATGATGGCTCGATCCCTGGACGGCGTGGCTCGCTCAATAGCGATGATGAAGGTACTGAGACAGGCCACAATGTCTTAATTGAAAATGGGATCTTAAAGGGTTATATGCAGGATATGACCAATGCTCGGTTGATGGGGATGGTCCCGACTGGTAACGGTCGCCGGGAATCTTACGCCCACCGCCCCATGCCGCGCATGACCAATACCTATATGGAAAACGGTCAGCACGACCCGGAAGAGATCATCGGTTCGGTCAAGCAAGGGTTATATGCCCCACACTTCTCAGGCGGACAGGTGGACATCACCAGCGGCAAGTTTGTCTTTTCAACTGCGGAGGCCTACCTCATCGAGGATGGTCGAATCACCCGCCCGGTCACCGAGGCGACCCTAATCGGTAATGGTCCGGATGTGCTGACCCGGGTCGGTATGGTCGGTAACGACCTCAAGCTCGACAGCGGAATCGGAACCTGTGGTAAGGAGGGTCAAGCGGTTCCTGTAGGTGTAGGCCTACCCACCATCTTGGTCAATGAGTTGACGGTAGGAGGGACTCGGGCCAAGGCCTAGTCATTTACGAGGTTGAATCAGGAGTGGTCGATGGTGGAGTTACCGGATTATACGGACCTTGCCCAACAGGTTCTCGAACTTGCCCGCAGGCATGGAGCAGAACAGGCTGAAGTAGGGGTCCAGGCCGCCTATGGGCTATCAGCGGAGGTCCGTCTCGGAGAGGTAGATACCGTCGAATATCATCGCGACAAGGGTTGTGTCGTGACTGTCTATATTGGGAAGGCCAAAGGTTCGGCTTCGACCTCCGATTTTTCAGGATCGGCGATCGAGACGACGGTGGCCAAGGCGTGTGCGCTTGCACGACAGACCGAATCTGATCCGGCCAATGGGTTGGTCGATCCCGCCTATCTAGCCAAGGAGATCCCGGATCTTGAGTTAGACCACCCGGTTGCGATCACCCCGGAGGAGGCCATTGAAAAGGCAAGGCTCTGTGAAGAGACTGCGCGTGCGGTAGACAAGCGTATTACGAACTCGGAAGGCGGGGAATTCGGATGGAGCCGTTCGAATTGGGTCTATGCCAACAGCGAGGGTTTCCTTGGTGGGTACGGCGGGACCCGGTACGGGATTGCCTCTGCGGTCGTAGCGAGCGATGGCCACGTTATGCAGCGGGATTTCTGGCATGCCAGCAGCCGCGTCCTCGAGGAGCTGGAGGAGCCAAGGGCCGTAGGACAATGGGCCGGAGAACGAGCGGT
>CAYUWI010000068.1:0-8013 GCA_964448275.1 uncultured Gammaproteobacteria bacterium | reverse complement strand
GCCTTCACTGTAGAGTTTGCCCTTGGTTTGCTCAGGATCGGGTACGCTCCTTGCAGTTTTTTTTACAGACAGATTGTAAGGAGCATATTGGTCACTCCGTAATTGATCTAAAGCAAAAACCTTGCCTACTTATAAGGCTGTGAGTCGGGTATCATGTTTGGGGTAAGTATCGTGGGGGGATAAGGAGTGTTGCCGCACGCGCTACAATTGGCGAATAGGGAGCAAGGGCCTATCGAGGCTAGCGTGATGGGGGAGTAAGTGGGAGGCAAGGTGCTTGTAGGGACCTGTGGGTTTGCTGAGGCCCAAGATCGAACCTTCCAAGACTTTGATATCCTGGAGGTCCAAAGGACCTTTTACCAACCTCCCCGGCTGCAGACAGCCGCGCGCTGGCGGAGTAAGGCACCTACGGGATTTGTATTCGCCATCAAGGCCTGGCAGCTACTGACCCATCCCCCCTCCAGTTCGACCTACCGGCGCCTAAAAGAACCCCTCTCGAGGCAACAACAGGACCAAGTCGGGAGCTTTAAGTGGAATGAGGTGACGCAGAGAGCCTGGCAACGGATCCAGGCGATTGCGGATGCCTTGGCAGCTGAGGTGATCGTTTTCCAGACCCCAAGGCAATTCAGGCCGACCTCGAAAAACCTTCAACAGCTTAGACACTTCTTCGAACAGATCGACCGGTATGACCGGTGGATGGTCTTCGAACCGCGCGGAGCGGCCTGGGATAAGGTCACCTTGCAACCACTTGTCGAGGATTTGGGGCTTGTCCATGGAGTCGATCCTTTCCTCCAGGAACCCGTCGGCGGTGGCCTGCGCTACTTCCGTCTCCATGGCCGGCCCGCCTACAACTACCGGTACCACTACACAGAGGAAGATCTCACCGCGGTTGTCTACAAACTCGACAGGCGTGTCTCAAACTACATTCTGTTCAACAACGACTCGATGGCCGATGATGCCCGGAGTTTCCTCCAGTATATCCGGTGAGTCCGAGGTCAAGATCATCCCCGTCGCTTCTTTCGCCTAGGTTGGTGTGCTGGAGCAGGAGGGCGTTTGGATGACAGATGTGGCTTTCAAGTGGCGGATTTCCGAGAGCCAAGCGCAAAGTTTGGTCATCACCTTGGCCAAACGCGGCGATCACCCCTATGCTGCACGCCTTAAGTCGGTCAGTGACCTTGAAGTGCGAGGATTCCTGGCTGACCATGGTTACAACTTCTACAAGGTGGTCGATGCCTGCCGCCACTATCCCCGTCCCGCTGTCCCCCTTTTCGAAACCGGCGAGGGGGTTCCTGAACAGCCCGACGAGGTGGAGATGCCCCAACCCTCTGTGATCCCGCAACGGGGTCGGGGGAGGTTGGTGGGGACTGGTGAGGGACCTGGGGGGATTGCCCGCACTACCTACCAAGGGCTATTCGATCTGGCGGACCGCGCACTCCTCCAGACCAGGAACTCCCTCTCGGGCTATCAAGCCTTCCTTGCGGCCTGCTCCCATGGGATCGGCAGCCTTGAGGCCTACCTGCATTATCGGGCTGCCCTCTGGGATCCTGACCAGCCTGAACAGGCCCTGCTGTACCGGCCTTCTGAGGGTCCCTCCCTGGAGTATATGATCGAGGTTTGGGTCCCTCGAATGACAGGCCGCCGGCTCGACCTCGATCAGGCAGATTTGGCGAGCTACCAGCGCCTCAGGGAGCTTCAGGAGAGGCAATCCGAGCATTCGCCGACCAGTGCACAGGGTGCGTCACTCCAAGAGTTTGCTCAACGGATCGATGATTTCCGAGGCCTTGCTGGGATATTGCTTCAGATGCACCAGCACTTCGACCAGCAGGTTCCCATCCAAGTCATCCGCGCCTATTTCCGCCCCGATACGATTGTGAGGTAGTTGCCCGAACCACTGGGGCTACCTATTCCCCTGGTCTCCACTCGCTTGCCAACCTTTCCGCTTGAGTGATTTGTCTCGGGCTCATTTGCCGAGCGAGCTCTCGGCGGAGCCGCACTACCCGGTCGCGCTCCTTACCGGAAGGGAGCTGGGAGACAGCGACCTGGTACCACTTGTAGGCCCGAATCGGGTCCCGAGCTACCCCATGTCCGGCCGCATAGAGCTGGCCAAGGTTGTACTGGGCTTGGACGATCCCAGTATTTGCCGCTTTGCGATACCATTGCACTGCCTGACTGTAATCCTGTTCTACCCCTCGACCTTTGGCGTAGAGGGTGCCGAGATTGGAGTAGGCCTCAGGATGGCCACGACGAGCCGCGCGCCGGAACCATGCCACCGCCTCAGTCGGTTGCCCCCCAATGCCCTGAAAGCACAAAAGACCGAGTCCCACCTGGGCTTGGGGATTCCCTTGTGCGGCTGCTTTGTGAAACCAGTACTGAGCCCGAGTTGGCTCGCGCGGTACTCCAAGCCCCTTGAGATACATATTGGCGAGTAAGGCTTGTACCGTAGCATTACCTTGTTCGGCGAGCGGTTGGAGTTCCTCGAGTGCGGTGGTGTAGGCGCCGTTTTGGTACGCCTGCATGCCTTCGAGGTAGCCTGCCCAGACGGGGACCACCCCAATCCACAGCAGGGCCAAGATGCAAATCAGTTGCCTCATCGCAATTCTCCGTCTATCTATCTGTTCGAGGCCTAAGCGACCCCGAGGATCCACCCCTCATAGCGGGCCAAGCGGCCCTCGCTTGCTGTCAAAGGTGGTTTGAGGTAGCGGTTGAGGAAACCCCGGTTGTGGACCTCCTGGAGCCAGCGGGAGGTCGCGTAGGCGTCCTGTTGGTGGACATCCCTCCCCACATCGGGGTACCGCCTTCGAAAGATAGCGGGATAGACCTCGACGATGATAGAGACCCCGGCGGGCACCTCGAAGCCGTCAAATGGCCAGAAGTGGACCCTGCCCTCCAAGAGGGGGTCTCGCCTGATGCGATCGAGCCAAGGGAGTCCGGCGTGTGTGGACTTTGCCACCGTCCCGGGCCCTTCGAACCAGAAAACGCTCTTGGCTGTAGTGGTCCAGCGTTCGGACAGGCGCAGCTCATCCGGTTCCCCGGTGCGGGGGTTGTGAGACCGAACCGCATCAACCGCGATGTGATCTCCATCTGTCGGCCAGTGGGTGCGGAAATCGGCCAGGAAGGCGTCCCAACTCGCAAGCCTATAACGATGGAAGTAGGTGATCGGGAATGAGAAGCCGTGGTCGATGCCCACGAGTAGTGGTCCCTCGGTGGCAAGCCGGTCGCGCAGCCAGTAGGTAAGCTCTTGGCGCGTCCATTTCCCCCCCGCGCGCCGACCGAGGATGTGATGCAGACAGGCCCGTGGTGAGGGGTTGCCTCAAATGCCTGGAGACCCACCAGCCGGCTTGTCGGGGTCTTTGCGCCCGAGTAGTCGATCCCGATGAATCGCTGGAAGGAGGGGGCTTCAAGCATGATGGTGTGGTTTCTGTAGGGTCCGGCGCACTGAAGCAGGGCCGCTGTCTAACCAGTGGACCAGCTCCTGGAGATTCTTTACCTCGATATCCGGCCGCGGTTGCTCCCTCGGCCAGTCGAGGTTGACCCGATTGATCCAAGCTGTCGCCATCCCGACCCGTTGGGCGCCGAGGATATCGATCTCCGGCTCATCCCCAATATGGAGCCCCTCTCGGGGGCTGACTCCAGCGTGCGTGAGGGCAGCCCGGAACATGGCTGGGTCCGGTTTGGCACTCCCCACCCTTGAGGTCGTGAGGGCAAAATCGAACCATGCCCCTGCAGGGGTTTGGAAGACATCGGCGTTGCCGTTGCTCAAGGCCCCCAGGAGGTAATACCGGCGCAAGCGATCGAGGGCCTCCTCGACCTCCTCATATAACGTTACGCGATTGCGGGCCTGGAGGAAAATCCCCATAGCGGAGTCAGCGAGCTGACTCGGGCAGCCAGTCCGCTGTGCTGCAAGTTGTAAGGTCGTATGGCGCAGTGCTGTCAGGTCATGGCTCAGCTCCGGTCGGGTCTCCGCGATCTCTCGGCGGAGCTCACGCAGCTCGGTAATCCCATAGGCTCCGCTCAGGCTCGGATAGTGGGTATGGAGCCAATCATGCAGGGCCTGCTCGGCGGCCTCGAGCACTGCGGCGCTCGGCCACAGGGTGTTGTCTAGATCGAACGTGATTAGGCGAAGGTTGGGGATGATTGGCATGGATCGCCCTTAGCGAGTATTGGCAAAAGTTGCTGACAGCGACCGCGCGAAGTCCAATTCATGGCCGTCCGGCTCGGTTAGAGGGAAGTAGTGCTCCCCTTTGGCACCTCTCGGGGATGGCTCCGGCTGTAGTCCGTGCACCGTCGGGTGCCCGTACTGGATGCTTCCCCTCGTAGACCACGCGAAAACCGAGTGCCTGGTAAAATCGGACCACTCGCCCGATCTCATGGGGGGCGAGCGTTATGGCGCTAAGCCACTCGATCATAGTGCTTCCCTTGATGTAAGATCGATTGAGAGAAGGTCCTACCTTGGCCCCAGCCATTATCCAGTGATGCTCAAGGCGGTCCAAATCACCGATCTGCATCTCTTCACTGAGCCCCATCGCTCCCTGGGTGGGGTTGATGTAGATGCTTCCTTGCAAAGGGTTTTGCGCCACCTGCACCAGGTCGACCGGCCGGTCGACCTGGTGCTGGCCACCGGGGGCGTGGTCCATGAGGAAACCGAAGCCGCTTATAAGCGTGTGGGTCGCTATCTGACCGGGCTTGAAGCACCTATCTACTGTGTCCCGGGGAACCATGATGACAAGGCCTTGCTTCGGGCCACCTGTGAGCGGTTTGGCTTGCGGAACCCACGCCGGGTTCTCCGTGGCGGGTGGCAGTTGCTGATGCTCGATTCCGCTCAACCGCCGGATCCGGCTGGACATCTGGCCGAGGAGGAATTACTCTTCCTGGATCAAGCCTTAGGGGAGTACCCCCATCACCCCGCCGTGGTAGTATTGCACCATGCGCCGTTGACCATTGGGAGCCCCTGGATGGATTCCATGCAGGTGGACAATGGTACGGCGTTCTTTGCGGTCTTGGAGCGCTATCCACAGGTGCAGGCGGTGATCTTCGGTCACATCCACCAAGAGTTGGATATGGAACGCTCCGGCGTGCGATTCCTCGCGGCCCCCGCTACCTGTCTCCAATTCACCCCCGGGGCGGCCCGATCCAGTTATGATGACCGACCCCCGGGCTACCGGTGGTTCCGATTCTTCCCGGATGGGCAGTTGGAGACCGGAATCGAACGTATTGCAAGCCCGAGCTAGGATATCAAGATCTGTCTGCGGAACAGGGCAGGTAGGCCAGCTGCCCAAAAAAGGATAGAAGACCACAGGCGATCCCCTACACGCTGGGCCGAAAGGGACTAGCTGTCCCCCCCTTGAGGGCTCGCCACGACGCCACCATCTAAGCTAGAGTAGGCCAATCCAATCCGACACGCATGGGGAGAGTCACGCTCCAAACCCCTACGATTTTGGGCAGCGGTCTATCACCCCGTAGTGGCAGGACCTGGGCAAGTGACAGTGAGTGGAGGGAGTCGATGGCAGACAAACAGCTTCTGGAACAGGCACAGAACGCCCGGGCGAAGGGCACTCAAGCGTTTCACGCCGGTATCGGTATGCCGGGCACCCGGAAGGGAATTAGTCTCCTCTGGGAGGCGACCACCGCGCTGGGACAGGCCAGCGAGCTCTATAAACAGGCCGGGGATGCTAGGCATGCGGCCATCATGGAGACGTTTTGCATGCGGGCGTACGATTGGCACTTCGATCAGCTCGAGGCCTGGCTCGACGATGAGGAGACCAGTGCTGAGCCCGGCTGGCTTGAGGTCATGGCCGACGGCCGGCTGCAATGGCATGGGGGCCGTGATCGGTAGGGCGTATTGGTTGCGCGGACACAAATCGGCACCGAACCCAGCTACTCCCCTTTACGGCCAAAGGCGTATAGGGCCAAGGAATTCTGGTCTTCTAGCACAGTAACCCGATAACCGAGGTAGGCAGCTACGGCCTCGATTGGAAGCCGACTGCGGAGCCTCTCCCGGGCCTTTTCGGCGTCTAGGGTATGGAGCGACTGGGCGGCAGCGATGAGCTCCGCAGCAATCGTGTCATCGCCCGCATCAATCCGTACGAGCCACTCGACACCTTCGGCCCGCTCCAAGGTCTCAAGGGCTGAGCTTGAGCCTTCACCATCCCATTTGATCGAGGCGATCTCATCTCCCTCGCGCGGCCGTGCGATAAGGAACTCGAGTGATTCAAGCCCTGGATCCGCGGCGCAGGTATTGAGGTAGTCGATGAACCGTTCTGCCTCCTCGGCCAGATTGATCGGTTCCAGCCCGGCGTCGTTCTCCCGGAGGTCATACCCTGCAAGGGCGTGAGCAAGGCATTGGGGCGTTTCATACTGGCCTAGGGCGTAGATGGAGAAGCCCTCTCGGGTCCCGAGCCATTCCCCAGGCACCGTACAGGGCTGCCCGCTTAGATACTTGCGGCTTGGGGTGGAGCTAAGGATGACCCGGTCTCGTGCGGTTGAGGAGAAAATAGGGATTGCCTTGATCGGGTAGAATCGCATTGTAGGCTCCTATTACTTCCACCGACAGCTCACCCTTCGGGTGGGAGCAGGTCGTATCTCGTGAGGTACCCATAGATGGCACCGCTTCCATCCAACGACAAGGCCCAGACTCCGTGGCAACCTGACCCCCAGCGCGGTTTCTTGCCAACCCTTGACCCACTGGCTACCCTGCCGAGCCGATTTGCGGTGTGGGACGAGGTGGCTGCCGAACTACCCAAGCTCTTGATCGCGGGGCAGGTACGTCGGACCCTCGAGGATTTGCCACAACTCGATGCCGACCAGCTGAGCGATGAACTCCAGTATCGGCGTGCCATGCTTATCCTTTCCTATCTTGGCCACGCCTACGTTTGGGCTGGCCCGACGGCAGCTGATCGCCTCCCTGCGACCGTAGCGATGCCATGGTATACGGTGGCTCGTCGCTGTCACCGTCCCCCGATGCTCTCCTATGCCTCCTACGCGATGGACAATTGGCGTCGGCTCGATCTGAACGGCCCGATCAGGCTGGGGAATATTGTACTCCTTCAAGAGTTCCTCGGTGGAATCGATGAGGAGTGGTTTATCCTGGTCCATGTCGAGATCGAGGCCAAGGCGGCCCCAGGTCTTGCAGCCATCCTGCCAGCGCAAGCGGCGGTCACCGCAGACGAGCCAGGGCAACTCATCGACCATTTGGATGCCATCGCCGCCTCCCTCCAACAGATGTGGGATACGCTCAAGCGTATGCCCGAGCACTGTGATCCGTATATCTACTACAACCGAGTACGGCCCTATATCCACGGGTGGAAGGACCACCCGGCACTGCCTGACGGGGTGGTCTATGAGGGGGTCGAGGCGTATGGGGGGAAACCGCAGAGATTCCGTGGCGAAACCGGGGCGCAGAGCTCCATTATCCCTTCTCTCGATGCCGCACTCGGGGTTGTCCATCGGGACGACCCACTACGACCCTATCTTCAAGAGATGCGCGAGTATATGCCGCCGCACCATCGGGTATTCGTCGAGTCGGTCGAGCAGGGCCCATCCATTCGCTCCTATGTGCTCGAGCGAGGCCCAAGCCTCCCGGAACTGCGGCGCGCGTATAATGAGTGTGTCCAACGGCTCGCAAGCTTCCGGACCCAGCACCTAGGCTACGCCCACCGGTATATCCATAGCCAGAGCCAGGTGGGTGCGAGCAATCCGACCCAGGTCGGTACGGGCGGCACCCCATTTATGCCCTATCTGCGGAAACATCGCGACGAGACATTGGCCCATCTGATCGAGGGTTGAGCTCGGCCCCGGGAGAGGAGAGGGGACCTCTATCACCCGGGATGGCCATCGATGCGGGCTCTCGTGAGAACAGGCCAGTAGGTCACTGCAAAGATCCCGAAGGCGAGTAGCCAGAGGCCCCCGGCAAGGAGTAGCTCCGACATATAGTAGTGAGGGGCCACCACTGGGCCGAAGACCCGCAATGCGGCTGCGACGGAGACCAACAGGTAGGCCCTGGCCATCCCCCGAGGTACC
>CAYUWI010000067.1:0-8080 GCA_964448275.1 uncultured Gammaproteobacteria bacterium | reverse complement strand
GTGCCCGGTTGGAAGACCGCGGCCTTGGTGTATTCGCTGACGTCGTTGGTTACCTCGAAGCGCCCGAAGGCCCCGCCGCCCTTCGCATGCGGCTGGCGCTCGGTGATCCGCTCGCGGTTGAAGTTCGCCATCTGTTCGATGAGGTAATGGTCGTGCAGCACGAGCGGGCCGTCGGGTCCCACACTCAGGGAATGCTCGTCGCTGGGGACCGGGATCCCGGAATCGGCGGTGGTCGGCTTGCGAGTCTCTTTGGCCATGGGTCTACCTCATGTTGGCTCGGATGCAGGCGCTGGCTTGTGCGCAAGGCCTTGGCCTGTGCGGCAGCCGGCCGCTTAGAGCCGGTCATGCTAGACTGAAAGATCAGATGAAAGGATAGCAATTAGTCTAGCCACAATGCGCCAGCCGGGGCATTGACGCGAATCAAGTAGAGCGCCCCTTATCGCGCTTATCGCTCGTCCCGCGCCACCGGGCCTAAATGACCAACACGGTGTATTACGAGTTTGGATGCCTCCGTATATCCGGAGCCTATCCTGGACAGAGCAGGCCCTGTTCCACACTGTGTGGCCTTTGTCCAGTCGCCTTCCCGTAGATCCAGTAGGTAAAGTAGAGGGCCCCGGGCGTGGCAACGGCTCGGCGTTCCAAGGCCCGAAACGGCCCCACATTGACCGAACCGCGTTGGGGCACAAGGTTGATATCTGTCGGACCTCCCAGACTGTGTGGGATCGCGTGACCCCGGTGGTACAAGGAGCCGTAGCTCTGTGGGTGACTCCGCATGCGTGAACGGTCACGGTGGGTGGTGCTGCGTCCCCAACTGATCCCCCAAGCGGAGATGAGCCGTCCATTTGCGATGTCGAATAGGTAGGAGAAACTATGCGAACGGGTCTCCACGATCTCCCTTTGGGTGGTCCTTCTGGTGTAGTCTGTCAGCCAGATGTCCACCAGATACGGGATGACCCGTTTCCTCAGGGCCTCATCTGGAGAGGTCGATTTGATCCCGGCGAGGAGTTTGGGGAGCCTGGGGTAGGCGGGCATGGCTGAGTCCTGTGGTTTCTCAGTTGTCTGGTTTGGTGGGGTACTTGGCTGCCTCGCGTATCTTCGGATAGCCATCGATGAATACCCATTCCGTGTCCCGAGCCGGAGCGTGACATCCATGACAGTTGCTGAGGTCACCCTGCTTCCAGTTCTGGTTCACATTCTTGGCAGGATCACCTGCCTTGTAGAGGGCCCACCCCCAACCACCACCCCAGATATCGTTGTTCGGGAAACGATTCTTGCGATCGCGGACCATCACGAACCAGACACCCACCTCGCCGCCCCACTGGGCGTTCCCGGTGGGTAGCTGCCCCCTTCTGATGCTGCGGATCTCTTTGACCAGTGTTGCCCCATCCGGCCACCGACCGTTTTCTAGGAAGGCCTTGACCGCATCGGGTTCGGCGTAGACATCATGCACTCCGGGTCCGCTGGCCTGCTCATCGGTTTGCACGAACCAACTACCCAAGTGCGTCCACTCCTTCCGAAAACCTTGCGGACGGCTGATATTCCCGCTGCTATCTACATAGGGTGAAAAACGCTCCCCTGTTTTCGGATCTGTTTTTCCAGTTGCTTCACCAGCGGTGGCCTGGCCGATAAAGGGAGAGAGGTATACTGTGGAGGCGAATAGAGCCAATAGTACAATCACCTGTCGCATCATCTTGCCCCGATCATTTCTCTTTGGCATTCCTGTAAGGACTCATCTGCCTTCTGCTCACCATAGTCGATCATCTTACGGATGAAGGAAGGACTTCGGTCGAATTTAGAGGTTTTGCCTCGAATCGGGTTGATACGCATCAAATTGAGGTGGTCCCCTTCACTAGTTCTTGAGGGGCATTCCAAGATCCCTGTCGTGGATGCTGCATGAGCCCCGCGCTGATAGACAACAGCCGAGAACGTCCTTTGTCCCAGAAAGGTACGTCGTAAGGTCTATGGTACTCTCGACACTGTCGGCCTCCTTACTCTATCTTGATGGGGATGGATCCCCAAGGCCTTCGGTAGTGCAGTTACTGCCCAGAAGCAGATTGCAGTATACACTCATTTAAGTGCGATTTTCTGGCGTGATCTGATGGGGGTGATCTGTGCCACATAGCAATCTGATCGAGGTTGTGCAGGAGCTTTCGCTGGCACGAGACTTGGAGACTGTCATGGGGGTCGTCCGGAGCGCCGCGCGCGAGCTAACCGGTGCGGATGGCGCCACATTCGTCCTGCGCGAGGGTGACTTATGCTACTACGCCGAAGAAGACGCCATTGCCCCTTTATGGAAGGGGAAACGATTCCCCATGGATGTGTGTATTAGTGGCTGGGTAATGTCGACCAGACAGTCAGTTGTCATCGAAGATATCTATGCGGATTACCGCATTCCGGTCGATGCCTATCGGCCGACGTTTGTGAAGAGTCTGGCAATGGTCCCTATCCGGACAGAGAGCCCGGTGGGAGCGATTGGTAACTATTGGGCCACGCCTTATCGTGCCAGTGCCGAAGAGGTGGATGTATTGGAGGCGCTGGCGAACAGCACATCCATCGCCATGGAGAACGTGCAGCTCTATAGTGAGCTCGAACAACGGGTGCAACAACGCACTGCCCAACTGGAAGCCGCGAACCGGGAGCTCGAGGCCTTTTCATGCTCGGTTTCCCATGACCTGCGGG
Organism: uncultured Gammaproteobacteria bacterium; assembly: GCA_964448275.1. Classification (GTDB taxonomy): domain Bacteria; phylum Pseudomonadota; class Gammaproteobacteria; order Thiohalorhabdales; family CAYUWI01; genus CAYUWI01. The sequence continues at coordinate 5,401 of CAYUWI010000067.1, read as the reverse complement.
CTCCCCTACGCCACATAGCCGGTTTCAGCGAGCTGCTTCTCGAGGAATCCCATGATCATCTAGATGAGGAAGGCCGTGACTACCTTCAGCGGATCCAGCGGGCCACTCAACGTATGGGCCAGCTTATCGACGACCTCCTGTCGCTCTCCCGGGTGGCTCAGACCGAGGTGAAGCGAGAGACTGTCGATCTAACACGAATGGCCCACGAGATCGCTGCGGAGTTTCAGGCGGAGTCGCCTGAGCGGCAGGTCGAGTTCGCGATAGAAGAAGAGGTGTCGGTGTATGCCGACCCCCGTTTGCTACGGGTGGCTGTGGGGAATATGTTCTCCAATGCATGGAAGTATAGCGCGAAGAATCCACAGGCTCGGATCACATTCGGCCGTTCGTATGACAGTGAGGGAGATGAGAGCTACTATATAAAGGACAACGGGGTAGGCTTTGATACCGCTTACGCCGGGAAACTGTTCACCCCGTTTCAGCGGCTCCATGGGGACTCCGAGTTCCCAGGCACCGGGATCGGCCTGGCGATTGTCCAGCGTATCATCCATAAGCACGGTGGAGAGATCTGGGTCGATGCCGTCGAGGGAGAAGGGGTGACTTGCTCCTTCACCCTTTCCTGAGTGGTACTTACCTTCCTTGGCCGCTGGGGATGCCCACTCCAGCGTGTTCTATGCCGAAAGTGGGCGTCCGTTACCTGGATTCTCAACCCCCTATCTACCGAGGCGTGATCACTCGTCGGCCTCCTTGTGGCAGAACCACCAGCTCCCACCTGTTGACCAGGCTATTGGGTCCATTCGCGTATAGGGATTAAATTTGGGCTAATAACCCAGCCGCTGATTGTGCTTGGTCGAGGTAGGCTCACATTGTTGACGATCAGGAGAATCCTATAGAGACCGTCTCGACCTGACGGAGGTCCACGCGTACTCGCGCAAGGTCGGCGGGATACTTTTGGTCGGCTTTATCTCAGGTTGACGACGAGAAATCCGCCGACTTGACCTTAGTCACAAACCCGAGGCGACAAGGGGGGCACACCATCGTATGATCACGGAGGGGCCTCTCAGTCCACCCCCGACACCCCTAAGTCCCCGAAATAAGCTGAACCCTCTGGATAGACGATGCAGGATCTTGTCGATCGCCTTCGTTGCCTCCTCCTCTTGGTGCTCTTCCTGCTTCTAGCTCCTGCAGCCCTGGCGCAGCCCCAGGATGCTGCATCTGCTCCGACCCGGGAGGTGACCCCGGAGACGGTCCAGCGCCTTACCAACACGCTTGAGGATCCCGAGCATCGCCAGCAGTTGCTCAAGGAGCTGCGTGCCTTAAGCCGGGCCCAGCAAGAGGCGTCTCCCGAGGAGGCCACGGCAACCGAGACGGTGGTCAAGGGTCTGGGGGGACAGCTGCTGGAGACAATCTCCTCGCGCATGGATGCAATCAACGACCAGCTGGCCCAGGCTGCCGCCGTTCTGGCGACCGTTCCGAAGCTGGCCCAGGGAGCAACCCGAAATGCTCCGGCACTGGGGTAATCTTGCCCTGAGTGTGCTGATCGCCCTCGGGGCGGGCTTGCTGACCGAGTGGTTCCTGCGTTGGATCCTGAGGCGGTCCCGTCACGCGCTTGAGGATCGGGGTGCTGAGGGGATCGGACGAGGCCTCCTCTTCGTCGTCACACTTACCCTCTTGGACTTGGTCTGTGTCACGGCCTTTGCCGTGGTCTCATATTGTATCTTGGCGTTCCTGGAACCGACCTATACAGCGCGCCTAGTGGCCTTGACCCTGATCAACGCCTACATCCTCACCGGCGTAGTCCTCGCACTCGCAAGGATGATCCTCGTCCCGGGGGTTCCCAGCTTGCGCATGGTCCCGCTTGAGGACGCGACTGCCGCCTCCATCTACGTCTGGTTGCGTCGGATTGCCTCCTTGGGGGTGTATGGCTACTTCGGGATCGAGGCCGCACGTTTGCTCGGTCTGCCCTTGATCCTGGGTAAGGCCTTCAGGAAGCTTCTCGGTCTCGTGATCACGGTGATCTTGGTCCGCTTTGTCCTGAAGAAGAGGAAAGAGGTCACCGCCGCTCTGCGCGGGGAGCGTTCAGCAGCTGCGCCCAAGGAAGAAGCGTCTACCCCGAGGGGCGCAGGTCCAAGCCGAGCGCTAGTCGGCGTGATGGGTCGTCTCGCAGGCATTTGGCACCTCGTGGCCGTCGCCCTGATCGTGGCTCTCTACGGCACCTGGGCCTTCGAGGTGCAAGGGGGCTTCAAATTCCTTGGACAGGCCGTGATGGTGACAATAGCGGCTCTCCTCGCCGCTGTCCTGCTCAATCGGGGCTTGCAATGGGGAATCAAACGATTGTTCCAGCTTTCGACAGAAATGACCCGGAGCTATACAGGCTTCGAGGCACGGGCCTCCCACTACCTCCCGCCCCTCCAGAAGGGGATGAAGGTCGCGGTCTATGGACTGGCAGCCTTTGTGGTGCTTGAGGCCTGGGGGTTTGGCACCTGGACTTGGTTGACCTCTGAGGAGGGGACCTTTGTCTTGAGCGAGCTCGGGACGGTCCTGCTGATCATCGCTGTCGCCTTCGCTTTTCTGGAGGTCGTCAGTGCTCTGATCGAACGGACCTTGGAACACGAAGCCGTCCAGGGCAGAGGTGCGAGCCAGCGCAAGCTCACCCTGCTCCCCCTCTTGAAGAATACCGTGCGAATTGTGATTGGGCTGATCTCGGTCATGATCGTCTTGTCCGAACTGGGGGTCGATATCGGCCCCTTGCTGGCGGGTGCCGGGGTCTTCGGTCTAGCCATTGGCTTCGGTGCCCAGACCTTGGTGCGAGACGTGATCACCGGCGGCTTCATCCTGATGGAGGACGCAATCTCCGTGGGCGATTGGGTCGATGCAGGGGGCTATTCAGGCGAGGTCGAATCGCTGTCGATCCGGACCGTGAAGCTGCGCGATCTGAACGGCACGGTCCATGTAGTGCCGTTCGGTGATGTCACATCGGTGAGCAACTACAACCGCGGCTACGGCTACGCAATGATCGATGCCCAAGTCGGCTATCAAGCGAACTACGATCAGGTGGTGCAGGAGCTCCGGGCAGTCGCCAATGCGATGCGGGCCGATCCCGAGTGGAACCCCTATCTCTGGGGGGAACTGGAAACCCTCGGTGTCAATGAGATTGGCGAGTCATCCCTCGCTATCCAGGCGCGGTTGCGTACCCGTCCCCTCAAACAGTTCAGCGTCAAGCGGGAGTTCCTGCGCCGTATGAAGGAACGCTTTGATGCTGCTGGCATTGAGATCCCGTACCCGCACCGGACGATCTTGTTCGAGGCCGACAGAGAGGATCCTGACCAGCCGGTTTGGTCGGCCCAGGCCCTTCACTCGGTTAGATCAGAAGGTCCGACCAGCCCATCCCCCGCCGGGTTCCCCTCAGGCCATTCGGCGGACGGGATGGAGTCGAATACAGGGGGAAAGGCCCCTTAATCTGACTCGCAATAGGTTTCCTTGGGAAATCTCGGATCGACTGGACCCAGAAAATCCCGCCGTCAGGCGGGTTACAAGAAGGAGGTAGTTCTCTTTGGAATGGAATGTGGCGGAGGGGGTGGAATCAGAAAAGAAGGCAAAATAATTTGTTTTTGAAGTGAAAATTGAGTCTTCCCTGTGAAGGTTACCCCAGAACTTACCCCCATTGTTTTGATCCGCCTCCAACAAGTGGACCCTACATGTTTTGAGATTGAGCGGGATCGAAGAGCCTCCAAGCTACACTACGGCGACCTCACTCCGAGGCATCCTCTAGGGTATAGTATATGGCCGCCAGTATAGCTTCGTTGTAAGTGACCTGGAGGTCTTCGGCGATCTGGTCAAGGGCTTCTTGGTCCTTGGAGTCTAGCCAACAGATCAACTGCTTGTGCCCGTCAGCGGGCTTGTTCTTCATATGCCGCTGGCCTGACGACGGATCCTCCTCCTTGAGGAACTTCTTGATGGCCTCAGCCTGGTCCGGGGTCGCCCAGACGGTCAGTCGCTCGTAGCCTGCCTGTCTCTGCCGCTCCTGAAATTCTCTTTGGCGCTGTGTATTGCTCTTCCCCATACATCCGCCTCGGCTGCTCCGGGGGTTAGTGTTAACCGTTGTTGACAGGAAGAGTTTTATCTCAATAACGCCACATGGCATGCGTTATCCAAAACGGTGATTGACCGGCATTTTGGTTAACGCCAATCAAAACCAAAGGCCACTATTTAGCCCCCCTCATACAACCACCCTAGCAGTTGCTACCTTTGAGTGACCCCCTATTGCTTCTCCTCGAGGATCTTCTGGTGGAGCTTGTGGGCCTTCTTCTGCGCCTCCGCAATCTGTTCGCGGGTCATCAGTTGGGAGACCGCATTCCGATTCTTGATGGCTTTCTCATTGCCCTGGGCTGCCGCGAGGTTGAACCACATGTGGGCCTTGACGTAATTCTGCGGCACGCCTTGGCCATTGAAATACATCACCCCGAGGTTTCTTTGGGCATGGGCATACCCCTGCTCGGCAGCCTTGCGGTACCATTTTGCCGCTCTGCTGTAATCCTGAGGGACTCCGTGGCCTCTATGGTATATAATCCCTAGGTTGTTCTGGGCCTGGTTGAAAAAAAGCGAACGGTTGTGTTTGGCAACCTTGCGGAACCAGTCAACAGCCTTTCTATAATGTGCCTATACCCGTAGCTCAGGAGCTAGTGTTAGACTGTTCGCCAAATGTTCGCTCGCGCCAGGGAGCTACGGTCATGAGCTATCCGTCAATTAGTTTCTTCGAGTTCATCCAGCATTTCTCCTCCGAAGAGAAATGCCTCCACGCGTTGGAGCAGGCTCGCTGGCCGAACGGATTTGAATGCCCGTATTGCTCCTTCGATCAGGCCTATCTGCTCTCTGGGCGACCCCGGCTGCGGGAGTGTGGGCGCTGTGGCTACCAGGCCTCTTTGACGGCCGGAACCATCTTCCACAAGACGCGGACGCCGTTGGTGAAGTGGTTCTGGGTCATCTTCCTCGTTGCCCGTGATAAGGGCGGAGTCTCGGCCACCCGGATCTCCAAGGAACTAGAGTTGGGCTACAAGACCGCCTGGCTCATGCTGCAAAAGATTCGCCATGCCATGGAACGACGGGATGAGCACTACATGCTGCATGGGCTCGTCGAGGTGGATGACGCATTTTTTGGCGGCCCCCGGCCGGGCAAGCCGGGCCGGGGAGCAGCCAACAAGACCGCAGTCCTGGTGATGGCTGAGGACCGGGGCAAACGGCCCGGTTACGTCTCTTTCTCGCCGGTTTCGGATCTCACGCAGCCCACGACGGAAAAGGCGGTGAAGGCCAAGGTCGCCGAGGACCAAGCCCTACGCACCGATGGATCAACCAGCTTCGGCTCCCTGGAGGCGGAGGGCTTTGCCCATGACGGAGCCCCAACCCC
>CAYUWI010000066.1:0-8236 GCA_964448275.1 uncultured Gammaproteobacteria bacterium | reverse complement strand
GCCCGTTCCACGAGGTCACGGACCATGGACTCCACATCGCGCCCCATATAGCCCACTTCGGTGAATTTGGTCGCTTCCACCTTGAGGAAGGGGGCACCAGCGAGGTCTGCCATACGGCGAGCGATTTCGGTCTTTCCAACACCGGTCGGGCCAATCATCAGGATATTCTTTGGAGTGATCTCCTGCGCCAATTTCTCCTCGACACGGCTGCGCCGCCAACGGTTGCGGAGAGCGACTGCTACCGCCCGTTTGGCCTGCTGTTGGCCAATGATAAACTTGTTGAGCTCCTGGACGGTCTCGAGTGGGGTCCGGCTATTCATGGGATTCGAGCACCTCGACTGTGCGATTTGGATTGGTATAGATGCAAATGTCGGCGGCGATATCCAGCCCGGATTGGACTATCTCTACGGGACCTAACTGGGTGTGTCCCATAAGGGCGCGTGCAGCTGCCTGGGCGTATGGCCCCCCGGACCCGATCGCGATGAGGCCTTGCTCGGGTTCGATCACATCCCCGTTGCCGGAGAGTATGAGTGAGACTTCGGCATCAGCCACAGCCAAAAGGGCCTCTAAGCGGCGCAGGGCACGGTCTGTTCGCCAATCCTTGGCGAGTTCCACTGCCGCCCGCTTGAGATTGCCACGTTGGGCGTCGAGCTTGCCTTCAAAGCGTTCGAATAGTGTAAAGGCATCCGCGGTTGAGCCAGCAAAACCTGCCAGCACCCGCTCGTGATGCATCCGACGTACCTTGACCGCATTGCCTTTCATCACGGTCTCACCGAAGGTAACCTGGCCGTCGCCGCCCATAGCGACCTGGCGGCCGCACCGCACTGACAGGATCGTTGTACCTTTGATCTCGGCCATCTCGGCCTTTTCCTTTCTAGACAGCTATCGAAGCGTGCACTCTTACTACTTATGCAAGCAAGTATGATAAGTCTTCTGCTATTACAAGGCCAAGTGCGCCACTGCCCCGCCGAAATGAAAGGGCCACGTTACTTACTTGACTTGGGGGAGGCTGAGCGTAAATCGGGTTAGACAGGACGTACAAGGAGGGTGGTAATCAGTTCGGCGAGGCGCTCGAGGTAGGTCGTTTCCATTCCGGGGATATAGCGCTCCGCTACCCGACTCCCGATCCCCATTACCCCGATAGGGATCCTCCTGTCTAGGAGGGCTACTAAGGCCTGTGAGCGGAAGGCCTCTTGGGGCTGGACACCGAAGATCTGTTGGGTGAGTTCCGGCTCCTCCTCTGGGGGGGTAAGCTTGACTCTCAGGCGATTGGAGAAGTGGGTCTGAAGCCATTCTTGGGGGAGGAGGAAGCGGCCTTCCAACTCTTGGGCAAATCGTTCTCGCACTAGGCAGAGGGCGGCCCACTCGACTTGGAAGCTTGTGCGCAACCCTTCGAGCAGATTGAGTCTGAGTTCGTCCAGATCACGAGTCTGGAGGAGCTCAAGGCTCAGGGTATGTAGCTGCTGGGTCAATCGGTCGTTATGACGCGCACAACTGAGTAGCTGACCTAGTTCCTCTTCCAGGCGGTCGATTCGGCTCCGTAGGTGACGATTATGGAGCCGTTCTAGGGAGATTACCTTGGGGTCTCCCAATCCTGGGAGCTCGAGCTCTTCCAAAAGCTCTGGATGATCGAGGAAGATTTGGGGGTATTGGCGGAGTAGTGCCTGGATGTCGCTGACTGTAGTATTTTTCGGAGCCATGATGGGATTTGTTGCCTGGGATTGAGGAAAATGTCAAGTGAGATCGGCATTGATTCGAGCGTCACCCCTTGCAACAATTGCCAACCCTATAGATTGACGTCTCTCGGTTTGATCTAATCAAAGTTGCGCGCATGCCATTGGACACGTTAAGGGACCTCCTCGCCGAGGATCTTGAGGTTGTCGACCGGATCATCCATGCCTATCTGGCGTCGGATATCCCATTAATCCCTTTGCTGGGTAACCATGTCATTGCGAGCGGAGGGAAGCGCGTCCGCCCCATGGTCCTGCTTGCTGCAGCCCGGATGTTCGGATATGAAGGGGATCGCCATACCTATTTGGCTGCAGTGATTGAATTCATCCATACGGCTACCCTGATGCATGATGACGTTGTCGATGCCTCGCAGCGGCGTCGTACCCAACCCACCGCCAATGCGGTCTGGGGAAGTCACGCCCCTGTCCTGGTCGGCGATTTCCTATTCGCCCGCTCCTTCCAGGCCATGATCGATGATGGGGATCCCCGGGTCATGGAGATCCTCGCTGCCACCAGCCGCAAGCTAGTCGAAGGTGAACTGCTCCAGCTCCAAAAGGCAGCCGATCCCGATATTGACGAAGCCGACTACCTGCGCATGATTGATGCGAAGACTGCCACCCTCTTCGAAGCTGCTGCTCAGCTTGGAGCCGTCATTAATCGCCGGTCTTGCTCCGAGGAACACAGCTTGGCAGCCTACGGCCATCACCTCGGTATGGCCTTTCAGCTAATCGATGATTGCCTCGATTATAGCGCTAGCGAGCCGGCCTGGGGCAAAGATTTGGGAGAGGATCTCGCTGAAGGTAAGCCGACTCTACCCACGATCTACGCCCTTGCCCATGCCGATCCGGACCGCCACGCGGTGATCCGGCGAGCCTTACAAGGTGAAGGGGGCCAACTCCTAGAGCCCGTCAAGGCGGCGATTGAAAGCACCCAGGCCATTGAGTACACTAGGATCATTGCCCAAAAGCAGGTCGAGGCGGCCAAGACGGCCCTCAATGGGCTTCCGGATAACGCCGAACGGCGTGCACTGGAGCAGCTAGCTGACTTTGTCGCCGATCGCGGATTTTGACCTCATACTAAACTCGGGGTGTAGCTCAGCCTGGTAGAGCACCGCCTTCGGGAGGCGGGAGCCGGTGGTTCGAATCCACTCACCCCGACCACTCTTCCCTACAGTTGTCCCGCGACATCCTGAAATCCTTCGGTGAGGCCCCCGCTCACGCTTGGCCTGTAGCGTCTTGGTTGTTTCTTGCTGATTTCTTTAAGGTGAAGTTGCGGGGGCGGAGCCTGACTCGAAGCGCATTGTCGACAAAGCCACCCATATTGTAGTCGGAGATGAGAGAATGCCTACGATTACAGTTCAAAGTGTTGATAACACGACCTTTGAGGTGACAGTTGAAGGGCGGACGACTACCACTCACACGGTAACGGTCAGTCCGGATTATTATGAGAAGTTGACCGGCAAGCAGGTCAGTCCCGAGGAGCTGGTCAAGAGCTCCTTTGAGTTCCTCCTCGAGCGGGAGAGCAATACCAGCATCCTCAGCCGTTTCGATCTGCCCGTAATCAACCGTTATTTCCCGGAATACGAGGAAACGATCAAGAATCGGTTCTAAGGGGATTGCGGACTTGGGACCCAATCAGGAGGGTCCTTCGGCCTTGGTAAGGTGAAGGCCAAGTTTTCGGCTTGGCCCAGAACCAAAGGGGCCGCCTATTGATGCCTACTTTATCTTACGTTTCTTCCTCATCCAGGATCTTGCCAACCGGATGGCTTCCTGAAGCTCCTCTTTCTCGAGATGGTCCCCTTGCACCATAATCGTGGTCTCTTCCTCTTCGCCATCGAGGTAGTAGGTCCATCCGGTGGAATCGTTGATCCGCCAGATGCTCATTTCGGAGACCAGTCCAAGGGTCAGGTTGCGGTGAATGAGCCCAGCGACCGCCTGAATCCGTGCTTCCTCCCAGCTCATACCCTGTGCTCCTGTGCGATTTTGTAGGACTCCTATCGTCCAGTCTGTAATGGTTTATTCTATAACATCATGTGGAAGTGGGTAGCTCGCCTCCTGAAAGGTTTCGTTATAACTGCGATGTTGGCCTATTCTCTCACTTGGCGAACTCTCTTATTTCCTGCAGAATACCTATACCAATCCGGCTCAGCGAGTAGGCAATGGGCTGGTCACGAGGAGTATGCAGAATGGCGACCGAACAACACGATTCTCAGGACCAAAACCAGGGAAATGATCTCGCTGCCCAAGCTAAGGTTCTTTTCGAGACGACCCAGAAAGCGCTCGACCATGTTGGACAGGCCCGGCAGTCCTTCGATGAGGGAGCCTCGGCCCGTGGTCGCCAGGAGGCTCGGCAAGCACTGTTGATCTTATTGGAGTTGGATACCTCGATGGATCGGACCCAATCCACTGATCTTGTTCAACAATTGGACTCGATGTATTCCCACCTGGAGGTCGACCTCGCAGTAGCCAATCGGGACAGTAACCCCGAACGCCTTCAGGCTGTCGAGCAGGTCCTGGAGAACCTACGGGATGCCTGGCAAAAGGGGATGGAAGGGAGAAGCAGCTGATCAGCGAGCCTGTTCGCCCCCTGGATCCTGCATACTTTGGTCACCGAAACTATCCACCTCTACCACTCTATCCCGGCTAGGGTGGCAGGCGGATAGCCTCCCTTGCATCGCGATCGACAATGCCCTAATCTTGCTTTGAAAGAGGCTTAGGTTCCCGCGACCGGTACTCTCGCGTGGATAATGATGGTATGAGCGAGGCAGGAGTACGCGCAACGTCCATGTCGGCAAAGCTCTATATCCGGACCTTTGGTTGCCAGATGAATGTCCATGACTCCGAGCGGATGGCAGGTCTGCTCGCTGAGGAGTTGGGCGTCGAGCAAACGGACTATCCAGAGGAAGCGGATATTCTCCTGCTGAATACCTGCTCGGTTCGGGAGAAGCCGCAGGAGAAGGTCTTCTCGGAACTGGGGCGCTGGCGCCACCTCAAGGAGGCCCACCCTGGGACCTTGATCGGGGTCGGCGGGTGCGTGGCTCAGCAGGAGGGCGATCGGATCCGGCAGCGGGCCCCGTACGTCGATCTGGTCTTTGGCCCCCAGACCATCCACCGCTTGCCGGAGATGATCGCTGAGAGCCGCCAGGCGCAAAAGGCCGTGGTTGATGTGGACTTCCCCGAGATCGAGAAGTTTGACTATCTGCCGCCGCAGCGCGTTGAGCAAGCTCGTGCCTATATCACGATCATGGAAGGCTGCGACAAGTTCTGTACCTTCTGTATTGTCCCCTCCACCCGGGGCCGGGAACTCTCCCGACCGTTCGATGATGTCCTGGCTGAGGCACGTAGGCTTGCCGAGCAAGGGGTCCGGGAGATCATTCTGCTTGGACAGAACGTCAATGCCTATCGGGGTCAGATGGGGGATGGTAGCGAGGCGAGTCTCGGTCTGCTCCTCTATCACCTTGCAGAGCTCGAGGGAATAGACCGGTTGCGGTTTACGACCTCCCATCCGCACGAATTTGGAGAGGATCTCTTCGAGGCCTACGCCGATCTTCCTGAATTGGCCTCCCACCTCCATCTGCCGGTGCAGTCGGGATCGGATCGGGTCTTGGCCCGCATGCACCGGAACCACAAGGTGGCCGACTATCTCGACAAGGTCCACCGGTTACGGGAGATCCGTCCCGGTATGGCGATCGCCTCGGACTTCATTGTGGGCTTTCCGGGAGAGACCAAGGCGGACTTCCAAGCCACCCTGGATCTGGTCGCAGAGGCGGATCTCGACTCCTCCTTCTCCTTCAAATACAGCCCACGCCCTGGGACTGTTGCCAGTACATTGCCCGATGATGTGCCGGAGCCGGTCAAGCAGGAGCGACTCGATCTCCTCCAGCGTCGGCTAGCCCAGAAGGCGGTTGACAAGAGTCGGGCTTTGGTCGATCAAAATGTTGAGGTCCTTGTGGAAGGACCAAGTCGCAAGAACCCCAATGAGGTAATGGGCCGTACCCCTTGCAATCGCGTGGTCAACTTTGCCGCGCCGGCCGAAATGACCGGTCAGTTTGCCACTGTGACCATTACTGAAGCCTTGCCCAACTCGTTGCGCGGGCGGTTGGTGCCAACAGCCAGCCCGGTCACTGTGGGCTGAAATGACCTTACTGTCTCGGCACGCTTAAGGTCTTTCCTGGTAACCCGAACTTGGATTGCGATCAACCTCCGTCGAGATCCTCCCTTCCCATACGAGCCGGTATCTATGTAGCCGGATGTACCCTCCTTAGTATCCGGGGAACCCCCGTAGTATCCAGAGACCAAACTACAGCAGAGTGAACCATGGGTGAGCAACGCCAGAGTATGCAGGCACGCTTATCCGCTAATCCGGTCGTCGTCCAGCCCGGTTTTATGGGGGGGAAGATGCCGGATGTGTCATTGGTGCAGCGCTGGGTGATAGAGGCCTTGGCCCATGTTCCCGAGGAGATCCCTGCCGGGGAAATCGTGGTACGCGCGAGTACCGTCGCGGAGATGATCCAATTGAATGCAAGCTACCGGGGCAAATATACCCCCACCAATGTCCTCTCCTTCCCTGCCGAGCTCCCCCCTGGTCCCTGGGAGCCGGTTTTGGGGGATATCGTGATCTGCCCGGAAGTAGTAGAGCAGGAGGCGGAGGATCAGGGGAAAAGCCTGGAGGCGCATTGGGCCCATCTGGTCGTGCATGGAGTCTTGCACTTGCTGGGCTACGACCATCTAGAGACCTCCGAAGCGGAGATCATGGAAGATCTAGAACGTCGCATACTCGGTGTGCTGGGGTATGGAGATCCCTATGAGGGAGAATGGAGCGATGACTGAAGAGGCGCCTAGGCGACGTGGCTGGTTAGAGCGCTTAACCCGAAGTCTCGGTGGGGTACCCGAGAGTCGGGCAGAGGTCCTGGCCCTCCTGCGGGAGGCCGCTGAGGAAGAGTATCTGGATCGCGAAGATCTCCGAATGATCGAGGGGATCTTCAAGGTCTCCGAGACCCGGGTTCGGGATGTCATGGTCCCGCGCGGGCAGATGGAGGTCGTTCGGCTCGATGAAGAACCCGACGAGTTTATCCCGAGGATCGTCGAGGTCGGTTATTCGCGATTGCCGGCCATTGGCGCTAATCGCGATGATGTGCGCGGGGTCCTCTATGCCAAGGACCTGCTACGTTACTGGGGCGAGGCCCATCGCGAAGAGCTCGATCTGCGCAACGTGATTCGTCCCCCGGTGTTTGTCCCCGAGAGCAAGCATCTCGATAGCCTATTGCGTGAGTTTCGGGCAAGCCACAACCATATGGCTATGGTCGTCAATGAGTTCGGAGGAACTGCTGGGCTGGTCACGATCGAAGATGTCTTGGAGGAGATCGTCGGTGAGATCGAGGACGAGTTCGATATCGAAGCGGTCATGGTGAAGCAGCGGGGTGAGGGACGATTCCAGGTGGATGCCCAGATCCCGCTCGAGACCTTCGCCGCCCGCTTTGGGGTCCATCTCGACAACGGCGATGTCGAGACCTTGGGCGGTTGGTTGGCGACCCATGTCGGCCACATCCCGGGAGTTGGGGAGTCGGTGCGGCTAGACGGCCTGTTACTCGAGGTGGTTCGCGCTGACCGCCGCCGGATCCGGAGTGTCCGAGTGACACAACGGGACGAGTCGAAACACGATTCCCAAGAACCGTCTTGATATGGTGGCCAAGCCTGGTGGATCCACCGACGCCCCTTCTTCCAAACTGCTACAGCGGGGAGTGGTTCGCTCCAGGGCCTTGGTGCGGCGATTCTTCCAAGGGGGTGTCGGCCTCGATGGGGGGTGTCTCGCGGCGGGGATGGCTTTGCCGTTGGCCTTTGCCCCGTGGGACTACTACTGGCTCAGCTGGATTGCCCTAATCCCCTTGTTGCAGACCACCGAGAACCCGCGGGCCGGAGTCCGGTTCCGTCGGGGTCTGCTTTTCGGTCTTGGGCTGTTTGGCCTCGGCCTCCATTGGCTCCTTCCCACGATCGATACCTTCGGCAATATGCCGACCCCCCTTGCGCTCTTGGTCTGGACCCTCCTGGTAGCCTATTGTTCCCTCTATCCCGCCCTGTTCGGGCTGTTCGGGGGCTACCTTGGGAGCCGATCCGGATGGTGGTACGCGCTCTTGCTACCGGTCTTGTGGGCCGGACTCGAGGGGGTTCGTGGGTTCGCCTTCACCGGGTTTCCATGGCTTATCTTGGGCATCAGCCAACTCCACGGCCCCTTGAGTAGCCTCTTACCGATCATTGGCGCCACCGGCGCTAGTGTGGCAGCAGTGGCCCTCAATGGGACGATCCTGTTGGGGGTCCGCTCTGGGCTCCGGGGCAAGCTACACTGGCGGGTAGTTGCCCCCCTGACGGCGGCGCTGCTCGGCCTCGCCGGCGCTGGGCTCTTGTCCCCGGTGGAGTGGACCCAGCCGGTTGGCAAGCCCCTCGAAGCCGCTCTAGTCCAAGGAGCGATCCCGCAACACCGAAAGTGGGAGCCCGCGGCCCGACAGTCG
>CAYUWI010000065.1:0-8242 GCA_964448275.1 uncultured Gammaproteobacteria bacterium | reverse complement strand
GGTCTGGGGGTCGGGCCCATACACCGTCGAAATGAAGATCACATCCCTTTCATCACCCTGTACGGTCTCAAGGTTCTTCACAAAAAAGCTCCGCAACCCTCCCTGCCACGCGAGCCACTTTTCCTCGTATTCTTGGGCATCTTTATCATGGGCGATCAGCCTCCGAATTTCATCCACAAGCAGCTCCCGCTGCGGCTGATTCAGCGTGACGACTCCAAGCGATTTATCGGCGTGTTCCTTCATGAACTGGATCACTTCTCTCGCGACCTTTTGTGCTTCCTGAACATTGACACGTTTCTGGAAATGTCCTTCAACAGGAACTAGCCGTACCCCATACTCGTTGTGGTCTTCAAGTGGCGCCGGGAACACTATCAAATTATCGTCATAAAAGTAACGGTTAGAAAACGCAATTAGGCTACCATGACGTGACCTATAGTGCCACCTCAAGCTTCTGGCTGGGCGGTAAACCGCCAGCCCCAAATCCAGGACCGACTCGCTGTCAATTTCTTCCTCGTAGTCCTCCTCATCTTCAAGCCCTTCATTACGTTCGAAAAACTGCGTGGGCGGAAGCTGCATTGGGTCCCCCACGATAACAGCCTGCTTCGTCCTAGCAAGAGCACCTAACGAATCCTCCGGGCGCATCTGTGAAGCTTCGTCGATGACTACCAGGTCGAAATCAATGGCACCCTGCTTCAAAAACTGCGCCACCGATAAAGGAGACATCATGAAGCACGGTTTCATCTGTTGAATCGCCGTCCCGGCTCGCGCTAGCAAGTCTCGTATCGGGATAAACTTTTTTTTCTTTCCAACTTCCCATTTAATCAACCGCAACCCCGAATAATTACTTTTCCGTCCTACCCCGGTCCCCTGGTCAATTTCGCGTTTGGCCAAGTCTGCACGGAGTTGCTTTTGCTGAAGATTTAGAATCTCCTTGTCAACACTTCTAAACCGCTCTTGAAGCTTCCCTTGTTCTACGCCCGAAAACCGCTTCAGCCTCGGAGCTTTCTCAAAGGCCTGTTCAATTAGATCATTATACAACACTCTCATGAAACCCTGAGGCAACGCCTCAGGAATGTTCTTATCTCCTTTATGCATCGCTAACAACTCCTCCAAACCATGCTCCCGCACCTTGCACAATGCCTCTTGGTAACGAGACCACATTTGAAGAGCATCACTCGCCTCAACGCTATCCTTGGTTCTCTGCCAAATCCTACGAATCGGAAGCTCCTCGACCTTCCCCCCGTAGTACTCCTCTTCATTGACTTGGCCCTCGGAATCTATTCTAGCGGCAACATCGCGGACGGATCGCAACTGCTCTACGAGAGAATCTCGGTGCGTCTCAAGCGAAGCCAATCGTTGCTCAAACTCCCGCGAGAGCAACTGTTTCCCTATAGGGCTCCACCAGCCGGTCCCCTCCTTAATCACTTCAGCCAAACCAACTGTTGCGATAATCTGGGCATCCTTTCCCCCAAAGGGTTCATAATTGGGATCAATAGCTCGGGCAAACTCAATCCGCTCTCTTACGCCTGCCCGGCTCGATCTCATAATTTCTACCTCCTCAGCGATAGCCCCCAATTCTCCCAGTTGGACCTCTTCGGGCATTCGTATCCCCTCCACCACACTCGCAACCTCTGACATTTTACGATACTGCTCCTGGGTCGTCTCTTCATATCCCTCGAAGTTGCCCCTCGAGTGAAGGAGCCGCGCCACCTCATCCTCGAGAGAGGTTCGTTCGGGTTCGGCTCCCAGGGCAATCAAATCATCTAGCTTTTCCACTGGCTGTTCAAGCAATACCCCTCGCAAATGCCTTCCAAGCTTATCACCGCCCACTGTTCTACGCACCTCACTTGCGAAATTGCCCACTGCGATGAAGCGATCAAAATCGCTTTCAATCCCGTCAAAGTTGCGGCCACACACCTTCCTTAGGTTTGAGTCGCTCCGAAACGCTTGTACCGCAGCAATCAAGCCTGCAATTTCATCGAGCTCCCTGGCAATCTTCTGATTACTTCCGAACTGATAACGCCGCCGTAAAAGAAAATACCCCTTGCGTGCTCGGCGCGTAGCTGAACGGACCAGAGATAGCCAGCTTGCGTTTCTCAGGGTTGCCGCATCACTTCTCAGCTTCGAGGGGAGATCAGGGTCATCGAGCGGGATCTCAAATTCCTCTTCCCACTTTGCTAGGGAATCGCGAAGCGCGTTGGCCTGTTCTTTTGCCTTCGCAAGTCTGTCCGTGTTGTCACTTTCCGTCAGGCAATCCTCTCTCGCGAGCAGTGTCTGCCGGTCTACCTGTTCTAACAATCTTATCGCACGCTTGATCTTATCCAGATACTCGGCCGCAGGCTCTGCCTCAACTCCAACCGCCTCTAATAGGCGCTTGGCGTAGTTGCACAACCGCTTCCATTTTAACGCCTGATCCTTTGCTGCCTCCACTAGCTCATCTACCTCACCGGCGCTAGAAGCTGACAGTCCAAGATGATTGACATAATCACTTGCTTTCTGGAGCTCGATGACTTCAGACATCGCCCAATCCTTATCTAACACTCGTGAACCGATTCTCTCAGATGCTTGTTTATACCTTTTCAGGTCTGTCGCAATGCCGGACATGGCGTGGTACGTGTCTTCTTCAGCCGTGGCAGCAAGTATATCCAAGCGTAGGTCGGCACCGTCCTCGCGACAGCTTTCGCGAATTTGTGTTACGTTTTTGGAAAAACAGTCAATTTGCTCTTGGGTCATGTCCCAATGGCAATTTATCTCACGCTGCAGTTCTTCTACACCTTCAAGAAGACCTTCCAAAAGCTCCTGCAACTCCGTTGCTGTTTGGATCACCGTGCTTAGGTTGAGGGGGCCAAGGGAGGGCTTTCTCATGCCATACCAGGGATGTTTCTCCACACAGCCGTAAGATTCCACAAATTGTTGCTCGTGCCCCTGAATAACGTGAAGGTGCTGTTGAATTTTATCCACCTCCGATCCCGTTAAATTCCACGCACGGTCGAGCCGTAGGTTTTTAACACCCGCAGGGATGCGTCGATCCTCTCGCAGACCCTGTTCAGCCCACATGATCTCGTTCAATGTTTTGCCAAGGCTTCCGACTTCTTGGTTGATTAACCGAGAGTATTCATTTAGATCCCTCCGTAGCTCCTGCAATTCTTTTATCTTTTCCTGGAGATTTTTAGGTGCCTGGACCGTCCCCTGAATTTCCAATCGACTTTCCAGTCGATCGAGCACTTCCCGTTTTCGAGTCTTTGTGGAATGCAACTCAAACACAAACTCACCCAGGCCCGCCGCATCAAGCCGGTTTTTCACGACATCGAGGGCGGCCATTTTTTCGGCGACGAAAAGCACGCGGGTACCCGCTGCCATAGCTGCAGCAATTATATTCGTGATAGTCTGCGACTTTCCGGTCCCTGGAGGTCCCTTTATCGCAAGATTTTTTCCCTCCATTACGTCGACCATCGCACTAAATTGCGAAGAGTCAGCGTCGTCGATCAACGCGGGCACCTTGTTCTCTATCTCAGGGTTATCGACGTCATACTCCTCAGCATAGAATGTCTCCTTCCGGTCCGTGCCCCCAAGTAGCTCGCTAACCACCGGTTGGTTCGATGGAGCATGAGTCCCCGGCCAACTTTCGGGATTAAAGTCCTGATACATCACGAGACGAGCAAAGGCGAAATGACCGATCGTAATCCAACGTATCAGTCGCCATTTCTTTTTGTCCTTTACAGCCTCTTGGACCCTGAGAAAGTAAGATTCCGGGCTTTCGTCCTCTTGAAGATCTGGAAGAGCAATTCCGAAATCCTGTTTTAGTCGCTCAATGAGAGTGATGTTGGCCTGAGGTTCCTCGTCAGAGCTGCGAATGCTGTATCTGTACTCGGAAGCCTGAAGCAGCCTTTGAATCTCGATTGGGAAAAGGAGCAACGGCGCCCTCATCGGACTGCTTTCGCGAGTTTCATACCATTCAAGAAACCCAAAGGCGCAGTATAACGTGTTAACCCCTGATTCCTCGAGGCTGGTCCGAGCCTGATCGTGCACTCCGCTGAGTTTTCTTTCCATTTCATCCGGCAAGAGAAGGGTTTGAATCTCGTTGTCGGTGTGCTTCGCTTGATTTTCACCTGGCCGGGCTTTAGGAAGCTCGTACGTCGGCTCGAATCCATGATGAGCGGCAAATTCGGCGCGGGACATGGCCGAGAATTCTTGGCGTCTTGGCATTCCAAGTTGCTCTCGAACGCGGTCCTTCAAACGGCGTTCGACTTCCTGGGGTTCTTTTGAAGTCAGGTCAGCCTCCTCCCCGATCTTTTTCAATTGCACCGAATAGTCCTCGTCAGACTGTCGTGCTTCTTCCAATGCGATCAAAAAGTCGTCACTATGCTCATCTGCGGGCTCGTCCTCTGGCTCTGGCAAAGCCTTAAACGTCAACGCCCCGCCGCTTTTGAGCTTCTCATAAAGCAGATCGGGCAATTCATCGATCACGCGGACGTAACTTCGAGAACGCTCTGGATGCCGAAAGTTGAGCAGTTTGTTCCGGTTTGTCAGATCAAGAAGGCGCTTACGCAGTCTCTCGATCTGTTCCGACGCGACTTGGCTCTTTTCGTCCCGCACAAAGGCGTCGCCCTCTGTCCTGTATGCTCCGCCTCGTCGCTCATGAGCAGAATCGTAGGAGTGATTGCCACCCTCCGTCTCCGCTAAGTGTTTTTCCAGCCGGTCCTGCAAATCCTTGGCACGCTTTGACTGTCGAACGTTCAATTCCGAGACGATGTTCCGGAGCTGGGATTCGGATATAGCCGGGTCATTCCCCATGGACTCAAGGTCCCGAATTGGAGCATTAAAAAACGGACGCGTTGACTCACTCATGGCTTGGCTTGGAATTTACTCAAACATGACCCGAGAGCGAATGATGCCCCCGAGAACATCCAGATAGCGTCTTCGGCCAGAATGTTCACCAGGTGGATCGAGAAGACAGGTTCGCTAAGCCTTGAAGCGCCCCCCTCAAAAGATCCCCACCCGTTCCCGAGAGTGTTTCCTTTTTATCCGTTACGGCATTTTCTGTCAAGCTCCTAAAAGTTTTGCGGTCTTCCTTACCAGTTAATCTAGATAGCTTGACACGAAAACGAGACCCTGGCCTTCATTTTACGGTGCCGAATTGGCGACAGTAACGCTCGGAGAGTCCGCTCTACGGGCCACCGGCACTTACACCAACCGACTACCCACCTACCCAGAGACCACCTCCAGACTTGCGTCCATCAGCCGCTCGTCCTGCCACTCGGCATATGTCAAGCTGGAGCCTTTCACCTTCCACTCCTTTCGACCGTTGCACCCCCTTCCCAAGATGACCGCACCGGCCGCACTGGGGCTGTTGAATGCCACATCCGTTTGAAAAACAGCCCTCTCTCCGCCCCAATCCGTAGCCAGACTGCCATCCTGAAAGAGTTCTTGGTGAAGCTTACGATGGACGTGCCCCTCAGCGCCGATCCATTCGGGTTTCGCTTGGGAACCAGCCCGAACAACGAATTCGCCCTCAATTTCGGTGGCCTCGGCAGTCAAGTTATGCTTTCGACTCGTCAACAGAAAGGTGGGATCGGCGTTCTGATCACCCGCATTGGCAGTGCCTCGAACGTTTATCCGCGGAGCCTCGCGCAGGAAGTCGAGCCCGAGCACAGGGAGGATGAGGCGGATCTGGCTGATGAAATACTCCATGTCGGCGAGGTCGGCTTCCGGCAAATAGCCGTAGTCCGGCGCGGTTCCGTTGAAAAGTCTCGCGCGCCCAGCCCCATGAGCGATGGCGATCAAACGGCTTTCGAGGTAGCGAGCGTGGGCTTTGGTGAGATTTTGGTCCTTGCTCGTCACCACGCACGCCTTCTCCCAGAAGTCCTTCGACTCATCCTTGTTGTGCTGGACCAGGCGGCTCCCCACCACGTCGCTCTCGCCGATGTAACCCAAGGGCCTCTCGCTGCCGTCCGGATCGGACCCGATCAGGACATAAATCCCGGTCCGCTCCATTTCGGGCCGCTTGACCATCTCGGTGAGCTTGGTGCGAGGCGCCGATAGCACATGACCGGTCCAGTTCATGATCTCCGCCGTCAGAATGCCCTGAGGCGTCCCATCCACCAGAAACAACCGAATCGATTTGCCTTTCACTTGTTGGGTCATTAGCAGTCACGCACTTCTACGGCCCCCCATTTTGAGGCGCCCCTCACAACGCGTCAACTCACCACCGATGAACATGTTTACCCCGCTCGGGCGGGAAGTTGGCAGCGCTTTTGGATCGTGATATCATCTTGCAGGTGACACGGAATCGACAGGCTTTATACTCATGACGCGTCGAGAATTCATCCACTCCGTTACGGCCGCAGGCGGCCTTGGACTCGCCCTTCGAGCAAGCGGAAACGACGCTGAAAACGCCTTTCAGCCCCCCAGGCGATTCTTACTCTCGAATCAGGGTTGCGGGCGGGCGACCGGGTATGCGGAAGCCCCCAAAATCATCACCCTTGGCAATCGAACCCATGTTGCCTGGCTCGATTCGCCATCGGAAGGCTTCCGAGCACGGGTGCGAACGTCGGGCGATTGGTCTGACACGTTTACGCTCGGCGAGGCCCATGACAACCATGGCGGCCCAGCAATCACCGCCGACAGTAAGGGATTCCTCCACGCCGTCTATGGCCCCCATCATGACCCGTTCCGGTACCGCCGCTCGAAGAGGCCCAACGATGCTTCGGACTGGGAGCCAGAAGTCGAATTCGGGGAGCGCTGCACCTATCCCACGCTGATCTGCGGTCCCGAGGATACGCTCTATTTGACCTGTCGGCGCAGCTTCTCTGACAAACCGTGGCGGGTGGAGCTCTGGATAAAGGAGCCGGAAAGACTGTGGAGCGGCGCTACGCCTATAGCCCAAGCCCGATACCCCGGCTACGCGCACTTCCAAGAGTCACTGGCCTGGGGGCTAGACCATGGAACCCTGCACTACGCTTGCCGATTCCATGAAAAGACCGATAGCGAAGCCTACGGCAGGATTCAGACCGTGGGCTATATGCGAAGCGATGATTTTGGCGAGACATGGCATCGAGCGGATGGCACCCGAATCGAGTCACCTGCCACGGCTGAAACGCTCGATGTGCTCGCCTCAGGTGGGGTCAATGTCGGTCGAGCCCTTCGCGCCGGAGCCATGGCTGTCGATGCCCGAGGGACACCTCATCTGGTCTACTCAATTCAGGAAGAAGACCGAGGGCACTCTTACATCGCCTCGCCTACGCGCAACGGAGAATGGAGCCGCGTCGAGCTGAATCGGTCGCTTCCTGAAAAATGGGCCGACTGGGATCTCATCATGGCTGGGGGCCTGACGTTCAACCAGGATGGACACCTCTTCATCGCCGCTACGCTGCAGGATCCAAAGAGGGACGAGAAGAGTTGGGGACATCCGAGCAGCGAGGTCGTCGAGCTTGCAGGTCCGAGCACTGAAGAAGGGTTTTCCTTCCGCCATTTGAGCAAAGCCGATTTCCAACGAGCCCACTGGCTGCCGAATATCGAGCGGCCAATCGGCCATAACAGGGTTCCGAAACGGCCAGGCATCATCTACACAGCTGGCCCGCCAGGAGAGAACAATAGCGAGCTTCTCTCGAATGAGGTCTACTGGGTCGGATGAAGGAAGGCGCTTTATGGGCTTTACCCTATTGTCGGGAGACGCCGACCCCCGGGTCGATCGTCGACGCTTTGTCTGAGGTGGGGGTTCGCGAAGAGGGCACGACTCGATCGTGAGCCGCTAGTAGGGTCGGTGTGCTGAAGGGCGTTGTTCAGGAAGACAGGACGAGCCCATGGTCCAAAAGAATGGCAACTCCAGCGATCCGAAGCCATAACGGAAACGGGGAAAGCTCATCAGACGCGCCGGAGAGAGGATATTCCAAAAAGAAGGTGAGAGCGCCCGGCACAGCTTCACACCACCCCTACGCCAACAAGGGGGATAATGGTCCAGTTGATGTTCCAAAGAAGGGCCTTGGGACAGCTGGGACAACTTTTTAAGACTCTCGCGCGTACGGGAAGAAGGGGTACCCCTGGTAAAGGAGTACACGATTAATAAAGGGTTGCTGAATCCTGTCCCAATTGTCCCAGGATCGTTCCGGCGGCCCCTCCCGCTTCTTTTTTGGACCATACCTCTTGAACCATTACACCGGGAGGCCCCTGCTGTCAGATCGATGCCACGGGGTCCAACCGAACGCTCCTCCACTGGGGTTCTACGCTCCGGTGATCGCATCCC
>CAYUWI010000064.1:7624-8266 GCA_964448275.1 uncultured Gammaproteobacteria bacterium | reverse complement strand
GCGGGGCGCTACACGACCCAGGACTCCCATCAGGCAGCAGACCACAGCGAGTGGACCGGCTTTCTCGGACTGCTCAA
Source organism: uncultured Gammaproteobacteria bacterium (assembly GCA_964448275.1). Classification (GTDB taxonomy): domain Bacteria; phylum Pseudomonadota; class Gammaproteobacteria; order Thiohalorhabdales; family CAYUWI01; genus CAYUWI01. Next base: position 8,189 of record CAYUWI010000064.1, on the reverse strand, counting down.
GCGCTACCGCCCGCGCCAGCCCATCAATGGGGCCCTCGTGGCGGTCAGTATTGAGGACCTCCTGACCCAGTCCGAGGCCGAGCGCACAGCACACGCCCAGGCCATCCGGCAACGGATCCAGGAGCTCCATAAGCACCTCGGCATCCGTGTGCCGGTCTATGTGCTGCTGACCAAGGCGGACCTACTTGCCGGGTTTGTGGAGTTCTTCGACGATCTCGATCGGGAGGGACGTGCCCAGGTCTGGGGCATGACCTTTCCAGTAGATGACCCCCCTTCGGAATCGGGCATGGTGGCTCGTTTCCCCCCGGAGTTCGATGCCCTTGAAGGGCGCCTCGAGGCCAGGCTGATCGACCGGTTGCACCAGGAGCGCGATCTCCAGCGCCGTACCTCAATCTACCGGTTTCCGCAGCAGTTTACCGCCGGCAAGGAGGTGGTCGATAGCTTCCTCAAGGAGGTCTTCTGGCCGAGCCGGTACGAGGATCGGCCCCTGCTGCGCGGGGTCTACTTCACCTTCGTCTCGCTTCTGTTGCCGGTCATCGGCGAGCGCCTGGCCATCGCCTGGAGC
>CAYUWI010000064.1:0-7614 GCA_964448275.1 uncultured Gammaproteobacteria bacterium | reverse complement strand
CACCAGCGGGACCCAGGAGGGGACCCCCATCGACCGTTTGATGGGGACTATGGCAAGCCAATTCGGCCTCGACCGAGAGCAGCAGCTCGCCTTCTCCGGTACCGGACGGAGCTACTTCATCACACGGCTATTCCGGGATGTCCTCTTCAAAGAAGCCGGACTGGCCGGCACCAATCTCCGCTTCGAGCGCCGCCTAGCCTGGCTGCGGCGCGGGGCCTACGCCGGGACCTTGACCCTGGTAGCGCTCGTCCTTGGTGGGTGGGCAGTTAGCTATATCCATAACCGGGCCTATGTAACAGAGGCCATGGAGGAGGCCCAGGCAGCTCGTGAGCAGCTCCAGGGGGTATCCCAAAATGAGACCGATCTCCTGGCGGCGGTTCCGGCCTTGAACACGCTCCGTGAGCTTCCGGGCGGCTATGCCGATCAGGATGGGGGAACACCCTGGCTCATGGGCCTCGGCCTCTCTCAAGAGGAGAAGCTGGGCCCCCAGGCCGAGCGCGCCTACCTCCGTGCCCTCAAACAGGCTTTTCTCCCGCGGCTCCTGTTTCGCCTTGAGGAGCAGCTCAAGGAGAACTGGGACAACACCGAGTTCCTCTACGAAGGGCTCAAGGTCTACCTCATGCTGGGCACTACGGAGCACTTCGATCCAGCAACGATCCGCGCATGGATGGCATTTGACTGGGAGCAAAACCTACCACGTTCGGTCAGCTCGGAGCAGCGCCAACAGCTCCAGGGCCACTTGGACGCCTTGCTCACCCAGGGCCCGATCGAGCCACCGCTGCCTCCGGATAAGGGCCTCATTCGTCAGGCCCGGGCGAAACTGAAACAGGTACCGCTAGCCGAGCGGATCTACGCGCGGTTGAAAGGGACCCCCGAGTTCGACACCTTGCCTGCCTTCCGAGTCAGTGAGGCAGTCGGTCCGCAAGCCAGCCGGGTCTTCACACGCGCCAGCGGCAAGCCGCTCAGTGAAGGGGTGGAGGGGCTCTATACCTATCGTGGTTACCGCATCTTCCTCGCCAAAAGTGAGGTGGTCGTCGATCGCCTGCTCGAGGAGAGCTGGGTCTTAGGGGAGGGGACGGAGATCACCAAGGCCCCTGATGAGGCGCGTCAGCATTTGGCTCAACGGCTGCGTGAACTGTATCTGGAGGACTACAGGCAGCATTGGGAGGCGTTGCTCGGGGACCTCGAGATCACCCCCCTAAGTGAATTTGAGCAGGCAGTGGAGCTCGTCAACGCGCTTGCAGGCCCTGACTCGCCTATGCAGCAGCTGCTCAAGGCGGTCACTCGGGAGACGAACCTCCAGCGCCAACCGCAAGAGCAGGCAGAAGACAAGGCGCAGAAAGCGGGAAGGGCGGACAAGGAGCGCCTCGCCCAACTTGTTGGCGGGGTAAGCGCTTCCTCCCAACCGGCCGAAAAGGACCCAGTGACTGAGCATTTTTCAGCCCTGCACCGCCAGGTGCAAGGCGGTGATAACGGGTCCGCCCCCATCAAATCGACCCTAGCGTTGCTCGACAAACTCTATATGCACCTGGACAGTATCGCCAGTGCCGAGGACCGAGGCAGCCGCGCCTATAAAGCCGTAAGTGATCGAGGAGGTACCATCCTCGAGCGTGTCGAACGGGAAGCGCGGCACCAGCCCCAACCACTTAGGCGTTGGCTGCGGGCCTTGGCACAAGAGAGCTCTAACCTGATCACCGGAAGCGCGCGCCGCTATCTGAATGCGATGTGGTCGTCCAAGGTCCGGTCCTTCTATGACCAAGCCCTGGCTGGGCGATTTCCCCTCGATCTCGACAGCCCTCGCGGAGTCACCCTAGAGGACTTCGGGAGGTTCTTCGGCCCGGGAGGGATCGAGGAGCAGTTCTTCAAGCAGCACCTACAACCCTTTGTCGATACTTCGTCTTCTGGCTGGCGATGGCGTGCCAAGGGAGAGAACAAACTCGGGCTTTCCGACACCACCCTGTACGCACTCCAACAGGCAGAGGCGATCCGACAGGCTTTCTTTCACGCAGGCAGCCAACAGCCCAAAGCCCGCTTCGAACTCAAGCCTGTGGTAATGGACGCGGCGGTCCACCAGTTTACCCTGGATCTCCACGGCCAGATCGTCACCTACAGCCACGGCCCCATTCGTCCCACCTTGCTCAAATGGCCAGGTTCGGGTGACACGCGTCAGGTCCGGATCACATGGCGCCCTCCCACGGCGGATGGACGTTCAGGCATTACCAAGAATGGACCGTGGGCCTGGTTTCGTTTGCTTGAGGAAGCGCACGTGGAGTCGGCTGGCAACCCAGAAAGCCTCGAGGTCACCTTCGGTCCCCCGGAGCGCGAGGCAACCTTCGAGCTCCATGCAACTAGCACCCACAATCCGTTCCAGCTCGAGGCCTTGGAGCGGTTCCATTGTCCGGAGCGGCTGTGAACCCCTCCAATTCCGGCGGCCCGGGATTCTATGGCAAGGTGCCAAGCCATGCCGACTTCCTGACGCGCCGACTCCCCTCAGAGTTCGTCGAACCCTGGGATGAGTGGCTGCAAAGCGCACTCACGCACAGCCAGAGGCAGCTCGCCGAGCAATGGCTCGAGATTTACCTCGGCAGCCCGATCTGGCGCTTCACTTTGTCGACTGGGATCTGTGGCAATCAGGTTTGGACCGGTATACTGATGCCGAGTGTAGATCGGGTGGGCCGCTACTTCCCCCTGACTCTGGCGACCTGCCTACCCCCCGAGACTCATCCACTCGCTGTGCTGGCGAGGGCCAGCGATTGGCTCGCGACGATGGAGACTGTTGCCCTTTCCAGTCTCGAAGACCAGTTCGATCTCCACGGCTTTGATAGTGAGGTCAAATCGCTTGGTACGCCCGATCTAGGTAAAGGGGCCGAGGCCACCCCCGCACGCAGTGATCCCACGGGGTATAACGCCTGGCGACTTCCCGTAGCCGCAGCCGAGTCCCCTCTCGAGCTGGCTCCAGAGCTCCTCCACTTCCTACTCGATGAGTTCCTTTTCGCCTACAGCCTGTGGTGGACGCACGGCTCGGAGCTCATCGAACCGTCCCTCCTGCTTTGCCAAGGGCTACCGCCGACAGAGGGCTTCTCCGGTTTGCTCGGGGGTGAGTGGTGCAAGTGGGGTTGGCAGGAGCAGCGCACTGGGCCGCCCTACAACGTCGAGGACAGTTAAGGGACCCATGGCTACTTGGGAGCCGTTTGTCTGGAGTTCCGCTGGCGAGAGTCACCGTGGCTGTATCCGAACAGTTAACGAGGATGCCTATCTGGAGCGACCGGATCTCGGCCTATGGGCAGTGGCCGATGGTATGGGAGGGCATAGCGCAGGTGATCTAGCCAGCCGCACGATCATCGAGGCACTCAACAACATCAAACCGCCAGCGTGGATCGGCTCCTCCGTCAAAAGAGTCTATCATCAGCTGCGATGGGCCAACCACTACCTACGTGAGCAGGCAAGTCAGGCGAGCGGATCTGTCATTGGGAGTACTATCGCTGTACTCATTGCCCACCAGCACCACTGTATCTACCTCTGGGCGGGCGACAGCCGAGTCTACCGGTACCGTGATGGACAGTTGCGCTGTCTGACACGTGATCATAGACCCCTCGCCGAGCTCACCCGGCAAGGGCAACTGGAAGGTGAGGAGAGTAAGTATCACTGTACCGGAAATGCCATCACGCGTGCTGTCGGTGCAGCCGAGGAGCTCGAACTCGACGCGGAGATCGTGGAGATCGAAGCCGGCGATACCTTCCTTTTGTGCAGTGACGGTCTCAATCGAGAGCTCAATGATCAGCAGATCCAGGGTGTCCTTGCGCTATCCACCCCAAGGGAGGCCGCTGATACCTTGATCGAACAAGCCCTTGATCGAGGAGCCCATGATAACATCACTGTAGTGGTCGCGCGTGTCGATCATGGGAAGTGATGACTCTATCGTTGGAATAACCTGCCATATTGGCCATCATTGCTCTTCCCCCGAACGAGGGGTAATGAAAGAAACTATTATGAAGACTGTAATTGTCCGTTTCATCCAAGTTGCCAGTACAGCTCTGGTGGTCATGTATCTGGTAGGCTGCTCTTGGATCTTCGAAGAGGAGCCCCCCTGGATAGAAGCGAGAATCGAGGCCTCGTCCGATCTGAATCCGGACCGCCAAGGCCGCCCTTCTCCGCTAGTGGTCCGTCTCTACGAGCTCAAATCGACGAGCTCTTTTAAGGACAGTGATTTCTTCTCTCTTTATGAACACGATGTTTCTGTATTGGGTGAGGATATGGTGGCCAAAGAGGAATTCCAATTCGTTCCCGGGGAAACACAAAGGCTTACAAGGGAGTTACAGCCCGAAACACGCTTTATCGGCCTCCTCGCCGCCTACCGGAAACTGGAAAGCGCGCGCTGGCGTGCGACCCTCAAGACACCCAGAGATCAGACCACAGAGGTAACGATTCGCCTAGAGGCCCGAGAGATCAGAGTGATACGGGAGTGAAAGGCTCCCTGGTCATCCACCCAGTCCAGAGGTTGCCCCGGATCGAGATCCTAGCTACCCTTCCTCAATAAGAACCAACTTAGCCGGGCGCAGGTCACCAAGCATATAACCGAGATCGGACCGCGCCCGATATTCTAAGGGGGGTTGCCATGTCCTCGAGAGCTTCAGGGTCAGCGTGGGCGGTTGCCGTTTTGCTCGTCTCGTTCTTCCTCGCTTCGTCTACTACCTATTCCCAAGAGACCCCATTGGCTGAAATGGGCCGTACTTCCCTGCAACGGGCGACAGGGAATGCGGTTACGCGGGTTTGCAACGGATTTTCTGAGAACCAGGATGCCGATACCTCGAGAGAGGAGGATCTCTTCGACAGGTGCACTGAGCTGATCAACACGACAGTCGGGGAAGAGGAGGGCAATCTCCAGATTGGCCAAGATCAACTCGCCAATGCCCTCCAAAATGTCGCGTCGGAGGAGGTCTCGACGATGGGCACGGCGGCCACGGAGACGATCTCCAGGCAATTGGCCAACCTTGCTGCCCGGTTTCGGGCGTTGCGCATGGGCGCCCGTGGATTCAATCTGGCGAGCTTACGATTTAAGCGGCCAGATATCCGCAGGGGTGTGTTGGGGCGTTCCGCTCGCGCAGGCCGGCGGCAATCCGGGAGCCTCTCCGGGGGAGGGGGTACAATAAGGCAAGGCAAGCTCGGGGGGTTTCTCAATGGGGTTGTCGAGTTTGGCGACAAGGAGGGGACGGCTCGTGAAGATGCGTTTGACTTCAATGCAACCAATATCACTGCCGGAATAGACTATAGGGTAACAGAGCATGGGGTAATCGGTGTGGCCGGCGGATACAATAACCTCAATACCGATTTTGACAAGACCAACACCGTGGCAGGAGGCGGTATCGATGCGAATGGGTATACGTTCTCAGGTTATGGGACCCACCATCGCGGCCCGTTCTTTAACTACGCCCTGGTGAGTTACTCCCGGAATGACTACGATCTGCGCCGGGAGGTTGTGATCCCGACCGGGAGCGGCGCCACAGGGAGCGGGGCGAACCGGACTGCCAAGGCAGACACAGAGAGCGACCAACTTGCAACTACCGTGGGGAGTACCGTAGGACTCTCCCACGGGGCGTGGACCTACGGCCCCTATGTGCGGCTCGACTACCTCAATCTCGATATCGATGGCTATACCGAGAGGGGGGCAAGGGGGCTCAACCTCGATGTAGACGGTCAGGATGTCGAGTCGCTCACCTCGGTTTTGGGAGGGCGCTTCTCCTATGCGTTCAGCCATCGATTCGGTGTGCTCGTCCCCCAAATTCGGGCCGGATGGATCCACCAATTCCTGGATGACAGCCGCGAGATCACAGCACGTTTCGCAAGCGATCCGAGAAATAACCTCCTGGTTGCCAAAACAAACGCCCCAGACCGCAACTACGCCACACTCGGTGCCGGGACCTCGCTTGTATTCCGAGGAGGGACACAAGGGTTTGTCAATTATCGGACACTGCTTGGTTTGAGGAATATCGACGATCACACTGTGACCGTCGGGGTGAGGCATCAGTTCTAGGGCCTGTTTGCAAAGTCGTTATTTACCGTGTTTCTCGGTCGGTTGGCCGTCACATACCGCATTCTTCCGTGGGTTCGGACCTGACCGAACAGCCACCTGATGGGAATTCTGGGTTTGCAAATACGCCCTAGTCCGGGCGCGCAATGCATGAATAGGATTACCTAGGGATTGCGCAACGCCCTGGTTTCAAATAGCCTGGTTCCTATAGGAATGCCCAAGGGTAATCAGGATCGCCTTTCAGGCACACCGACTTAGAGGGGGTGTCCCTCGGCTGGAAAAATATAGAGGGAATCAACGATGGATAAAGAAGAAGCCAAGAAAGCGATCCTCGAAGAGTGGCGTCAGCTCCCCCTAGAGCAGCGCTCGGACTCGATGATCTTGATGTTCTACTCCGATCTACGGCAGAAACGGCCTGAACTCCTCGACTTCGAGGTGGAGGGTGAAAAGTGGAAGGTTGTCCACGAATGGTTGCTCGAGGATATCCGTCAAGAGGATGAACACCAGCGGGATACCAACGAGGAGCCACTCGACTTCGGGGCATTCAAACCGTACGAGGAGAAGAGCCATGCTTGGAGTCGTAAGAAGTAAGGGACTTGCCTCGTTTCACTATCTAGCCATCTAGTGGGATCGGAGGGGTTATGGAGTTAGAGGAAGCCAAAAACGCAATTCTGGCGGAGTGGCGGAAGCTACCGGTCCATGAGCGCACCCACCAAAGGGCAATCTTGTTCTATGCCAACCTTCGCAAACAACAATCCGATTTGATCGATTTCGAGGTAGACGGAAACCATTGGCAAACCGTCCATGAGTGGCTACTCGAAGACATCCGTAATGAGGATCAGCGCCGCTTCGAAGAGTGGTATCAAGAGCTCGAACGGCGTGAGGCGCAGCTTCAGAAGGGAGAGCGCCACAACCAGGCACGCCACGAAGAGGAGCAGCGGATCAAGGAGCGTCTGCAAGGGATTCGGGGGAGGAGCCAGGAGAAGGGCCCGTCAGAGGAGGGGCCGGCCTCTTCTGAAGGTTGAGGAAGGTTGACCCGTTGAGCGAAGGTGGAGGGGGCTCCTGAATTTCAGATGGCGGAGAACTCGACTCGTCGGCCGATCCCTTGCCTCTGGGCCTCCTCATAGAGGAGCCTAGCCAGGGCCACATCCTGTACAGCCAGGCCAGTGGAGTCAAAGAGGGTGATCTCGTCCTCCGCAGTACGCCCCCTCTTCTTCCCTGCGATCACCTCACCGAGTGTTCCGGCAATCTGCTCGTGGGGGTACTGTCGTTCCCGAATCGGCACGTTCACCTCTCCGCTCTCACAGCCCTGCTCAAGGTCGTCCACAAAGACTCGAGCATTATACAGGATCGTGGGATCGAGTTCCTGTTTGCCAGGGGCATCTGCGCCCATTGCATTGATGTGGGCACCGGATCGTAGCCAAGCGCGATAGAGTATGGGGCTACGACACGGCGTAGAGGTACAGACCAGATCGCACTCAGAAGCTGTCTCGACCGTGACGGCCTGCCCCCCCACTTCCTGCGCAAAGCGCTCGGCGACCTCCCCCGAGACATCCGCCGCGCGCACCCGGAGATCAGTATACAGC
>CAYUWI010000063.1:0-8292 GCA_964448275.1 uncultured Gammaproteobacteria bacterium | reverse complement strand
GCTCTCATTAGATTAAGTTTGAATTACTGTCTGTGCTTAACTCACAGCCTCCTAGGAGAGTCCAGTGAACCATCTGTTCAAATATGCGCGCCTGCTCTTACTCGGGGGATTGGCCACTCTAGGGATACTTTGGACCTTTGCAAGTGCCCCAGCAGGGCAAGGGTATAAGGTCATCGACCCACCTCAACGGGTAACCAATACCTCAAAGATCGAGGTTGTTGAATGGTTCTGGTACGGCTGCCCCCATTGCAATTCGTTGGAGCCCAAACTGCAGGAGTGGGCTAAGGGCTTGGGCCACGATGTGAAGCTCCTTCACCGGCCCGTTGCAGCATGGGAGAAGGCGGTCCCAATGGCCCTACTGTGGAGTACATTGCACAATGCTGGGGTAGAGTCCACATACCGGTCCAAGGCCTTTTCTGCCATCCATGACGAAGGCCACTCCCCACGCGGTGGTCAGTGGGTCCAGGAACTGCTTGCCAAAGCCAACCTCAGCGGGGGAAGGAGATGGCAAGCGATCTTTTCGACCGAAAGGGTTAAGGGGCCAATTGAGAAATTGGCACAGATCCAACGCAGACAGCGCGTGACAGCAGTACCGGCCCTGGTTATCGAAGGGAAATACTACACTTCCGCGCGCCTAGCAGGGAGTCAGCAAGAGATGCTGGAGGTAGCCAAAAGGCTGATCCAGGGGGTCCGTTCCGCTCAGGGTAGCTGAACCCCAGCGATCCTGAGCTATTTCACTCTCCTCCACTCCCCGGGGGAGCCATCGCACCGAGTCGTAATACGTTAACTTGAATAGGCAGTTCCCCAGCCCTTTTGAAGACGAGGGTAATGGGGATTTGTTCGCCCTCCTGCAAGGGCTTCTTAAGGTCGACTAACATAATATGGAGGTCACCCGGTCTGAGTACTATCGTCTTGCCCGGAGGCAAGGGGAGACCCCCCTTGAGAGGACGCATCTTCAAGACGCCACCCTCCATCACACGGGTGTGCAACTCCACCCGTTTGGCTACCTCACTACGTACAGACTGCAAGCGATCGGGCTCATCTCCTCGATTCACAAGGGTCATATAGGCCACCCCGGGCCGCTCAGCACTGAATGTCGCTCGAGCCCAAGGCTTCTCGACCACGATAGGGCCTTGTTCAAAACGTTTGGCCAGGCTTCCACCTGAGAACAGCCCAAGGCTCAAGGCGAGCAATACAACTAGGCAGCACTCCGGCCAATCTCTCACGCCCACTAAGCTCCTCTACCGACCTCGGTTTGCGCTAAGAGATTGTCTCAACATAGTGCTGAATCTGTGAGGCCATCTCTTTCGGGGGGGTGTTGACCCCGAATAAGGCGAGGTTTCGGCCATGCGGTCCCATCAGATAGGTGATGGGGGTATGGTCCATCAAGTAAGGGCCTTTCTCTTGCTCTACCTTATTGTAAGAGACCTTATAGGAACGGGCCGCAGCAGCGATCTCCTCGGAGGTTCCGGTCAAACCGATAAGACGCGGATGGAAGCGTGAGACAAACTGCTCAAGCCGCTGCGGATCGTCACGTTCAGGATCAACGGTGATAAAGATTGGAACGACTTGCTTGGCCTGCTGCTTCCCCATTAGATTAAGGGCCCGGGACATCTCCGCCACCTCGGTAGCACATACATCCGGGCAATAGGTATAGCCAAAGTAGACGAGCATCAGCTGGCCTCGAAAGTCCGCCTCGGTGACCCGCTTGCCATTATGGTTCACTAATGAAAAAGACCCTTTGAACCGACCCTCTGGGTTCGAACGTTCGGCCGATGGTGGACCGGAGATGCCGGTATAGAGCTGAACGGCCAATCCACCCCCAATCGCAATAAGCAATCCAACGACCAAAACGGCCTTATTCGCCATTACTCCACCCATCTTGGTCAGCGCTAATCACCCCGCAAACCCCAGTATTTCAGGGAATATAACCCCTTCCCCACGCCCCTTCTCAACCCCACTGGAGCCAAGAGCAGACCTAGGCTAGCCTTCTGACTCCTCGGAATGCTCAGACTCCTCAGATTCCAATGTTTGGGCCGCTCCCCCTGTATCCGAGGATACTGGTTCCCACTTCTCGAGTTCCACCATCATCCGCGTGAGACCCATCTCTTTTAGTACCATTGCCGCCTTTGTGATGTCCTTCACGAGCCAGGGTTGGGGTTTCCCCTTCACAGCCGCCCGGAGGGCATACTCGACAAAGCCCACCTTGAGCACGACAGCAAAGCGATCATTCACCGGTTGCAGGTGGACCGCGTGGACTGCACCTCGATCTGCCAAATCTCTGGCCTTAGCTGCAGTAATTAGTTGCGGCACAGTTCAGCTCCCACGTTGTTTGATCGTGAGTTTATTATAGAATCATGCCATATTTGGAAGCCTCTAAGACAACCAACTACCTTGGCATGATCAATCTAGGGCTAGATTGGGGAAGGGGAAAGTGCCTAGGATATAGAACAATCCACGGCCTTGAAGGGAAGAGCACGCATGGACTGCAGATTCTGGCTGGCTCGTTGGCGGGAAGGCAAACTCGGTTTCCACCAAGAAGAGATCAACCCCTACCTACAACGATTTTGGCCCAGCCTACAAGTCCCAGCAGCGAATTCGGTCTTCGTCCCTCTATGCGGCAAGAGCCACGATCTACTCTGGCTCCACCAACAGGGCCATCCGGTTGTGGGGGTGGAGATCAGCGAACTTGCCGTCCGCTCCTTCTTTACAGAGCAAGGGCTTTGCTTCACCCGAGAGAAGCGAGGAACCTTCACCCGTTTCTACGCCCACGATGTGGAACTCCTCTGCGGCGACTTTTTTGATCTTCGCCCACCCGAGCTCGCCGGGGTGACTGCAGTCTACTATCGGGCTGCGTTGATCGCTCTCCCGCCCCAGATGCGCCAGTACTACGTTGCCCATTTATATAACTTCTTGCTCCCCGGTAAAGTCAGCGCACTCCTTGTGACCCTCGAGTACCCCCCGAACGAGATGGAGGGCCCACCTTTTTCGGTTACTGAAAAGGAGGTACGGAAGCTATTTCAGCCCGAATTCCGTATCGAACTCCTTGAGGAGCAGGATATCTTAGAGACTACCCCGTTCTTTCGGGAGCAAGGCCTGACCGCCCTTAACGAGAAGGCTTTCCGCCTTATTCGCCCTGCATCTAACACTCGCTAGCTACGGCGACGCTAGGAGGACCGTTAGCCGCCAATGTGGGACATCTCCACCTTCTTCTTCTGCCGCAGAGCAGCCGTCTCCGAGGTCCGAAGCTCGGAGTAGCGATCCGCCCGTGTACGCCATATCGAACCGACTCGCTCAGCGATCTCAGCGTCAGAGTAGCCCTCACGCAGCAGCGAACGGAAATCGTAGCCTCGGCTACCGAATAGACAGGTAAAGAGTTCTCCCTCGGCCGATAACCGGGCCCGTGTGCAGGTGCGACAAAACGGTTGGCTCACCGAGGCGATGATCCCGATCTCTCCGGCACCGTCGCAGTAGCGGTATCGATTGGCCACCTCTCCAGTGTAATTGGGGTCAAGCGGCTCAATCGGCCAGACCTTATTGATCACATCACGGATCTCAGCCGCGGTGACCACGTCTTCCATACGCCAACCATTGGTATTGCCCACATCCATAAATTCGATGAACCGCAGGATATGGCCGCTATTGCGGAATTGCTCTGCCATCGGCAGGATCTCGTGGTCATTCATCCCGCGCTTGACCACCATATTGACCTTAACCGGACGCAGTCCCGCCGCGGCGCCCGCCTCGATTCCTTCAAGGACCCGCCGTACCGGAAAGTTGACGTCGTTGATCTGCTTGAAGGTCTCATCACTCGCGGCATCCAAACTCACCGTCACCCGGTTGAGCCCGGCATCCTTAAGGGCTTGTGCCTTGCGTGGCAGCAGCGAGGCATTGGTTGTCAGCGTAATATCTTTGATACCCTCGATATTTGCCAACATCTCGATCAACCGCTCGAGATTCTGGCGTACGAGGGGCTCACCACCAGTAATGCGAAGCTTTTCTACGCCGTGATCCGTAAAGATGCGGGTCAACCGCACGATCTCCTCGAACGAGAGGATCGACTCCCGAGGTAAAAAGGCGTGTTCGGAGCCGAAGATCTCCTTCGGCATACAATAGACGCAGCGGAAATTGCACCGGTCCGTTACCGAGATGCGCAAATCCCGCAGGGGCCGATCGAACTTGTCGGTGATGTTTCGCATGGACTCGACTCCTTAACCTAAAATTACCACCGATCGCTTGCAGGCCCCACACGGGGTCTGCGAAGGGCCACTAGGCTTTAGCCTGACCTAAGGTCGATCCTCTCAAGGCTCAAAAGGTCGATCCTCTCAAGGCTCAATACGAAAGCCCCTCTACTCCCCTTTATCCACTCTATCAAGATTGTGGAGGATCCCGCAAGCGGAAACAGTTTATAACCTTCTATTAATAACCCCAACCGAAAGCCCACAATCGAGAAAGGAGCCTATGCTACAATTGTATTGGACCCACTCACTTGATAGATTGCTTCGTTAACGCGAATCTGTATGGAGTAGATTATGTCACGGGTTTGTCAAGTCACGGGCAAACGGCCCCAGGCAGGTAACAAAGTATCTCATGCCAACAATAAGACGAAGCGTCGCTTCCTTCCCAACCTGAAAACTCACCGTTTCTGGGTAAATAGCGAACAACGTTGGGTCAAGCTACGTGTCTCCCCAAAGGGGTTAAAAATCATTGATAGAAGGGGAATTGATAACGTTGTGTGCGAACTTCGTGCTCGGGGTGAGAAGGTCTAAACCGCTGCAATAACAACAATAGGGAAGACTATGGCAAAGGCCACGCGGAACAGACGGGAGAAGATCAAGCTTGTCTCAAGTGCTGGGACGGGCCATTTCTACACCACAACCAAAAATCCACGCACCATGACCAATAAGCTAGAGCTAAAGAAGTACGACCCGGTTGTCCGCAGGCACGTCCTGTATCGGGAAGCCAAGCTTAGATAAGCAGTGCGCTGGGGTACTCGTTCGATCCATGCAAATTGTCCGAGTTGACCAATCGGGGGGGAAGCTAATGCCGCACTACCACTACCTGATTGTGGGCGGGAGCATGTGCGCAGATGCTGCCGTCGGGGGGATCCGCTCACAGGATGAGGAGGGCTCGATCGGAATCATCGGCGCCGAGCCCGATCCCCCCTATAGTCGTCCCCCTCTCTCCAAAGGGTTCTGGCGCTCGCCCAATCCTCCTTTAGGGAAGATCTGGCGGCGTAACTCCCCCCAACACGCTACCCTGCATCTCGGCAGCCCAGCCACAACCCTTGACCCTGAAAACAAGCGGGTCTCGGACGAGGGGGGGAAGGAATACACCTTTGACAAACTCCTCTTAACAACCGGGGCCACCCCTCGACGCCTCCCCTTCGAGGAAGATTCGATCATCTATTTCCGTGGCTTACATGACTACCATCGGTTACGAGAGCTCGCTAACACCTATGAACGCTTCGCCGTCATCGGAGGCGGTTTCATCGGTTCGGAGATTGCCGCCGCACTTGCTCGGAACGGCAAACAAGTGACTATGCTCTTCCCCGAGGAAGGCATCGGGGCACTTTCGTTCCCACTTGAATTGGCCCATTTCCTGAACGACTACTATCACGAACAAGGGGTCCAGGTCCTCGCCGGAGAAGGCGTCACCGGTCTTTCTCAGCGAGGAGCACACTACGTTCTCGAGACGACCGGAGGGAAAGAGCTTGAAGTCGACGGGGTGGTAGCTGGGATCGGGGTCGAGCCTAACGTTGCCCTCGCGCAGGCAGGTAGCCTCACAGTAGATGACGGCATTGTGGTCGATACTTCCCTACAGACCAACGTCTCCGGCATCTACGCTGCCGGTGATGTCGCCAATTTCTACAATCCAGCGCTCGGGAAACGCCTACGCGTCGAGCATGAAGACAATGCCATCACCATGGGTCGCATGGCTGGTCAAGCCATGACCGGAGAAAAGGTTGAGTATGACCATCTCCCCTTTTTCTATTCGGACCTCTTCGACCTCGGTTATCAAGCCGTAGGTGAGCTCGACCCCTCCCTTGAAACGGTCGTTGATTGGACAGAGCCCAACCGTACCGGGGTGATCTACTATCTCCAAGAAGGCCGGGTACGTGGGGTGCTGCTCTGGGGGATTAGGCGGCAACTCGATGCCGCCCGCGCATTGGTCACCTCCCCGGGCCCATTTACAGCCAAGGACCTTCAAGGGCGTATCCCCGAAGAGCAATAGCCCAAGAAGCGACTGGGTGTAGAAACCAGTCGCTGAGCGACAACGAAGGGGCCGACGCAATGGAATGGAGTGAAGCGATCGAGGCGGCACGGTCTGCTATCCGCTCCAAACTCGATCATGCCAGCCAGATAGGCGATAGACAAGCGGCTTTATACTGGGAAGAGGCCCTGGGAGCCATTGAAGCGATGATCCAACTTGAGGCCATGAAGGTCAAGTCCTTCTTGCTTGATGAGTGCCGTCTTGCTCGTCGAGCGCTCGCAGAAGCCGAAGAGGAGGGCGACCAGGCCGCAATTACCTACTGGAAACGGGATATGGAGCGGATCAAGGCGATGTTACCTGGGGAAGGTACCGATTCAGACTATCCGACAGGGAAACACTGAACCAGGCTAAAAAAAGTCAAACCGATAGCCGAACCAAACCATATTGACATCATAATCTGGCTCAGCACTTCGGGTAATCGTGGCCCCTGTCCTTGGATCAACGATTGAAGCCCCTGTTGCCGGATCACGAGCAGTTGAGCTGAATTCATGGTCTACTGGATAGCGGGCAAATCGGATAAAGAAGCTCCTATATTCCACCTCAATTTGGCCCCCTAAGGCGAATTCGGTGGAGCTTTGGTTATCAAAACGAGCCGGGCGAGTCTGCCCTGGCACCTGAACTGTATCCGAGCCGGGGAAATCCCGATCCGCCCGATCCTCTAAGGCGAGTGGACCCAAGCGAACGGTCATCGGCCCCCAGTAAAAAGCACCCCCAGTCGAGACGAAGACCCCCTGATTGTTCCCACCAAACTCGAAGAAAATCCCAGCAGGACCAAAGCGGTCCGAAACCAGTGCAGATAATGCCCCAAAGACATCTTCCCGACTGGAAAGGGCACAATCGCTAGTACAGCTCTCAGAATCATAGATTCCGGAAACGGAGAGCTTCAAACCCAACTCAGCGAGTGCACTCGAGGGAGATACCAGGCACACGAGGAGAGCAAACCCAAGGCAATAAGCAAGCCTACGCAATAGCCGCAATCACTGAGGGCTGGAAGGAACCGAACAGTAAAAGGGGTCAGCCCTAGTGGGCTAACCCTTTCCCCTTTAAAGTAGCACCCTCCTACTCATTGCGCAATACAGGATCTCCGGAGGCCAGGGTCCCTACGAACGATCTCAAACACTGCATCTGAGCAGAAGCGTATCGGTAGAGGAGCGGTAAGTGGATTTCGTCCGGGCGTAGGGGGACGATTGAGGACAACCCTGACCCTTTTCGACTAGCGATGACCTCTCCAGCCAGGTGGGATCTCATCACGCGCCGACCCTTCCGATTCACGGGCCCCTGGCTTGTTGATGATCTGGACGGTGCTCGCCTGCGGACCCTCTTCGCCCTCTTCCGGTTCGAACCGCACCTCTGTGCCGACAGCGAGTCGTTCCCAATCGCCATGGAGAACACTATTGCGATGAAAGTAGAATTCTCGCCCTTCTGGGGTCTTGATAAAGCCGTAACCGCCCCGATCGGAGTATAAGCGCACCACAAGTCCAGTCGGCACCGTATGGCTCTTGACTTCATGGTGCTGGCGCTCGTTAGCCCTTTCGAGTTGGCGCTCCATAGCCTCGAAGGCCTGGCGAATCACCGGGTGGAGCTGATTCTCCTGCTCGACCTGGACCGGTTCCGCGGTAGCGACAAGATCCTTTTTTTGAGGAAGGGTTACCTCGATTCGGACCCGGAATGGGTTACCTTGATGTCGGTGATGGTGAGGCTGCTCGATGGTGACCCGGCAAGCAATAATATTCTTGGCAAACTGCTGTAAACGGGCCACGCGCTTACGCACATACTCCTCTGCCCAATCGGTGTGGTCAACGCCATGGAAACTGAGTTCAAGGGGAACCTCCATATAGACATCTCCCGCAACGGTGTGACTGCAATCCTTCCTAGAGTGGGGGATCGACTGCGTGAGTTCATTGAGCCAAATCAACCCCCGACAGCGAGCCACCTTCCCAAACAACTACGAATATACGCCCCTCCTTCTCAAATCACCTTTCTTGAAGAACCTTTCTCCAACCTTGTCGAAGTCCCCCT
>CAYUWI010000062.1:0-8362 GCA_964448275.1 uncultured Gammaproteobacteria bacterium | reverse complement strand
GGGCGGCGAGCGGCCAGAGCTTCAGCGACCTCGACTCCGACGGCGATGGTGTCCTCAGTCAGCAAGAGGCCGAGGCGGTCGGGATCAGCCTCGATCAGGCCGATTCCGACGGCGATGACCAGATCAGCGAGTCGGAGTACCAACAGGCCACTGGCACTAGCGAAAGTGGTGCGGCTGGCGACCAGACCGAAGAGGAGTCGGAGTGGTAGTTTACTCGGTGGCTGGGCTCAATATCCCAATCGGGGGGTAAGGAACTGCTGTAACTGAGAGCTGAGTCCCGCCCTTGGCTGGGACCCCCCTGAATGGCCACCCCTTTGGGGTGGCCGTTTCGATTGTGGTTCCATTGCTTGCTTGGCTGCGATTCAGTCAAAGGCTACCCTGTAAAGGGGAGAATCAGCTGGAAAGGGTTCCGGATCGATCCCGTCCATCCCGGTTGTATCTGGAGCCCTCTGATGGAGGACCGCGGGTGGCGCTTGCCGCAGAAGAGAGACGCCTTCAAACGGGTTCGGAGCTGGTGATAAAGGGCGGATAGATCATTCAACAGGCCCGCCTGAGCTTGGGGTTCTTGAGAGGGACAGCAAAGGGATCAAGCGCCAATTCTTAGCGCCAACTCTTAAGGGAGGTTTTATGGGTAACAATCCCATCCAAGTCGAACACGCTCCAGAAGAGGCCCGACTCGATGAGCTGGGGGTCACGGACTGGCCGATCTGGTCGTGCCAACCGTCAACGTTTCCCTGGACCTACGATACCCATGAGACCTGTTACCTCCTGGAGGGCGAAGTAACCGTCACCCCAGAAGATGGGAAGCCGGTGACAATCGGCAAGGGTGATCTCGTGACCTTCCCTCAGGGGCTGTCGTGCACCTGGGAGGTGCGTGAGGGGGTGCGCAAGCACTACAAGCTGTTTTGATATAGCCTGAGGCCCCAACCTAGCGCTGATTCCATGCAAGATAAGCACACGATATGGGGCCAAGAACCGGCGGGAGTATGTTGAGTGCGCCAGGCTACTGTTGCCGGACAAGGCTGGGTCGCCGGTTGTCAGTGAAGCAGCTCTTCGAGCGGATTGCGCGGTTTTTCTTCCTGTGCATCACCGCTGGAGCCGTTTGATCCCTTCTTGCCGCCGCCAAATATCCCTTCGATGATTCGCTGGCCGGGCTCGCTAGCCTCCTCGCCTTGGCCCTTCAGTAGTTCCTGGAAGCCACGCTGGATTCCGGTCTTGACAAGTATCCTTTCGATCGCGCCCTTGGCAAGCTTGGGTTGGCTGATTGTCCCCCCGATCCCGAGCGGCAGGCCATGCGCTTCCTTTGGCACGGCCGAGCCGCTGAGCATCAGCTCGAGGTCGAGCTCATTCGTCATCAGGTTGATGCGGCCCGGCACATTGAGTTCAACATCGGAGATCACCAGTGCCAATTGGTTGTACGACAGTGTTCCGTCACGCAGTGTCATGCTCACTGGCTTGATCGTGGCCCCGTATTGAGAGCGCTCGGGAATTGCGTGGAGCTGCTTGAGCAGGCCGATTACAACTCCAGTTAGCCCTTGTTCGGCGAGGGTGACATCACTGCGGTCGAGATTCGCGTTAGCCTGTGCCTTTTTGAGTGAGAAATCGATCAATGGTACCGCGAAGTCCTGCTGATTGAGCGTGAGCTTGAGCGGGGCCTCGGCGGCTATCACCGCTCCGAGCATGGGGTTGATCCGCCTCAAAAGGACATTCGACATCTCCGGTGTGACATCAAGGGAGAAGGTCGCATCCTGCTCGAGCTGCAGCGTACCGTCTTCGGTGATCTGGCCGTCGAGAAAGCCCTGGGCATTGGTTGCGTCCACTTCCAGATCGGCATTTCCGGGCTTCTTGGGTTGATAGCTCAGCTGCATTTTGCCGGAGAGCTGAGAACCCACCGTGGCGGCAAGTAGCCCTTGTTGCTTGAGGAGCGCGTCGATCGGCTGGCTGGGAAGGTCTTGAAATGTGCTAGTGCTCTCGATGCGTGAGGCGGCCGGTTGCAACTGGCCTGTGTCGCTGACGAGACGGCTGATCTGGGTATGCGATTCGATCTTCCCACCACTAAGGGCCTGTCCCCGACCGGATGTTCGGCCCTGGAGGAGCGCCTTGAAATTGATCTTCATCTGCCTAGCTAGATCCTGACCGGCGATGTTGATATTGACGCCCTGAAGTGTCTGTACGGCTCCACTTTCGCGTTCGCGGACTCTGAGCTTGTCGATGGTCATTTGCGCGAGGATCCCCGTGCGCCGATAATCGATTCCCCCAGCCTCGCTCATCGCAAGGGTAAGGTTCTGCACATCAGCGGTGAGGGTCATAGGAGAGAGGGCAACAACCGGGGGCTGGACCGATTCGCCTTGGCTGTACTGGATCCACGCATTGATCGCCTGCGGTTGCAACGTAAGCTTGAGTGGCTCGGGTGCCGTACGAAGCTTGAGCAAACCGCCCTGCTCTGGTTGATACATGCCGCTGAGTGGTGCTTCGAGCTGAGTGGAGCTCAACTTGCCATTGAGTCTATAGCTGCCAAGCGGGTCGACCGGTTTGGCCTCGAGATGCAAATCAGATCTTTGGCCTAGGGTCGCGACCAATCGGCCCTTCTGTTGAGCTAACGCATCGGCGAGCACGATCGGCAATTGGCTAGCGGTCAAGGAAGCGCTGAGCTCGTTCGGCGTCAATGGCTTGTTGACCATCGCCTGGGCTTGTAGCGGCGCGGTCTCCCCGGCAAGGCTGAGCCTGGTATTGAGGTCAGCCTTGAGCTGCTCACCGAGCTTGTCAGCCCGCACTGCCAGATTCGAGCGCTGGAACGATACCTGCCCTTGCTTTGGCACATGGATCACGATGTCACTTAATGAGACGTTGGTTTCGACAGCGGCTTGCTGAAGGGCTTCTTTTTCTGTCAATCCACCTGTGGGACGCGGTACGGTGAGCTGACCAATATTCAGAGAGAGAGTAAAAGGGTGAACGAGGTGCGCACTCGTGTTGTCCGTGGTACCAACTAGTGTTTGGTAGAGTTTCGGTGTGATTTGCAGTTGGATACGTGAGCCTTGCTTGATCTGCAGTTGATCGCCAATGCGGGCAAGCTGGGTGTCGACACTGAGGTGTTCGCTTATGACCGTGAGCGTGCCGGTGAGCTCATCGATCGGGCCCTTGGGGAGTTCGAGCTTTCCGCTTAGCTTCGGCCCAACCGCCGCGAGTAATTTCCCTTCGAACCCCATGAGGCGATCGATCGGCGCAATCGGCAGTTCGTTGATGTCACCGATTGCCTTGAGTGCCCCCTTAGCCATCTGTAGTTGGCCATCTTGGTCGAATGCATCGATCAAGGCCAGTTCGATATTGAGGCTACCTGTTTGTCCAGCTTGTTGGAACTGGCCCTTTGCCGTCACCCTCAGATTGCGCGGATCGGAGAGGTTGGTGCCGCTTTGAAAATTGTTGACCTGAAAGGTGTCGATGTTTGGAGCTTCGTAGGTAAACTGATCGACCGAGACACTGGCCTTCAGCCCTTTGGGAATGACCGGGAATCCCCCACCGGCTGGTTGCTTGTCCTTGGATTGATCACGCTGTTCGGGCTTGGGCCTTTGTGGGGGGTGAGACAGTTCGGACTCGATTTGCTTTTGGGTCAAATGGATGTGATGGCCCTCGATTCGGCCGAGGTCGCGTTTCCCAAGCGCGGTGGCGAACAGGCTCAACTGGGGGGCATGGACGCGATCGATATTGAGTGACCAGCTCTCATCTGCTGAGTCGATGGATAGCCCCTTTGCTTGTTGGCCGGCGGACCAGTTGAGATCCAATGACTCAGCGTGGACCGAGTAGCCAGTCAGGCTGTTGGTCAGACTCAGTACAGCGCGGGTACCAGGGGGGGTGCTGATCAGGCTCGGTAACAGGCCCACCAAGAGGGCTACCAGGATGAGCACCATCAAGGCGCTAAGGGCGATACGCCGTCCCCAACTACGTCGTGGCTGTGTAGCTTGGGTCGGCTCACCACCGGAAGGGCCTGTTTGATCGGTCATGATTGGCTCCTATTTTGCCTTATCTCACGGCTTTAGTCCTGCCTCCATTCCAAGGGGAAGCCATGTCACCAAAGATCCAACATATCATGTTGCTAGTCCTATTTCCCGTTCTCATGCTCAACCAGGGATGTGTTGGGCTCCTCGCTGGTGCGGGGGCAGGGGCGGGGGGTATTGCCTATATACGGGGAGATCTGGAGACAACGGAACGGACCTCTATCCATCGGGTATGGGAGGCTACCCAACAAGCGGTAGAGGAGCTGGAATTTGCTGTGCAAGAGACCGACAAGGATGCCACAGCAGCGGTATTAAAGGCTAAATCGGCGGACGGCAAGAAGATCCGAATCGATCTCAAAGCAATCAAGGAGAACAAGACCCGACTCTATATCCGGGTGGGGGTCTTCGGGAATCAAAAGCGGTCGCGTTTGATCCTCCAAACGATTGAGAAGTACCTAGAGAGGGGTCCCGCGAACCGCTAAGGGCCCGGCGGCCTGGGCCACCGGGCGTATTGTTTCCCTCATTCTACCTTGATCTTACGGCGTTTGGACTGCTCCTGCTTGGGGAGGGTAAGGGTGAGGATGCCATCCTCAAAGGTGGCCTTGGCGGTGTCGGTATCGACCTCTGCAGGAAGGGGCACGGTGCGGGCGAACGAGCCGGTGGCGATCTCGTGGCGGTAGTAGTTACCCCCCTTTTCGCCCTCTTCCCACTCGCGGCGGGTGGAGGCCTTGAGGCTCACTGTATTGTCGGCCACCGAGACCTCGAGATCCTCCTTTTTGACCCCCGGAATTTCGGCTCGGACCAGAATATCCTGGTCACGGTCCTGGACGTCTACCCGGGGCCAACGCTCTTCAAAGGGGGCCATCTCACCCCAACGAGGCTCTCCACCGAAGAAGGGCCGTAGCCAACCCCGCGGGATGACGCCCTCGAACATCCGCTCCATCTCATCAAACGGACTGACCGCCCGGGAAGGTCTCCGGACTTGAACCTCCTGACCTTGCTTCTCTTCTTCTGCCATAAGCCGTTCCCTCCTATAAGGATGATTACGTCTCGCTATGGATAAATCTCGAGCCTACCAGGCTAGCTCACCCTAGGATTTGAGTAGGATCAAAAAGGAGGAACGGTTTCCCCAACTGGCGATCATGGGTAGACAGTAAATATGAGCAGACCGACATCTCCCCGTCTCCGTGAACTGCCGTATCAGCCGGATAGCGCCCCCCTCTTTGAGTCGATCGTGGATTATCCCTGGGCAGTGTTCTTGGATAGCGGTCCCTCCGAGAGGAGACAGGGGCGCTACGACATCTTGGCAGCAGATCCTTGGATTACACTGATTAACCAAGGTGCACGCACATGGGTCTGTACCCGGGATCGGATCCGATCGAGTTGGGCGGGGCCTTTTACCCTCATCCGTCACTATTTGGAGCCCGGTTCTGGAGTGACCTGGGATCTCCCATTTGCAGGCGGAGTGTTGGGCTACTTCGGCTACGACCTCGCGCGTCGGTTGGAGCACTTACCCTCTTGGGCTATTGACGAGGATCGACTCCCGGAGATGGCCGTAGGGATTTATGACTGGGCCGTTGTGGTGGATCATATTACGGAACGGAGTTGGTTAGTGGCTCAGGGGCGTGATCAGAAGACCCTCACATACTGGGACGATCTCTATACTTTGTTGACCTACTGTTGTGCCCCGCTCGATCGAGGGTCAGTGAGGGTTTGCTCCGATGTTGTACCGAATCTGGATCGTCGAGGATATGCTCGAGCGTTCCGTCAGATCAAGCGCTACATCCTTATGGGCGATTGTTACCAGGTCAATTTTGCCCAGCGCTTCACAGCTGGTCTGGAGGGCGACCCGTGGCTGCTCTATCGGGGCCTACGTCAACTCAATCCCGCCCCTTTCGGGGTGTATCTGAAGACGCCACACGCCCAGATCCTATCGAGTTCTCCCGAGCGCTTTCTCAAGCTCCGCAATGATGAGGTTGTGACCCAACCGATCAAAGGGACGCGACCCCGTGGGGCCGATCCCAAAGAGGATCGGGCCTCGGCCGAAGAGCTCCGCATGAGCCCTAAAGATCGGGCAGAGAATCTCATGATCGTCGATCTACTGCGTAACGATCTCGGCAAGGTATGTACTCCTGGGAGCGTGTATGTTCCGACGCTGTTCTCCTTAGAGAGCTTTGCGACAGTCCACCACCTCATCAGCACGGTGGTGGGACAACTGGAACTAGGATACGACGGTTTGGATTTGTTACAGGCCTGTTTCCCTGGTGGGTCGATCACTGGTGCACCGAAACTGCGGGCTATGGAGATTATCGAAGAGCTCGAGTGGCATCGGCGGGGGGTATATTGTGGGGCGATTGGCTACATCGGTTACGACGGTGCTATGGATACCAATCTCGCTATCCGGACCCTGACTTACTCTGATGGCCTGCTGCGGTTTTGGGCGGGCGGGGGAATTGTGGCGGACTCAGAACTCGAAGAGGAGTATCAGGAAAGCTTGAACAAGATCGCCGCCATGCTCGAGCTATTGCACAATGTGGGGCGGCGGTTCGCTCAGTATTGAAGGAGGAAAGAGGCAGCGAGTAGAAGCGTTGGCCGATCGGGGTACGGAAACCGGTTCGAAATGGGACAGCAGAGGGTGATAAGCTTTGTGTATTGATCTACTCTCGACTCATAGTTTGCCAATGGGAACTTGATCAGGTAGCCCTACAGTCAGAGCAAATAGAGGAATAGGACAATCCGACCAGTTGTTATCCTAGATTGCCGCCGAGGGTAAGAAGGGGGCCTTGATGCAAAGTGAGAAAGTGACGTTGATGAAACGCTTAATGGTAGAGGCCATCTTGGAGCAACAGGGCCGCTGTTTCATCCATGTCATTCCATCCTCGGGGGATCAACCTTCAGTCTTGCCCCGGCAATACTTGGACAAGGACGCTTGCACACTGGCCTTGAACCTTTATACCCAAAACCCGGCCCTAAGCGACTGGGGTGTTAGTGTAATTACCCAGTTTAGTGGCCACCCTTTCAAATGTGAGGTCCCCTGGTCCGCGGTGGTCCAAGTATTCGATCCCGAACAACAGGGAGCAGTCTTGGCGTGGTTGTTCCCGATACAAGAATCCAAAACAGCACAGTCAGAAGAGGACTATACCTCCTCCGATCGTGGGACTCCAGCTGTAGAGGATACCGACGAACAAGACGCAACCCACAGCTTGAGTGGAGTAAGCGAGAACAGCGCGCCGAGCAAACCCCGGCAAGGGAGTCACTTGAAGGTTATCAAATAGTCAAGTTTGGTCAGAAGTTCTGGTTTTAAGGGTCGAGGTGGACCGGGGAACCGCTCATCGAGGGTCTCCTCTGGTGAGAGGAAAGTCCGGGCTCCAGAGGGCAAGGTGCCGGGTAACACCCGGCGGGGGTAACCCCGGGAAAGTGCCACAGAAAGCAAACCGCCTTGTGGTCAATCTTCGGCTTCAAGGTAAGGGTGAAAGGGTGCGGTAAGAGCGCACCGCATTCCCGGCAACGAGGATGGCACGGTAAACCCCACCTGGAGCAATGCCAAATAGGGGGGCAATGCGTGGCCCGCGCTGCCCCCGGGTAGGCAGCTAGAGGCGGCCGGTAACGGTCGTCCGAGAGGAATGGTTCCCGCCGACCTGAGGGGTCGGTACAGAACCCGGCTTACAGGTCCACCTCACCCTCGACCCTTTGGGGGTTTTTGCCCGAATGGGGTAGGGGCCCGTTTGTTATTTGAATCTTGGATCGAGTTCAAGCCTTGCGCGGGGGCATAGGGGATGTCTGAGACTTCTCCTCGTAACCCCTTTCTTGGGGTAGTCAGCACGAGTTGTACAGGACATAATGATCCCTACTTTCAGGGTTTCCCGCACCACGCCTATGACGAAGAGTGGTGAGCACAAGCCGGTACTAGGGACTCCCCTCGTGGAGGCACTTGCCATTCGCTCAGGGATGCAGGTGGTGGATGCCACTTTCGGACACGGGGGGCACACAAGCCAGCTACTCGCCGAACTTGGGGAAGAGGGTCGAGTTTTGGCCCTCGACCGGGATCCAAGTGCGATTCGCCGAGGAGAGCTGCGCTTTGGTCCCGATCCTCGCTTTCAAATTGGCAAATGCCCCTTTTCGCATCTCCATAAGTTCCTTGTCGAGAGGGGGTGGACGGAGGTCGATGCCATCCTCGCCGACCTGGGGGTCTCCTCCGCACAATTGGCGGACTCTGAGCGGGGGTTTAGTTTTCACTTGCCGGGCCCGCTCGACATGCGAATGGATCCGGAGTCGGGACCGACCGCCTCCCAATGGTTGCAGACAGTAGATCCAGCCGAGCTGGAGCGCGTACTAAGGGAATACGGGGAGGAGCGCTATGCGCGCCGTAT
>CAYUWI010000061.1:0-8433 GCA_964448275.1 uncultured Gammaproteobacteria bacterium | reverse complement strand
CATGATTTCTTGTTTCCATCCCCCCGACACCACGTCAACCCAGCCGTCGCCGTTGAGGTCGTAGGCGTGATCCCCGTTATTGGCGTAAAAGCCTCGAGTGCCGAATCCAAGATCGATTTGCGGAATATCTCTCACCGGTCGAGGGGTGAATTTCGGCGCAGCGAACCAATGTGTCCCCGCAATGACGTCGGGTCGACCATCACGATTCACGTCGGCGATGGCGCACCCTTCATTTGGGTTGACCATCAAAAGTTGCTTGGAAAAACTTACCCCTTCCGAGGCCTCGGCAACTGCGGTCCAAAGACCACACCCAATAAGAATACTTACTGACACACTTGCTCGAACTATAATTCGTACCATAATTCCATCGAATGGCATTTAGAAAATTATTCAGCAACCCATGACTTGTTCGTTTCTTCTCCGATTTTGTTTTTCCTGTTACCTGTCCTTCCTATGTTAAAGCGTGCATCGATTTTGGCCGGCTTAAGTTTAAAAGTTTGATATAGATCAATGAGGTCCGTTGGGTCGGGACTTAGGATGACCGTGATGAAAGCTCAAAGCGGATTAATTGGCGTGGTTTGGTTGTTGGCCTCGATACCGATTGGATTTGGGCAGAACTCGTCTGGCGCGAATCCATCCGGAGGTGCACCGGCGACTCCGCAATTGGCGACGGGGAAGTCGGTTTATGAGAAGCATTGCGCGGCTTGTCACGGTGTGAAAGGGAATGGTGAAGGGCCGGCGGCGTACTTGTTGTTCCCGAAGCCGCGGGATTTTACCAAGGGAGTGTACAAGTTCACTTCGACGGCTGCAGGGGATCCGCCGGTGAGCTCGGATCTGATTCGCACGGTGACCGAAGGGATGCCGGGAACGAGCATGCCTTCATTCGGGGCGATCTTGAGCGATGCCAAGATCAAGGCGGTGGTCCGATACATTCGGGAATTCGAGCCTCCTCAGCCCGAGCCGGAGGTTGTCGTCCCGGAGCCCCCCCAAGGGGTAGAGCCGGACCTTGAAAATGGCAAGCAGATTTACACCAAGCTGGGTTGTGTCCAATGCCACGGCGAGGACGGCATGGCGAATACGCCCGTGGCCCAGAATCTGCAAGACACTTGGGGCGAGCCGTTGGTGCCCGCGAAGCTGCCGTACGGGATCTTTAAGGGCGGCAGCAGTCGGGACGAAATCTTTCGGACGATCATCGCCGGGATCAAAGGCACTCCGATGCCGGGATTTGGAGGGCTATTGGGCCAGTCGAACTTCACCAAGAAGGCGTTTTGGGATTTGGGCGGTTATGTCCTCTCCATGAGTGAGGATGGCAAACAGAATCCATTGTCCGACGAGTCGGCCGAGGTTGTGGTGCACGATAAGGAGTTCAAGACGGCCGATCCCTGGAATGTCCATTGGGACGAGGTGGAGCCTGTGGTCTTGAGGCTGCACCCACTTTGGCAACGCTCGGTGCCGCCGCCTCCGATTAAAGTACGCGCCGTCCATAATGGCGAGGCGCTCTCCTTATTGCTTGAATGGCGGGACTCGACGAAGGATTGGGCCTATGGCAACCAGCAATTCGCCCCGGACGGTGTGGCGGTTCAATACCCGGTTCGCGGGGAGCGCGCACCCTTCATTGGAATGGGGGATAACAACGTCAAGTCGCTTTTAAGAATCTGGCATTGGCAAGCGCATCGGCAACAGCGTGTGACCAACAACGATTACCGTGATGTCGAGCGGACTCATCCGAATATGGCGGTCGATTGGTACCCCGGCGAGCAGAGCCGACGACGCGGCGAGCGTCCGACCTTCAAAGGGAATCAAGACGGATTGACCGAGCAATTTCCCTTGTACCTCCCGGCGATGGCGGCCGGGAATCCCAGTGTGCGACCGGAGTCGCTGGACCAAACGGCATTGGAGTACCTGGCTCAAGGTTTTGGCTCATTGACCGCATTGCCGCCGGAAAAGAACCACCTCGAGGCCAATGGAGTATGGCTTCAAGGGAAGTGGCGTGTCGTGATTCAGCGTCCTTTGATCTCGGGGGACGTTGAGGATTACGACTTCGTGCCCGGTCAGGATGTGTGGATGGCGCTGGCCCTTTGGGACGGGTTCTACGGCGATCGAAACGGTAAGAAATCAGTAACCCGCTGGGTTCGTTTTATTTTTGAAGATTGAGGAGACTATGAAATCCAATTCCAATTCAAATCCGGAACAAGATCAAAGCTCGGCAAGACGCCAACGGCTCTCTCGTCGGGAATTTCTAAGGCGTGCGGGAACCGGCAGCTTGGGGCTCTACCTTGGAATGAAGCAGGTCTCCAAGCTATGGGCGTTCGGTCCGGCCGAGACCATCGGGAATCCGCTCCGCTACTATCCCAATCGCGAATGGGAGCGCATCTACCGCGACCAATATCGGTACGACCGGACGTTTACCTTTATTTGTGCGCCGAACGATACCCATATGTGCCGACTAAGGGCCTTCGTTCGGAACGGGGTACTTCTCCGGACCGAGCAGAATTACGATCACCAGGATTATGGCGATTTATACGGGAACAAGTCGTGTGAGCATTGGAATCCCCGAGGTTGCCCGAAAGGATACACACTGCAACGAAGGATTTATGGTCCTTACCGATTGAAAGGCCCTGTAGTAAGGCAAGGCTGGAAGCAGTGGGCCGATGACGGATTCCCATCGTTGTCGGACAAGCCGGAGCGTCGGTCTCATTACCGCTTTGACGATCGGGGGAATGACACCTTTGTGCGCATCTCCTGGGATGAGGCTGCCGACTATGCGGCGAAGGGGCTCATGGCCACGGCAGAGACCTACAGTGGAAAAACGGGCCAAGAGCGACTTCGCAACGATGGGTATCCCGAGGAGATGATTTCCGAGTGTCACGGCGCCGGCACAAGGACCATGAAGATGGGCTCGAACCTGCCGGTCCATGGGGTTGTCGGTAAGTTCGGACTCTTCCGATTCGGCAACGGTATGGGGCTGGTGGATCATCATGTCCGAGGTGTTCCGGAAGCGGAAGCCAAAGGTGTTCGGGATTGGACCGAATACACTTGGCGCGGCGATCAGGCGCCGGGTATCCCGTTTGTTCATGGTCTTCAGGGATCGGATTGCGATTTCAACGATCTTCGAAATGCACGACTCCATATTCAGGTTGGGAAAAATCTGGTCGAGAACAAGATGCCGGAGTCGCATTGGTTCATTGAGATGATGGAGCGGGGCGGTAAGATCGTCGCCATCACCCCGGACTATAGTGCGCCGGCGACGAAAGCCGATTACTGGATCGGGGTTCGTGCCGGACTTTCGGATCTCTCGATCTTTCTCTATCTCGCGAAGTACTTGATTGATGAACGGCTTTATGATGCGGAATTTGTCAAGCAGTTTACCGATTTCCCGCTATTGGTGCGGACTGACACGCTCAAGCGACTGCGCCCGGAGGAGATCATCAGCGACTATGAGCCCGCCGACCTGCGTGATGGGCCGAGCTATCAGATCCAAGGCCTTACGGATGAGCAGCGTCAACAAATCGGTGATTTCGCCATTTACGACCAAAAGAGTGGCGGGGTCAAGCCGGTTAATCGAGACCAGGTGGGTGAGAAGCTTACCGAAAGCGGCTTGAGTCCGGCATTGGAATGGAAAGGCAAGGTCCAGCTTTGCGACGGCCAAGAGGTCGAGGTCATGACGCTCTTTGAGCTCTATAAAATCCATCTTCGCGATTACGATCTGGGCACGGTCTCGGAGATCACCGGGGCGGAAAAGGGCTTGATCGAGCGACTTGCCAAGGACCTCGCTACCACGCGGCCCGCGGCCATTCATTTCGGAGAAGGTGTCAACCACTACTTTCACGCGACGTTGCATAACCGGGCTGTGCATCTGCCGATGATGTTGACCGGCAACATCGGGAAACCGGGAGCCGGGGTCTACGGATGGGCCGGCAATTACAAAGGGGCGGTCTTTCAAGGATCCCTTTGGTCGGGAGCGGGCGCTGCCTCCTACATGTTGGAGGATCCGTTTGCGCCTGTGATTGATCCCGATGCCTCGTTCACGTCGTCGAACCTGAGAAAGACCATGCATGGGGAGGAAGTCGGCTATTGGGGGGCAGGGGATCGTCCCTTTGTTGTCGACACCCCCAAGGGACGCAAGGTGCTGACCGGTGACACCCATATGCCTTGCCCGACGAAATTGATGTGGTACAACAACGCCAACCTGATCAATCAAGCGAAGTGGGCCTACCATATTATCCAGAATGTCCTGCCCAAGGTCGATATGATCGTCGACCAACAGATCGAATGGACCGGCTCGGCCGAGTATGCGGACCTGATCTTGCCGGTCAATTCCTGGGTCGAGTTTGAGAACTTGGAAGCGGGCTCCTCCTGCTCGAATCCGTTCTTGCAGCTTTGGGGAAGCAAGAAATATAAGGCGACGAGCGGAATCAAACCGCTCTATGATTCGTTTGACGATGCAATGGTGTTTGCCAAAGTCTCCCAGAAACTGACCGAGCTGACGGGCGATCGACGGTTCCGGGACTATTGGCATTTCGTGCTCAACGGCAATACCGAGGTCTATCTCGATCGGGTTTTTGCCCATTCGGCGACCACCAGCACTCCGGACGGGAAGGCTTACACCTGCCGGGATATTATGTCCGGGAAGTATGGGGAACCGGGAGCGGCGTTGATGCTTTATCGAACGTACCCGCGAATCCCGTTCTACGAGCAGGTCCATGACAGCCTGCCCTTCTACACCGATTCCGGACGACTTCACTCATACTGTGATTTGCCCGAGGCCATCGAATACGGCGAGAATTTCATAGTCCATCGCGAGGGGCCCGAAGCGACTCCTTACCTGCCGAATGCCATCGTTTCGACGAATCCCTATATCCGGCCCAACGATTACGGGATTCCGCTCGATGCGACCGATGCCGACCTGCGCCAGATTCGCAACGTCAAGCTCCCCTGGAGCAAGGTTAAGCAAATTCAGAATCCACTTTGGAAAGAGGGTTTTCGCTTCTTTTGCTCGACCCCAAAGAGTCGTCATTCGGTGCATAGCTCCTGGGGGACTGTGGACTGGCATTGGATCTGGAGCTGCAACCATGGCGACCCTTACCGGACGGACAAACGGCTCCCTGGTGTGGCCGGGCGACAGATCCAGGTAAATCCCGACGATGCGAAAGAGATGGGGATTAACGACGGGGACTATGTTTACGTCGATGCCAATCCCGAGGATCGTCCCTATCGCGGTTGGAGTGAGGGCGATCCGCGGTATAAGGCCTTTCGCTGCATGGTTCACTTGAAATACAACCCCGGATTGCCACGCGGGTTCACGATCATGAAGCACGAGGGGTGGATGGCTACCGAGCGGAGTGTCAAGGCGCATGAAACCCGCCATGACGGTATGGCACTGTCGCCGCAGACCGGTTACCAAGCAAGCTATCGCTACGGCTCGCATCAGTCGATTACCCGTGCCTGGATGATGCCGATGCATCAGACCGACACCTTGTTCCACAAGAAGCTCGGGACGATGGGCTTTGTGTTTGGCTTCGAGGTCGACAACCATGCGATCAACTCGACGCCGAAAGAGACCTTGGTTCGTCTCCTGAAGGCGGAGGATGGCGGACTGGGTGGAGAAGGGATCTGGGAGCCGGCTACAACGGGCTACACGCCGGGCAATGAGGACGAGCAGGGCTGGACCTACCTGCAAGGGGGCTATGTTCAAATCAAAAAGGCCCAACAAGGCGAATCGTCTGAGTCAACGAAAGGAGCTTTTGAATGATCCCGCACGGCAATCAAAAACCGGTTAAATCGGATGATCCTTATGAACTGGTCGCGCAGCCGATCTCCGGGGTGGATAGAACCTTCATGGCGGAATGTCTCGTTGAGGAATTCGCCGCGATCGGCTGGTCGAAGGAAGCCATTGAGCAGATGTTTTACAACCCGTTTTATCAGGCTGCTCACGGTTTCTTTCGCGCTTACGGAAAGGAGCGGGTGAAGGAGCTCGTGGCGGATGTCGTTGGCCGCACCGGTGGCATCCAAGTGCGGATGACAGAATCGAATCAGGAATCGAACGAAGAGGATCATAATCATGAGTGAAGTCTACAATTGGCAGATCGGGCGTGAGATGGAGTTCCCGCACGACGCGGCCTTTCCGAAGGAGCAGTTCGCGTTCGTGTTCAATATCAACCGTTGCATCGGCTGTCAGACCTGCACTATGGCTTGCAAGTCGACGTGGACCTTCTCCAAGGGGCAAGAGCACATGTGGTGGAACAATGTCGAGTCCAAGCCTTATGGCGGCTACCCACAAAACTGGGACAAGAAGATCCTGGGAATGCTTGAGGAGAAGAATCCCGGCGGCCAAGTTTGGAACCCGGCAAAGTCCGACAGCGGCGAGGCCAAGCATCCCGGAGCGGAGAAACGTCCTTATGGGATCTTCGAGGGGAAAACGATCTTTGAGACCGTTCGCCCCAGTGATCCGAACCTCCCTCAGCGCCGGGTCCTGGGCTATTTGCCCGAGGAAAGGGAATGGGCATCGCCCAATATCTATGAGGATGCTCCAAAGGGAGTCGGGAAGAGTCAGTTGCCAGGCAAGGACGCGAGCTTGCCGGAGCACCCCACGTGGTTCTTCTATTTGGCTCGGATCTGCAATCACTGCACCTATCCCGGCTGTCTGGCTGCCTGCCCGCGCAACGCAATCTATAAACGGCCGGAAGATGGAGTGGTGCTCATCGATCAGGAGCGATGCCGCGGGTATCGCCGTTGCGTTGAGGCTTGTCCTTATAAAAAGGCCTATTTCCGGGCGACCACGAACACCTCCGAAAAATGCGTTGCATGCTATCCGAGGTTGGAAGGGCGTGATCCGGAGCTCTCGCCGAATGGGGAGCCCCTTGAAACACGCTGTATGGCCTCTTGTGTCGGTAAGATTCGGCTTCAAGGGATGGTGAAAATGGCCGAGGATGGATCATGGCAGCACGATCCGAAGAATCCGCTCTATTATTTGGTGCGAGAGGAGAAGGTAGCCTTGCCGTTGTATCCGCAGTTCGGTACCGTGCCGAATGGCTACTATATCCCGCCCCGTTGGGTCCCGCGCTCTTATCTCTATCAAATGTTCGGTCCCGGCGTCGACGAGGCCATCGAGCGCTATAGCTACCCCTCAAGAAAGCTTCTGGCTGTCTTGCAGCTTTTCCGTTCGACTCGCCATATCATTTTCCGATTTGAGATTGAATACGGTGAAAAGGTGGCGGAATCGGAAGTCAGGATGCCGGATGGCTCCAAAAAGACGTTGGAGCTCTACAATGACACGATCATTGGGTATAGCAAGCAGGGACGCGAGGTGGTTCGTGTCACCGTGCAAGACAAGATGCACCACAGACCCAATCAACATTACAATTCCATTTAAGGGATACCATGACAGAGCCTAAGCCAATTGAGTCGGAAGTCGCCCTGGAGGGGACAGCGGCGCGCGAAACTGTGTATCGCTTCCTATCGGCCCTCTTTACGGAACCGCAATCGGAGCGTTTTCAGCTTCTTTACGACCCGGAATTTCAGGAGCTAAGCCACTATGCCGTCGAGTGCCTGCGGGTGCAGGCGCTCGAGGGTGGATTTGAGGGGTCCGGCAAAGGCGAGGGAGATCCGAAAGCGCTCTCCATTGAGCCGGTGCTAAGGACACTTCCAGCCGGCCAGAGTGAGGCGAAGGAAGAGTACGCGACGGTGTTTGGCTTCACGATGACCAAGGATTGCCCACCGTACGCGGTGGAATATTGTTCGAACAGCGACGCCTTTTATCGGAGTCAACGTTTGGCCGATATCGCCGGCTTTTACAAGGCCTTCGGCTTGGAACGCTCGGATAGCCATAGGGATCGGGAGGACCATGTCGTTTATCTGTTTGAGTTTATGGCCTTCCTCTTGGCCAAGCAAAATGATCAGGAGGCCGATGGGGGATCGATTGAAGAGAAAGAGATCGTGACCGATGGCGTGGCCAAATTCTTTGAAGATCATTGTGGCTGGTGGCTTCCGGCATTCACATTCCGGCTTTCAAACAAGCCGGGGGTGACCGAATTCTATCAGGCCGTGGCTACATTGCTGGCGCGCTTCGCGGCATGGGAGCGGTGCTTCCTGGGGCTGGCGCCCAACTACGAGTGCCCGGAGCCGAACGTCAAAGGCTTCGAGCCGCAGGGCGACTGTTTTAGCTGTGAGGTCGGCAAGCTCGCCTAACAAGGGGTTGCCGGAGACCATTTGAGGCATGACCAAGTTGAACCCTTTCCCTCCGATGAGTCTCGTCCTCGGCGTCCCACTCTCTTCCGCCCAGAGGAGGGCACAATTGCTGATTTTCGCAAAGAAGGAGTGGGACAAAATCATCGAAGAGAAAATCATGAAAAAAAGCCCGTAATCCCTTCGGGTTTGAGCAGGGGGCGACGTGACCGCTGATTTGCTGCGAATCGACGCGCAGGAGAGTCGTCT
>CAYUWI010000060.1:0-8435 GCA_964448275.1 uncultured Gammaproteobacteria bacterium | reverse complement strand
GACTCCGAGAACACAGGGTAACATTCACCCAGGGTTTTGTTAGGCGCTCTAAATGGAGTGAAAGGGGATGAGGCGTGACAATTTCGGTTTGGGTGCTTCTGGGATTTGCGGCGTGGACATTGCTCCTTCTATTCGGGACGATCGGCGTCTACCGATGGAGTCGGATCCTGACTGGGGATAATTGCCTCTGCAAGCGCCTGACCGCCGCTCAGCCGGCCGGCTCCGTGGGTGATGAACAGGGTCCGGAACGCCTTGCCGGAAAACAATGGTGGAGGGTGATCCCGGAACCTCATGTGCTCATTTCACGAGGTACATTGGTCGAGAGCAGTCCTCACATTCACGCCCGCCATGCCGCTCGGCGTAGTCGCGTATGATCTCTCGATAGACATTCTCAAACTCGCGTACCTCTTCGCTCGACGGCTTACGGCCGAGCCCCTCCGCAAGGTACTCATAATCAAAGTCCAGTGGCACCATCGGAAGCATATATTGTCCTGCGTCGTCACAGAGCGCTCCGGCCTGCATGATGGCCTCCTGCGCACAGTGCTTCGCCAACTCTGGGATCATGATTTGTTCCCCTTTGTCACCTATGGGGTTAGCGCCTGGCAACCGGGACCGTTTGGGTCTCTTGGACCAACTCGATGGTCGCCTGGATCGCATCTTCGTAGCCTTGAAGCTCCATGATGACTTCGCTTTTCTTTGGATTCAGAATGAACCCTGTTCCATTGCACCTTTTACAGCCCGCCTTGTCACAGGTTGGGCATACCATCCAAGGGTCACTCCGATCTAGCCCTGTATCGTGCTGGAACTTGGAGATCCACTGATCGACAAGCTTACGTGAGGTACTGACCTTTAGAGGGACCGGGGCTTGCCGATGGGGCATGAGGGTACGGACCATCCCCGCATTGTTCGGTACAGGTTCCTGAGGATCCTCGAGGGCAGAAAGGAACTGATCTACTGTTTGCTCATACTCCGGCTCTTCCTTGAGAGCCTTAACACGCTCGATCAGCTGGTGCATAGTTTCCCCATTCACGAAGGAGTCCAAAGGCCCTATTGGGCATATTGACCGATCAAGACCGCCTGCTCCAAGACATGGCCCTGCATAGCCTGGAGAAGGACGGTCTTGTCCGGGCTGGCAACTTCGAGGCGCGTATCCAACGCATAAAGCTTGAATCGGTACCGGTGGGTCCCAGAAGGCGGGCAAGGCCCCCCATAACCAACGTCGCCCCAGCTGTTGCGGCCGCTCTCGGCAGGTTCCGGTAACGAGCCGCTGGCGTCTTCCTCCAACCCCTCTTGCTCCGGCGGGAGATTGTACACGACCCAGTGGACCCAGACCTGATTCGGTGCGTCGGGGTCATCGACAATCAAGGCCAAGCTTCGGGCACTGTCGGAAACGCCAGACCATTGCAGTGGTGGGGACACATCGGCCCCATTACAGGTATAGCGGGTAGGGATCGGGCCGTGGGGGTCAAACGCCGGAGATAAAATCTGAAGATTCGTATCGGCCCTTACCCCCAGGCCAGCCGCCTCAAACAGCCCCAAAAGGGGGAGCACAATGAAGGCAATTTGCCCAAGTATCCTTTGAGGAAGGTGCAATCCGAATCTCCTCGTCAGCCGATCACCACCAACGCCGTACCAAGAGAAGCTTAACCAAGCCCACAAACCGGCTCAAGGGCTACCACTAGAAAATGCGTTTCCCCGGAAGCATGGCGAGGAGTCGGCGTTTGCGAGCCTATTTCTTTAGTAGGTACCGATCAGCCAAGGCGCCGAGGATCAAACCAATCACAAGTGTGATAAACAGCAGCACGATGCGTGGCATGGTGACCGTAATAAAAAGGATGTGCGTAGGCACAGGTTCGGTATTCTGAAAGAACACGATAACGATCAGAACAGCCAGAAGAGCGGTGAGGATCCATTTCCACTGTGTGCGTGAAGGCATTTTCATGGGTCTTTTCTCCTGTTAAATCAAGCCCTGGACCACAGCTCCGGCCCCAGCGAGGGCCGACACAGCCAGCACTGCTTCCCGCAACCAGAACCGATCCAGCGCTTGGACTATAAAGCCTGAAAGCCCGAAGCCGACCAACACGGCGGGTAACAAGGACACGCCCGCTTGCAGCTCCTCGATACCCAAGCGGCCCGCGATAGCAAGGGCACTCAGAGATATGAGCCCACCGGCAACAAAGATCGAGGAAAGGGTGGCCCGTAGGCGCGTGCCAGAGGTGCCCTGATACACGAGGGCCAGTGGAGGCCCCCCTATCGAGGTAGCCGTGGCCATGAAGCCGGATATCGAGCCTGCGGTGACCAGATAACCGGCTGTAGGCGAGGCGGGAGCGCTCCCAAAGGTGCTCAATCCCACACCCAACAGGACCAACACACCGAAAACAAGCGCCAGACCAGCCTGGGGCAAGACCGTAACCACTAGAGCGGACAAAGCCGACCCGGCGAGTTGGCCAGGTAGGGCCCACCAAAGCCCTTGGGAATCTAGGCCCTTCCAGTCGCGCAACAAAATGAGGGCCGGAAGTGCCATGCCCGCGATAAGCATCGGGGCCGGAACTAGCAGGGGATTCAGGAGAAACAAGATCGGCGCCCCGAGGAGGGCAATTCCAAAGCCGACCGAGCCCTGAACCACAGCACCCACAAGCAGCACGGCATTAGCCAATCCCCACTCACCCGGTGTCAGTGGCATGCCTCTCTTTCTCCATAAGCCCACCGCCCTGACTATCGAGGCCGACAGGGAGGTGATCCAAGGCGCAAACTGCAGGAGATGGAGGTATGGGCGTGTCTCCTTGCAGTGCAATTCCATCGAAGAGGAACTCGATGCGGGCCTCCAGAAAAGCGAAAAGTGAACCTAGAAGGCCCCCATCCAGAGAAGTTTCGCGACCTTACACGGTCTGCCGGTAACGATTCAGGAGGGTCCCAACTGTATCACCATCGCGCCACAGCTCCTTGAGCTTCTCAACAACCAGCTCGGTCTGGGCCTCATCAGAGGGATTGTCAACGATCAACCGCATCACGGCGTCAATAGTCAAGTTGATGTTCTTCTGGGCTGGCCCCTGCCCCCCCTGCGAACCACCGGTAGTTTGCTCGCCACTGTCGCTCATCGCCACCTCCTATCTCCAAGGATCAATCACCCAACACGCTGTATAGTTCACAGTAAAGCCCACAGACAGAAATGCCAATCGAAAGATATGACTCCACCGCGAAATCGACGTGAAGATCTTCTGTGTAGGGCAGGTAGCTGCCGGTCAAGATTGGTAGAATAGTCAGGTCCAGGGATACGGCATTGTCAATTGAGCGGGCTTATAAAGGTCAGTTGATGCACAAACCAATAAACCAGGTCGCCTTTGCCATAATCTTTCTTGTGCTAACAAGTTGCGTTCCACAGCCGACCCCGGACGAAATCCAAAACGCTGACTATGGCCCTAAACCCGAAAACCCCCAGAAGATCGCCGAAGAGTGGCTCAAAGAACGTATATTTGAACCCCGGTTTAGCCGGTTCGAACACATCGATCACATAAAAAAGGGGTGGACAACCTCTTCTGGGAAAATTTTCTTCGGATGGATTCAATGCGGCACTGTGAATGACGACAGCCGGATGAACGGCTACATCTACTTTGATCAGCAATATTATAGGGTCACCATTAAAAATGGCCAGGTCATCTCTGGACAGATTGACGGTCCCGGTGACCGGGCCATACGGGATCGTTGCAAGGCAATGTACGACGTAAGGCTCTAGGATACGGGCGAGCTTCGCTGCGACTAACCTTCCTTGCTGCCTCCCGCTTCGGCCAGCTTGAGGATACTCTCTTGATATAAAAGGGGCTCGGTCTCGTCTTCAACGATGACCAACCAACCGGACCAATCCTGTTCCGGATCTTGGTTGACAGCCTCTCGAGCGGCCTCCTCCGCGTAGCTTACGGCAGCCCTTTTGAGCTCGGACTGGCTTCCAGGATAGACCTCTTTCCCGTCGTGATCGAGGATTTCGCCCGGATCCTTCCCTGGCTCGGGATCCTCCTGGTAGATATGAGCGTAGATCCGCATGGGGTTCCCTCCCCTAGCTCTGTTTGATGAAGTGAAAAACGCTCCCTCGATCACTCACCGCACTGGCCCGAACCAGCTCGGCATCGAGGCCCTCTCTCGATTCGCACTGTGCCAAGATCAGGTGCTCAGATCGGTTCGCTTCGGTGAGCCAGTAGCTAAACGCTTCACGGCTTAGCTCAAATTCCCCAAACCGCCAATCACCCAACTCCCATACGCGCTCGATCAAGATCCTGTTTTCAGCGTCGGGTATGAGCCTGCCCACCGTGGCCTGAACTCGGCTGACAAAACTGCCCAGCTCATGGCCTTGTTCGAAGGCCCGTAGCACGCTCTCCTGGATACGCCATCCCCAAGATCCGTGCGGCCCCTTCCCCCACTCGGCAATTAGACGACCTGTGCCGATCAAGCGGTTGATCCTCGGGATCGAGGTTTCGAGCCGTTTAGCGGCCTGGGCAACCGAATAGGTAGTCTCTGGCGGTGTTTGGTTCATCCGCTGACCTATGACTAATTGATTCCCTCTGGCCAGGCATGAGCCGTCTACGGCAACGAATCTACCCAGCCTAGGGTCGGGCCAACCGAGCCTTCCTGCAGCTTCCAAGATGGAAGAACCAGCATGCCCGAAAAACGGCTCGTTCAACAAGTACGTAGCTGATAGATGCTGCTTCGGCAGCTGGAGCAACCCCTGGCTCTTTTGCTATCTTGCGTACTCGATCAATCGAACACACAAGTCCTCACCAAGGAGGGAGTATGCATCGACTCGTACAGAGGACCCAATATACCGCGCTTGTGCTGGCACTTACCTTGCTTCCACTCACTAGCCAAGCTGCCAAGCCGAGCTATGAAGAGGCTGACCAAAACGGGGACGGTACCGTAACCGTCCAGGAAGCCAAGAAGGTGGGCGTTCCCGAAAAGGAAGCCAAGAAGGAAGACCTCAACGGCGACGGCAAATTGACTAAAATGGATTGGAAGTTTGTCGAAATGGAGGCGGTAAACAGTTCTGATTCTAAATCCCCGATGGGTTCCGGGGGGGACGAAACACCTGAAAAGTGACCCTCCATGTGTGCCGCACCAGGCCGGACCCGGAGGTCCGGCCAGCAACTCGGGCGCGAGAGTATTGGGCAGACATCGCTTAGAACTGATCAAGCCAAGCACAAACCAAATAGCAGTCCTCATTCACCCCTGGTGTGTCCTCCCCTAGCCATGTAGTCTGGAGCACATCCCGCCGTAGCGGGAGACTGAACGGACCAAGACCTCATTCCAGGGATTCCACTACGGAGACCATTCATGCGAGCTAACCTAAAGATAGCGCTGTTTTGCAGCTTGGGGATTGCCCTCGCTTCAAGTGCCTATGCCGTCAACCAGGGCGGGCAATCATCATCCCAAGCCGTCCAAGAAAGCCAACAGCACGACTTCAGCGATCAGGAGCTCAACCGGTTCATCTCTGTTCAGAGTCAATTATTCACCATCCAACAGGAATACAAGAAGAAGCTCAACCAAGCCCAAAAACCAGCTCAAAAGCAGAAGATCCAGGCCGAGGCCCAAAATAAGATGCGTCAGGCCATTCGGGATGAAGGGCTGACGGTCAAGAGATACAACGAGATCAAATCAAGCGCTCGCGAGGACTCGGCATTAGAAAGGGAGCTGAAGAAGCGCCTCCGAGAGTCCCGATGACCTCCTGTCCCGGTGAATTCGATGTTTTGGGTGGTGGGCGGGAGTGCCACACCCCTGCCCACCTGCGGGTTCGCCCCCTCCCTCCCACCAAACTCATAAGTGCAGCTAGAGTGCTAGGCGAGAGTGACCGTGCAACAAGCCGGGCGTGGCAGCACTGCCCTAGGCCGAATCCACTCGATCTCGAATCAATTCTTCGACGAGGCTCAGCTCGAGGCCTACCGCGAACTTGGCTATCACCTGTGTGAGAGCCTCATTGCAGGTCGCGGCGCTCCATTTTGACATTGTTTCCATTAATATACTTGCATTATTTCTACCATTTTTGCTAGTTTGCGTACTCGAGCTTCGAACGGTGCCAGTTCTGGCTTGAAAAGCAGGCTAAGAACTTGCTCGGTGGTCGTTCGGGAGGCCACTTAACAGTATCCAACTCCGAATCCAGTGCTCCAGCACGGCTCAACCGAGATCCTTGAGACAGAGTAAGGAGGGTATTAGCAATGGCACCGAAAAGCGATTTGGGAGGAGACAAAGCATTTGCAAACCCCGAGGACTATTCGCTGTCTGGATGGCGGCCCAACGACCCGATTCGGGGCGATTCAGAGGCCCACCTACGGGGGAGCCACTTCGAGTCTTACGCCCAGTACGGTAAGCGCGAGAACACCAACCAGATCATGGACGGTGTTCTGAACATGCTTGTCGATGACCCGCACGATCCGGCCCAGGCCGAGCCGGTCGCCAATAAGCTCAAAGAGCTGTGGCGCGAAGGTGACACGGTCGGGACACTCTTGAACCGTTATCGCCGGAGTAAGTGAGGACACGACTCCTTCCAGGTTGCGGGCCTCCTAAGCTCAATTCTCGCCTCACAGGAGGTCCGCCTCACCTTCCTTCCCCAGTCAAACGATCCTCCCAGGACACAAGACCCGTAGAAAGGGGTATCTACCCTGTCTATTCCCTTTCCAGGGCCAGTAGAGATCGAAGTGCAAGACCCGCTTGTCTAATAAAATATTGGGATGCAGATTGGGATGCAGAGAAAGGGTAAAGGGGAGGTAATGGGAGAAGTTGACAACTCGAATAGCTGTCCTATTTCTGTCTTAGGAGTCCCTTTAGTATCTTGGTCTCAACCACCTAAATAACAGACAAACAAGGGGGATTCATGCTAGGAAAGATGAATAGCCGTCTAGCTGCCGGCCTCATCGCTCTATCTGCAGCGCTCTGTCTAGGGGGCTGGCCCACAATTGGACAAGCGAAAGGCCCCTATATTGCAGGGCGAGTTGGAGTGAACTTCCCAAACGACTCTGAGCTCGATCCTGTCGGTTTTCGTCGAGACGCCGAGGTCGAATTCAACCCAGGGCCCGCTGTGGCCGGTGCAGTCGGCTATCGTTCCTCACGCTCTCTCCGGATCGAAGGAGAGATCAGCTGGCGTCGCAATGGCCTCGACGAGATCAAGGCAGGGAGACTCTCCGGTGAGTTTGAAGACGGTAATCTCTCGGCCCTTGGTTTCTTGGCAAACGTCTTATACGACTTCGATAATGCATCGGCCGTTACACCCTACGTGGGCGGTGGTGTAGGGTTCTCCCGGATCGCACTCAACGATCCAAATGTCCGCGGTATCCAGGGAGAAGATGAAGAGGATGTGGTCTTCGCCTATCAAGCTTCCGGTGGACTGAATTTCCAGTTAACCGAGAAAGTGGATTTGAATGCAGGCTACCGCTACTATCGGACAAGTGATCCCGATTTTAACGGAACCGAGATCGATTATCACAACCATAGCCTCATAGCTGGCCTGCGGTACAACCTTTGATGGTTTACGTAATGAAATAGGGGGTGCAGATCTTGTCCGCACCCCTTTCCCTTGTGTGTCCCACTCTCCACTGCCTCAAACAGCTTGGCCACCCACTAGGCCCATCCGGTTCCCGCGAGTAGGTTAGCTACCTTCGATGTTCCCAACGAGATGATTCGCCAGGTCTTCAGCAAAGAGGGCATCTTCATGGCGCCTTTTACACATATGTGGGTCAGAGTAGTGTAGCTTTGCCCTCTCAGCCCTGCACACCTCCCGTCGCAGGACCGAGATAATGCGCTCGACACTCTCTCTCTGATATCTATCGAGATTCAAGGCATCGCCACCAAGAGCAGAGCGCCACTCTTGCAGCTCCTCGGCCTCCTGACGACACACTTCGGCATCCAGCTCTTCCACTTCCCGTTCGAGATCCTCTGGCGTCATACTGGCTCCTTCGACATGTGGACTTCCTGTCTATCAGAAATGACGAATGGCAACAGTCACCACGACGCGACCCCGTCAACACAAGGATCTTCACGGGCATTCTCCGTGCGCCGGGCGCAGCTCAGTATCCAGACCAACCAGCACAACGACGGACCCCGCCATCGCCCGCTAAGATTATAAACCACCTAATTGGGTAATGAAGGCATTCGTTGGGGTAGGCAAGGTCCTCCGGAAACACCGTTCCATGCAGTTCGATTACTCGATTTGCACAGTAAGGACATCGCAAGGTGCAGTCTGCACTGCACCAGTGGCCGTCGAGCCGATCACGAGCAGATCAGTGCTCTGCTCCTCAGCCACCTATTCAATCTTCCTATTTGCGGGGCCGATGTGGATCAGCTGTCCTACCTCCACCAGGTCAAGTTCGGTGGCGAGTTGGGCAAGCTCTTCCCGAGCACGATCGGAGTTATAGTCAAGTTTGGTGTACAGCCGGGATAGCTAGGCGGCGTCCCGACTG
>CAYUWI010000059.1:0-8523 GCA_964448275.1 uncultured Gammaproteobacteria bacterium | reverse complement strand
GTCCTTGACCTGCTCCTACCCCCCGCCCGGGACAACAAAGAAGGAAGCGCGACCACCTCTGACACCCGGCAGAAGTTCCGGAAAAGGTTGCGGGAGGGGGACCTCGACGAGCGGGAGGTCGAGGTCGAGGTCAGCGACCAGGACAGCTCCCGTTTCCAGATGATGGTCCCCCAGGGGATGGAAGAGATGG
This sequence comes from uncultured Gammaproteobacteria bacterium, assembly GCA_964448275.1. GTDB lineage: Bacteria > Pseudomonadota > Gammaproteobacteria > Thiohalorhabdales > CAYUWI01 > CAYUWI01. The sequence continues at coordinate 8,333 of CAYUWI010000059.1, read as the reverse complement.
GCTCGCAGCTCCAGGATATGTTCAAAGGCCTCACGCCCAGCTCAACGAAGACCCACCGGGTCACTGTCCGAGAAGCGCTCCAGCTCCTGGCCGATGAAGAGGCAGCCAAATTGATCAACGAGGAGGAATTGCAGAGGCGGGCTGTGGAGCGAGTCGAGAACCACGGCATCCTCTTTATTGATGAGCTCGATAAGATCGCCGGGGGTGGCTCTGACTCGGGTCGAGGACCCGATGTCTCCCGGGAAGGGGTTCAACGGGATCTACTCCCCTTGGTCGAAGGGTCTACTGTCTCGACCAAGTACGGGATGGTCCGTACCGATCACATCCTGTTCATCGCCTCGGGGGCCTTTCATTTCTCTAAGCCTTCCGACTTGATCCCCGAATTACAAGGTCGCCTTCCGATTCGGGTCGAGCTCGAACCCTTGGGGAGCGAGGAGTTTGTCCGTATTCTGACCGAGCCAGAAGCGGCCCTGATGCGCCAACACCAAGCGCTACTCGCCACCGAAGGGGTACACTTGGAGTTTACCGAGGACGGCGTTCGGCGCATCGCCGAGGTAGCCCATCAGGTCAATGAACAGACCGAGAATATCGGCGCCCGCCGTCTCCATACGGTGATGGAACGGCTCCTCGAGGAGATCTCCTTCGAGGCCCCCGAGTATACCGGACAGTCCCTCCACATCGACGCCAATTATGTCGATGACCACCTCGGCGATCTGGTCGAGGACCTGGACATGTCGCGCTATATCCTCTAATCGATCATGGCCGATATCTCACCTTATACCCCCAAAGATACTGCCCGCATCCTGATCGAGGCGCTGCCCTATATCCGCCGCTTCCACGGTCGCACCTTGGTGGTCAAGTATGGCGGGAGTGCCATGTCGGACGAGCAGCTCAAGGAGAGCTTTGCCCGAGATGTGGTTCTATTGAAGCTCGTGGGGATGAACCCGGTGGTCGTCCACGGGGGCGGACCCCAGATCGGGCGGATCCTTTCGGAGATGGGGCGCCAGAGCGACTTTGTCGCTGGCATGCGGGTAACCGACGCCGACACCATGCAGATCGTGGAGATGGTGTTAGGTGGCCATGTGAATAAGGAGATTGTTCACCTGATCAATCGCCACGGTGGTAAAGCAGTGGGGTTGTCAGGCAAAGACGGCGACCTCATCCGGGCACGCAAGCTCCAGATGACCCAGGAGGCTGCCCAACTCACCGCCTCCGAGATCATCGATGTGGGGTTGGTGGGCGAGGTGGAGTCCATCCACCCGGAGGTGGTCGAACTCTTGGACAACCAGGACTTCATCCCAGTGATCGCCCCCGTAGGGACTGGGCCAGGGGGAGAGACCTACAACATCAATGCCGACCTGGTCGCAGGCCATCTCGCCTACCGACTGGCCGCCGAGAAGCTTGTCCTACTCACCGATACCTCGGGAGTCCTAGATCGTCAGGGCCGCCTCCTAACCGGAATCGGCCTTGACCAGGCCCAGGAATGGATCGCGGATGGTACGATCCAAGGGGGGATGCTCCCCAAGGTCCAGTGCTGCCTGGAGGCGCTCAGCGCAGGGGTTCAGAGTGCCCACATCATTGATGGCCGGATCGAACACGCCCTCCTTCTCGAGGTATTCACTGACACCGGAATCGGGACCCTTATTCAAGGTCCCCTGGATCAGGGGGATTGAGAAGGGTAAGCTCTTCGATCTGGTCCCGTAACCGAAACGCCCGGATCCCCTGATCCGTTCCACCCTCCAGACTGATGATCAAGTGGATCACTTCGGGGTAGCGATTCTCTTCCAGATCCCGAACGCTTGGATATGCTGGGGCATAGGGGTGGCTATGGTAGATGGCGCCAAGCTCCAGATCCGCAGCGCGCAGACTGCGCATGGCATCGATCAGCCCTTTGGAGTCCATCTCAAAGCGATGAGGACTATGCAGGCAGTTCTCCACTGGTAAGAGCCGGACGGGGATTCCCCCATGGCATCCGAGCAGGCCACAGATCTCTTCTGTCGGCTGGGCCCAGGCGAGCTCGAGGAGGGTTTCCCGGAAGACCCTCGGGAGCACGAACGATTCGGACACTAGCGACCCTCCTCGTTACAAGGGGGCGAGCGGCCACTCGGTCGGCGGCCCACAACAACCCGATTGTAGCCGCCATAGTCGCGGTGAAGGGAGACGGCCTCGAAGCCAGTTTGTTCAAACTCCTGCTGCACCGTCTCTCCCTGGGTCCCACCGATTTCCACCACCAGCCACCCACCGGGCTCCAGATATAGCGGGGCCTCCTGGATGATCCAACGCAGCGTAGCGAGGCCATTCTCCCCGGCAACCAAGGCGGACCGCGGTTCGGCGGCTACATCGCCTTGTTTTAGGGCGGGATCATCCGGGGCAAGGTAAGGGGGGTTGGAGACAATTACAGTATAGCGCCGTCCGGCCACAGGTTGGAACCAGGAGCCAAGGTGCACTCGGATCCGCGCCTCGAATCCGTGGCGGGCAATATTAGCCTGAGCGACTGCCGCCGCTATCGGCTCCGACTCAACAGCCCCTAACACCAGATTCGGCCGTTCATGGGCCAAGGCCACAGCGATACAGCCAGTCCCGGTACCCAGATCGAGGGCCGAGGCGGTCTCCTTGTAAGGGAGGTGTGCCAAGGCCTGCTCCACAAGGGTCTCGGTATCGGGTCGCGGGATTAAGGTATGGGGGGTAACGTAGAAAGAGAGCGACCAGAACTCGCGCTCACCGAGGAGATGGGCGATCGGGCTACCTTGGAGGCGACTACAGAGCAGCTCCTGATAGGCGGCGTGTTCCTCCCAGGTGAGCAAGCATTCCGGCTCCATATAGAGGGAGAGTCTCGACTTGCCCAAGACATGGGCGAGGAGAAGCTCCGCATCGAGGCGGGGGCTCGAACTCCCGCTTGCGGCAAGCCGCGGGACAGCCCAACTTAGTGCCCTCCGCACACTCCAATTCGTTGTCACAGTAGCTGGGCTAGCCCTCAAGTTGGGCAAACAGCTCGGCCTGATGCTCAGTAATCAGAGGCTCGATCAGCAGATCGAGATTCCCGTTTAACACCTGCTCAAGCTGATAGACCGTCCGGTTGATCCGATGGTCGGTGACCCGCCCTTGGGGGAAGTTGTAGGTGCGGATCCGCTGGGAACGATCACCGCTGCCCACCAAGTTACGCCGATAGTCGGCGCGCTCTTGGGCAATCCGATTCCGTTCCGCCTCGAAGAGCCGGGCTTGCAGGACCTGCATGGCCTTGGTCCGATTCCGATGCTGAGATTTTTCATCTTGGCAGGAAACGACTGTCCCTGTCGGGAGGTGGGTGATCCGGACCGCAGATTCAGTGGTGTTAACGCTTTGCCCCCCCGGCCCTGAGGATCGAAAGATATCGATGCGGAGGTCTTCCGGATCGATGTTGACCTCGACCTCATCAGCCTCGGGCAGGACGGCCACAGTACAAACCGAAGTGTGGATCCGCCCTTGCGACTCGGTCTCCGGTACCCGCTGGACGCGATGCCCCCCCGATTCGAACTTGAGACGTGCGTTGGCGTGAGATCCGCGGACCTGCAGGATGACCTCTTTGAACCCTCCCCGTTCACTCTCACTGGACGCGATAGCCTCAGTCTCCCAACCCCGGGATTCGGCGTAGCGTGTATACATCTTGACGAGGTCACCCGCAAATAGAGCGGCCTCCTCCCCACCGGTCCCTGCGCGGATCTCAAGGAAGACATTCCGCTCGTCATCGGGATCTTGGGGTATGAGTTGCCGTTGCAGCTTCTCCTCGAGTTCGGTGAGCTGCTCTTGAGCCTCTTGATACTCAGAAGCGGCCATCTCCCCAAGCTCGGGGTCATCCAGGAGCTCCTGGCTCTGTTCCGCGCGCTCTTGCCAAGATCGGTACGCCTCAAACCGTTCGACGAGCGGTTCAAGCTCGGCGTATTCCCTGGAGAGGGCCTGGTACTTTTCGATATCTTCGAGGATATGCGGGTCGCTAAGCCGCTGGCCCAGCTCCTCGAAGCGGCCTTGGGCCGCCTCCAGTTTTTCCCGGATTGCTGCTTTCATGGACATTCAACCTTGTCCTCTCGGGCAGAAGAGGACATTATCGAGTGTACGGTTACTCCTCTTCTAGTCCAAAGAGTTGGTGGGTGGCCTCGATCAACGCGATCCCTTCTATCCCTTCACCGTTCTCCCCGCAGTGGCGTAGCTGCATTGTCGGCTCATGGAGCAGCTTGCTGACCAAGGCGCGTGAGAGCTTCTCCAAGGCACTCTCAACTTCCTTGGGAGATGAGCCCAACCGCTTACGCGTACGCTCCAGCTCCTGGACCCGGATGGCCTCCGCCTTGGCCCGTAAGGCCTTAATGGTCGGGACAATCTCGAGGCTGCGCAGCCACTGCACGAACTCTTCTACGGTCCCCTCGACTACGTGCTCGGCCTGTTCCGCCTCCTGTTGACGGACCTTCAGGTTCTCCTCCACCACAGCTTCGAGATCATCGATACTGTAGAGATAGACCCCCGGAAGGTTTTCTGCCTCCTCCGGGATATCGCGCGGTACCGCCAGGTCGACCATGAACATCGCTTGCCGCTTGCGGCGCCTTTGGGCTCGCTCGATCCACTGAAGGTCGAAAATGGTGGAGAGGGCCCCGGTTGAGGTCATCACCACATCCACTTCAGAGAGGACTTGGGGAAGGGCCTCGAGACCAAGGGAGTGACCCCGGAGCTCGAGCGCGAGTCCCTGGGCCCGTTCCTGGGTCCGATTCGCCACGAACAGGGAGGTCACCCCACTATCCCGAAGGTGGCGTCCGGCGAGCTGGATCGTCTCCCCCGCACCGACTAGCAAGACCTTGCACTGGTCAAGCTCGCCGAAGATCTTGCGGGCGAGCTCCACTGCTGCATAGCTCACCGAGACAGCCTGCCCTCCGATCTCTGTCTCTGTGCGAACCTGCTTTCCCACCTTGAAGGCATAGTGGAAGGCCCGATTCAACAGCAGGCCTGGACTCCCTACGGAGTGGGCATGCCGGTAAGCCTCCTTGACTTGACCGAGGATCTGCGGCTCACCTACAACTAAGCTATCCAGGCTACCGGCAACACGGAAGAGATGGGTCACCGCTGCCCGGTCGAGATAGCAATACAGGTGTGGCTGCAACGTTTCGAGGTCGAGGCAATGGTAGCGAGCCAACCAGTTGATAACCGCCTCTTTCCCCGCGTGCGGATCGGCGACAGCACAGTAACACTCGGTGCGGTTACAAGTGGAGAGGATGACGGCTTCCTGTACTGAAACCTGCTGGACCAAGTCCAGAAGGGCATCCGGGAGCTCTTCAGAGCCAAAAGAGACCTGCTCCCGGAGCGTGACCGAAGCGGTTTTATGATTGACACCGACAGTCAGAATATGCATTTAGCTGCACTCGTCGGTTACTTCATAAGGGAGTATGGTCGCCAAATGGTGCGGGATAAGTGCCGCTATTTCAACCCGCTTTGCCACTTGTCTAGCGTTTGCACGGTCTACTCCCACACAAGAAGGCGACGGCCACTTGGTTAACGCGCCAAAGTTTGGAGCTTTGATTTGTAAGTGTGAGATAATAATGTCATTTTGGCGTGCCACTCTCCAGTGCTCGTCATTCTAGTCACTCCAATGAGGAAGGCCGTGTCTTTCAATCTCTTTATTATTCCCCCTCGAGTGGGGCGATTTTTTCTCGCCTTGATTGCCCTGCCTTTGGTTGTTGGCTGTGGCACCCTTTCTTCGGTCGTTCCTGCCCACAGCAGCCAAGCGGGTAACGGGGCGTCTCAGAAGGGCACAGCCGCCCACACGAGCACCTACCAACAGGCCTTGACAGCCTTTATGGCTGCCGAGTGGGCGTTGCACGCTGGGCGGCTCGAAGAGGCCGCCAGTTGGTATGCCCGGACAGCGGAACTTGGAGGCTATCCGAGATTATATGCTCGGGCGGTGGAGCTTGCCATCAGGGCAGAACAGGCTAGCAAGGCCGAGTCCTACGCCCAAGACTGGCAGGACTTAGCACCCCGGGATCCCGAACCCCTGGTCGCTTTGGCTCGAGCACGGATTATCCAGGGGGATCAAGAGGGGACCACCAGGGCCCTGGAGAGACTGATTCAAACCCACCCCGAGGCACGCTCCCTCTACCTTCGCCTGAGTAGTCAGCTCGCCATGGCGGGAGGTATCGAGGCCGCCCAGGCGGTCCTAACCAAGATTGTCACCTCTTTGCCACAGCAGGCGGCAGCCCACCTTGCCTACGGCCACTTGCTCGCTCGCCTCGGGAAACAGGAGCAGGCTGCCGAATCCCTCCGCACGGCACACGAGCTCAGCCCTGACTCCGAAACGGTGGTGGTGGCGCTGGCCAGGGCCCACTCGTCGACTGAGGGGCTTGAGATCCTCCGGGAGTTCTTGGCAGATCACCCCCAAGCAACGCGGGCGCGTCAGGTCTATGCTGAGGGGCTATTACACGCCGGTGATCTGAAAGCAGCGGCCGAGATCTACCAGGGCCTAGTTGAGAGGCAACCACACAATGTTCGGGTTCGGCTTGGGTTGGCTCAAACACGCTTCCGCCAGGAGCGCTGGGAAGAGGCTCGCTCCCTCTTCCAAGGTGTTCTGGACCAGCACGCCAACCGTCCGGCTGCCCTGTTCTACCTCGGCCGGATCGCGGAGAATGAGGGCAATCTTGAGGCTGCCGAGCGCTATTATCGCCGGGTACCGCACAGCCGCTTTACTGCCCAGGCCCGACTCCGGCAGGCCCAGGTGGCAGTCAAGGCCGGAAAGCTTGAGCAGGCCCTCCAGCTCGTCCGGCGTCTGCACTCACTCTACTCCAATGCCCCCCAATTCTACCACCTCGAAGCCCAAATCATGATGGAGATGGATCAGCACGAGGCCGCTTTGGAGGCCCTCAACCAAGGCCTTGAGCGTGATCCTGATTCGGCTTCGCTGCTCTATACCCGTGCACTTCTCCATGAAAAGCGGGGAAGATTCGAACAGATGGAGGCGGATATCCGCCAGGTGATCGAACAAGATCCTGAGGATGCCGACGCCTACAACCTACTAGGATATAGCCTCGCTGAGCGAGGAGTACGGCTTCGAGAGGCCTTGTCGCTCATCCAGAAGGCCAACGAGCTCAATCCCGAAAAAGGCTATATTGTGGATAGTCTCGGCTGGGTCTACTACCGACTCGGTCAGCTGGATAAAGCGGAATCCCATTTACGCCGCGCAGTGGAGCTAAGCGATGGAGAAGGGAAAGGGGAGATCTACTTCCACCTCGGGGAGGTCTTGAACGCCCAAGGCCGAAGCAAGGCAGCACGGAAGGCTTGGAAAAGGGCGTTGCAACGTCTCGATCCGGACTCTGGACCCGCCCGGGAGGTAGAGAAGCGTTTGAAGAGTCCGGACTCTTGAATCTAGGACGGAGGTCAGCCCGTCTGCTGCGGTTCGGGGGTTACTGGCTCTTTGTGGTACTCGTCGCCTGCGCCGGCCCACCTGGATCCCTGGGACCTCGTACAGAGAGCCAAGCCGCAGTGGATGCCTATCTCCAACGTGCAACCCGCCTCCATACCTTGAACAAGTGGAGTCTGCATGGACGGGTAGTGGTCCACACCCCCGAGGAGGGAGCGCAGGTCCGGATCCATCTCCGCAGTAGCCAAAATGGGGAGAGCCTCACGATCCGGAACGCCTTCGGACAAACCCTGATCCAGGTCCGCAACGATCGCTTCGGGCTTCGGCTCCGTGACTCCCAAGGCAGGGTCTACCACGCTGACCAGGCGCGTCGAGCACTGGAGGCCAGGCTTGGCTGGCCAGTCCCGGTCGAGCGTTTGAGCAACTGGGTTCTCGCTTTGGAGGCAGGCAAGGGTGTCCCCACCGCACTCGATGGCCACGGCCGACCCTTAGCCCTACAGGCCCGGCCGTGGGAGGTAGCCTACCAGGGTTACATGAAGGTCCAAGGGGTATGGATGCCGCAGAATATGCGTTTGATCCGAGACCAGGTCAGGCTACGGGTGCGAGTGGATCAGTGGAGTCTAGAATGGGGTTAACCGCGATCGCACCTGCCAAGCTCAATCTCTTTCTCCACGTAACTGGGAGGCGCCCTGACGGCCTCCACGAACTGCAGACCCTCTTCCAGTTCCTCGATTGGGGTGATGAGCTCACCTTCACGCCGCGGCCAGCCGGGATCTTCGAACGTGGTGGTCAACCCCGGGCGGTTCCCCCAGAGAGTGATCTAACCCTCCGCGCAGCGCGCCTGCTCGCAGAGCACACCGGGGCCCAGTCCGGTATCCATATCCAAGTAGCAAAGAGGCTCCCGATCGGAGCAGGGTTGGGCAGTGGCAGTAGCGACGCTGCGACCACACTGCTCGCCCTCAAC
>CAYUWI010000058.1:0-8535 GCA_964448275.1 uncultured Gammaproteobacteria bacterium | reverse complement strand
CTTCAGTGACCAGCGCTTGCGCGAGGTGGTGGCCGAACTTGACCGATACCACCCTGGCGCGATCGTCTTTCTGGACTCCGCAATTGCCGACGAGCGTCTAACCGGCGCGTTCGGGCTTGAGGATACCGACCGAGCGCTCGCGGCCATCGAGACGACGCTGCCCGTTGACGTCGTCCACGTCACACCCTGGCTGACCCTCCTGCGCGCCCGAGACTGAGGCCGTCGGATGGACGCACCCGTTCGTTCCCCGCCATCGCTTTCTTTACCTCCCTATCTCGGGAGCCTGGCACCTCGGTCCTTCCTCGGAGGACCTGACCAACTTTGGCCAGCAGCTAAGCGGCCGCGATTTCCTGTTGATGATCGACGGTGTGCTGCATCCTGCCTCAGTTCGGCCTCATGAGTCCTCCGTTGACCAAAACCCGGATCTGGGGTGTTCCGATCGCCCTCGGCGGGGTCAGTGCTGTCGGCCTAGTCGCTGCCCTGTTGGCCGACGGTATCGGCGATCTGGTGTCGTGGATCGCACTTGCCATACCAGTCGCTGTCGCCTTTTGGTACGGCGCAGGTGCCGTTCAATCGCGTTGATAGACGCTACATGGGGGCTGGCTTGCTCACCCATGTTAGCGGTAGGTAGTCCTGGGTACTGCGGCGATGAGGGTGTGGTCAACCGGTGTTCTGCGCTCCGGCGGGGAGGACCCGTGATGTACACATGAGCGTCGCCCCAGCGACGGCGGCGGGCATGGCGATCAGGTTGAGGAGGGGGATACTCGTGAGGAGCAGTGTGGCACTGCCAAAGCCAAGGCCTAAGGCCCGATAATCGCGCATCAGCTGGCGTTGCCTCTTAAAGGAGAGGCCATGGGCTCCCAAGGGATAGTCTGCATACTCGAGGCCAAGCATCCAGACATTGAAAAGGAACCATAAGAAGGGTGTGATGATGTTGATCCCGGGGGTCAGTGAGAGTAACAGGAGCGGGATGGCCCACAGCGCGAAGTAGACAAGGACGGCGACCGTGTTCCAGACGGCGATTAGGCCGTTCTGGACTAGCCTTCCCCAATCGGGATTGGGATCCGACTGATTGGCACCCCGAGCATGGCGCAATACCTTCTCGGCGAGTAGATCGTTGAATGGGGCGGCGAGGATGTTGGTGATATGGACATAGGTGAAGACCCAGAGGAGGGCCACCACAGCGATCAGAAGGGGCCAGAGCAACCACTCCAACCACCCCATCCAGTCGGGGAGTAGGACTGCCATAAGTGCATCGAACTGACTCACAGTGAAGGCGGTGAGGAGGACGAAGATCATGAGGCTCACAACGCTTGGGAGGATAGCATAGCGACGCATCCCAGGCTGGCGGATGAGCGCCAGCCCATGGCCGAGGTACTTGGCCCCATCAATGAAGTCCCGGGTCCCGGTAAAGACAAGGAGTGGAAGAGGTCGGTTATTCCCCATGCCAATAGTCCAAAGGCTCGATTACAGCACCTGGAGACCGGCACGCTCGAGCATACGGATGAGGGGGGTCAACGGCAACCCAATCAGGGTACTACCATCGTCCCCTTCGATGCGCTCGACCAGGGCGACGCCGAGCCCCTCGATACGGAGGCTACCGGTGCAGTTATAGGGTTGCGCTGTTTGCAAATAGGTTGCGATCTGCTGATCGCTCAGTTTACGGAAGACCACTTTGACACACTCTTCCCCTGTCTGCGTCCGTTGTGTTGGACCTTCCACGATACAGAGCCCAGTATGGAAGAGGACCTCATGACCGGCCATCTGCCGCAGCTGCTCGAAGGCAGTGGCGTAGTCACCGGGTTTCCCTAACACTTCCCCCTCGAGCACAGCACACTGATCGGCCCCAATAATGACGGCCTGGGGGCGGCAGGTTCGTACTGTCTGGGCCTTCTCCTGCGCGAGGCGTCGTACCATCGCTGAAGGGGTCTCCGAGGCCCTTTTGACTTCCGTCAGGGAGGGAGCCACGGCCTCGAATGGGAGGTTCAGACGGTGGAGGAGTGTCGCACGGGCAGGGGAGGTCGAAGCGAGGACAAGCGTCGGAGCCATTGTTGGGTCGCCGGGATCGTGGGGGTTGGGGGTCTCTAGACTGACGAGGTATCGAGGGAAGACTCGGACGACTCAGGGAGAGCCGTCGCTATGCGGGTCCTGAAATGGGTATAGAGGGCTTGCCCGGGCTTGCCTTTGGGATGGCGCCGGACGTACTTAACCTCGGTCCAGTCGACCTCCGCTTTGGGACCCGCCTTGGGGCTGTGGGTCACTGCAAGGCGGGCAGCGTAGTCGAGGACCTCTTCCTCCGGGAGGGAGTTGCGCTGGTTACGCCAGAGGACGACATGGGCCCCGGGTAGCCCTTGGACGTGGAACCATAGGTCCCAAGGACGGGCCTGACGGAAGGTAAGTTGGTCATTGCCCCGGCTGCTGTGTCCGACCAGGAGTGAGTACCCTCGATAGGTATACACCTGTGGCGCGCGTGCCTCATCCGAGCCTGTCTTGTCCGAGCTGTGTCGTTGCTCGGCGGGGATCTCTTCCAACCGGTCAAGACGGTCCGCGATCGCCTCTAGGGTGGCCTCGTCGGCTTCATCGGCAAGGTCGGCCTCGAGCCGTTCAACCTCCGCGAGATCATCCTCTGTCTCACGCCGACGGCGAGCGGCCAACCTCTGCCCCCGTTCCGCCTTACGTGCGCGGTTGAAATAGCGTTCGGCCTCTTCTTGATACGGATGGTCTACCTGGATCGGGACCTCGATGGGAGCAGGCGGACTGCTGAAGTAGTCGGTTGCCACCACCCAGGACTGCCGAGCCACTCCGGCGCCTAAGCTGAGGAGGGCTTGGCCGTAGCGGCGATAGAGACCGGGATCGGAGTGACGTTCTTCATCGGCGTGAACCTTTTCCAACCGTTCAGTGAGGCGCTTGCGTAGGGTTCCGAGGCGTTTGTGGAGCCGTTGCCGTTGCTGTTGCTGACGGGCCCGATGGATAGCGGGCTCCAAGAAGTGGGGCCAAGCGTGCTCCAGGGGACCAGCGGAAATAACCCCTTCGCGATTGGGCAGTGGAAAGGGGTAGAGGAAGGCGGCTTGGCCGTCTGGATGGAGGCACCAATCCTCTGTCGGTTGGGTGAGGGCGCGGGCTGCCTTTTCTAAAAGATCTCGACGCTGCTGATGGGCGAGCCCTTCCATCGCCTCTTCGAGTCGGGGTGGCAGTGGGACAAGAGAGCAGACAAGCTCCCGGGGATCGTCATCAAGCTCCCACTCTTCAGGGGGAGGGCCCTCCAATAGGTTCCAGTAATGTTGGGCCTTATGCTCGAGCGGTAGCGGTGGCGGTCGGTACTCGATCCCTGGGACCAATCGGGCCTGTATATCGGTCCTGCCAAGGCGTTGGAAGGGACGGTCGATACGCCCTTCACCGGTGAGCAGGATGAGATTACAGTGTCGTCCCAGAAATTCAGCGACCAGGCAACGGCGATCATAGTTCCCTGTGAGCCGCTTGCGGGTAAATCGCAATAAGAGGATGCGATCGGGCCACGGGTGCTCGATCGTTTCAAGAGAAAAACCCGCCAAGCGTTGGTAGAGGTAGCTACTGCAGGAAGAGCTTGTATTCCCTTCGCCTTCCTCGTGTAAAGGGAACATCCCGCGAAACTGGCCTTCGAAGACCAGGCAGAGCTGGGGTAGTGGGCCAAAGCGTAATCCGAGGCTATTCGCTGTCCCTGTGACGGATTGCAAGCGCCGCCCTTGGTAGAGGCGTAACAAGCTCTCTGCGGCAGCATGCAGTTGTATGACATCCATGGCTTACAATATCTTGAATTTCCTGGGGAGCTCCCGTACATTAGATCATCCGACGTTGGTGTGCAAGCCGGAGGACAAGGAGACCGTCAATGCGCGTTGCTTTGGCATCCGATCATGCAGCCCTTAGTTTGCGCCAAGAAGTATTCAATGCTCTCCAAGAGTTAGGCGAAGAGGCCGTTGATCTAGGAACCTTCGAGGAGGCTAGTGTAGACTATCCAGACTATGCAATTCGGGCTGTGGAAGCGTTACGTAACGGCGAAGCAGAGCGTGCCGTAATCATGTGCGGTACCGGGATCGGCATTAGTATGGCGGCCAATCGCCACAAGGGAATCCGGGCTGCCCTGTGTGCGACGGAGTTCGATGCTCGGATGGCACGTTCGCACAATGACGCGAATATCCTGGCACTGGGTGGACGCACAATGGGTCCGGGCCTGGCCCGGAGTATTCTCGAGGTTTGGTTGACCACGCCGTTCGCGGGTGGCCGGCACCAGCGCCGGGTAGACAAGATCGAAGCGATCAAGGGGTAATCTTACTCCTCAACCGCTCCTGAACGCCTCCCCGAACGTACACGGCGCTCCCTTCCAGCCCATCCTTAGAGACCAATTGTTAGGAGAAGACCATTCCATGTACCCCTCAACGGAAAAGCTCGCCGATTTCGATCCGGAACTCCATGCGGCGATGGTCGCTGAGGGTCGACGTCAGGAAGAGCACCTCGAGTTGATCGCCTCGGAGAACTCGACCTCGCGTCGGGTCTTGGAGGCACAAGGCTCTGTACTGACTAACAAGTACGCCGAAGGCTACCCTGGCCGGCGTTATTACGGGGGGTGCGAGCATGTCGATGTTGTCGAGCGGCTCGCGCTCGAACGCGCCAAGGAGCTATTCGGTGCCACTTACGCCAATGTCCAGCCCCATTCTGGGTCACAAGCGAACCAAGGGGTGTACTTCTCGGTGCTCAAACCTGGCGATACCATCATGGGGATGGACTTGGCCCATGGGGGTCACCTGACCCATGGGGCCAAGGTGAACTTGACAGGCAAACTCTTTAACACCGCCTTTTATGGGGTCGATCCGCAGACCGAGCGGATCGATTACGATGGTTTAGAGGAGTTAGCCGAACGCCACCAGCCCAAATTGATCATTGCGGGCGCGAGCTCTTACTCGCGTATCCTTGATTTCGAGCGCTTCGGTGAGGTGGCCCGCAAGGTAGGGGCCTACCTGATGGTCGATATGGCCCATATCGCCGGATTGGTGGCAGCAGGTCTCCACCCCAGCCCGATCCCACACGCCGATTTTGTTACCACAACAACCCATAAGACCTTGCGGGGGCCGCGTGGTGGATTGATTTTCACGAATGATCAGGATCTAGCGAAGAAGGTAAACTCGACGATCTTCCCAGGTATTCAGGGTGGTCCTCTGATGCACGTGGTTGCTGCCAAGGCCGTTGCCCTGAAGGAGGCGAGGGAAGAGGCCTTCCGGCGTGACCAAGAGCAGGTCGTGCGCTCGAGCCGGCTGATGGCGAATACGCTCAAGGAACGGGGCTATCGGATCGTCTCGGGGGGCAGTGATAATCATATGTTCTTGGTCAATCTCGCGGGAACGGGGGTTACGGGCAAGAAGGCCGAGATGGCCCTGGGACAGGCCAATCTGACCCTGAATAAGAATGCCGTTCCGTTCGATGAAGAGCCGCCTACAGTCACCAGCGGTATCCGGATCGGGACGGCAGCGATTACAGCGCGTGGGTTCAAGGATCAGGAGGCCGAGAAGGTGGCCCACTGGATCGCCGATATCTTGGACGATCCCGATACAGAAGGCACGATCGCTCGGGTCAAGGAGCAAGTCTTGGAGTTGGCCCAGGCCTTCCCGATCTACGGTCCCTGAGCTGCACGCTGTGAGTTGAGCAGGTCAAAGTCGGTTAGGTAAGGCAGAGCCGAAATTGCTGTGCCCCTTTTGCGGTGCGGAAGAGACACGGGTACTCGACTCCCGTTTGGCTCAGGGTGGGCAGGCTGTTCGTCGCCGACGCGCCTGTCTGGCCTGTGACGCCCGGTTCACCACCTTCGAACAAGCAGTTACCCGTCTTCCCCAGATCATTAAAGGGGACGGCCGACGGGAGCCGTTCAGCGAGGAAAAGCTGGTCAGTGGGATGAAACGGGCTCTGGAGAAACGGCCTGTCCCCAGTGAAGCGGTTGAGGAGGTGGTTCGCGATATCGAACGTCGGCTAGTCCAATCTGGGGAGAGGGAGATCGGCTCCCAGATACTTGGGGAGTGGGTGATGGCGGCCTTGCGGGGGCTGGATGAGGTCGCCTACATCCGGTTCGCTTCTGTTTATCGGCGCTTTGAGGATGTTAACGCCTTCCGGGATGAGCTCGAACGCCTCCGCGAAGGGGAGGATTAGGTCGTCAAGATCCTGAGACAGCTCATTTTCAGCGGTTAGATAGGGGCCGAGCTCGACTATCGACCCCTTGCCCTCAGACTCTATTGGCTCCACATAGGCAACGTACTTTGTCCTCCGCCTCTCCGCAGAGCGATTCGGGCCTCTGGATAGATCGCCGCTGGATGCGGCGGGCCTTGGCTCTGGCTGCCTGTGGGACAGGTTGGACGGCGCCTAATCCCCTGGTGGGTTGTGTCTTGGTGCGGGCGGGGGAGCGAATTGGTGAGGGCTATCACACTCGCCTTGGGGGACCCCATGCCGAGGCAATCGCTTTAGAGCAAGCCGGTGGGTACGCAAGGGGGGCAACCGCTTATATTACCCTTGAGCCGTGTACCCACTACGGCCACACCTCCCCTTGTGTGGAGCGCTTGATCGAGGCAGGTGTTGCGCGAGTCGTGGTGGCCATGGTCGATCCCAACCCGGTCGTACGCGGGGCAGGCTTGGCTCGGCTGCGTGCAGCGGGGGTTGAGGTGATCGAGGGGATACTCGAGTCCGAGGCTGAGGCCATGAACTCGGGCTTTTGCAAGCGAATGCGCCTAGGGCGGCCATGGGTTACAGTCAAGCTCGCCACGAGTTTGGATGGCCGTACGGCAACACGGGGTGGTGAGAGCAAGTGGATCACTGGAGTGGTTGCCCGAACCGATGTCCACCGCCTACGCCACGCTAGCTCTGCCCTTCTCACCGGCATTGGGACGATTCAGGCCGATGACCCCGCTTTTACCGTCCGACTGCCTAGGGGTGAAGGCGCCCACCCCTTACGGGTGATCCTCGATCCCCATCTCCGTCTCTCGCCAACGGCCCGAGTCGTCACTGAGCCCGGTTCCTGTCTAGTCGTTACTGCCTCGGGGCGAGACCAAGACCAGTGTGACCGTTTGCGTGAGGCAGGGGTAGAGATCGCAATCCTCCCTTTGAATAGGGCGGGGAGGCTGGATCTCCATGCCCTTTGGGAGGAGCTCGGACGCCGGGAGATCAACTCGGTGCTCGTTGAGGCGGGGCCCACCCTGGCAGGAGCGATCCTCTGTGATGGGGAGATGGATCGCTTGGTGGTCTATCAGGCACCCATGCTCCTGGGAAGCGACAGCCAGGCCATGTTCTCTGGCCTCGCCGTCGAGCGGATGGCCGATCAGATCGGTTTGCGCATCCTTAGTCGGTGCAATATGGGCCCGGACCTCAAGGTCGTAGCGGTACCCACCTTCTCAGATTGCGGATAGAGTCGAGTGTTTTGGCACTCTAATTACAGACAGGAGGAGCCGAGTTAGGTGTTTACAGGGATTGTTCAGGCAATCGGTGCAGTGGAGGCCATCGAGCCCAGTGGAGGGGATTGGCGTCTAACGATCGACACCAGTGAGCTCGATCTGGGTGATTGCCGTACGGGAGACAGTATAGCGATCTCTGGGGTTTGCCTTACGGCGGTCGAGCTCGGGGAGCGGAGCTTACAGGCAGATATCTCGGTGGAAACGTGGCAGCATACGGCGTTTCGTACACTGGAGTCGGGCTCTCGTGTCAACCTCGAAAAGGCACTCCTCCCAACGAGCCGTCTAGGGGGGCATCTAGTCAGTGGCCATGTCGATGGGGTGGGAACCCTCCGACAGCGCCGGACTGAGGGACGCTCTGAACGCTGGACTGTGGAACTTCCCACCGGATTGGAACGCTATGTAGCAGATAAGGGGGCGATCTGCTTAGATGGGGTGAGTCTGACCGTCAATCGAGTTGTTGGTCACCAGATCGAACTCAATCTGGTGGCCCACACCTTGGAGCGAACCAATTTCCCTGATCGCTGTCCAGGTGATGGTCTCAATGTCGAGGTCGATTTGATCGCCCGCTACCTTGAGCGGTTGCTGCACACAACAGCGATACCTGGTGAGGGATTCCAAGGGATGGATCCGGAGGCCCTTGCTCGGGCTGGCTTTATTTAGTTTCGATAGGCCCTATGCCGATCAGTCCGATACCTGAATTACTTGAGAGCTTGCGAGCCGGCGAGCAGGTGATCCTCATGGATGATGAGGATCGCGAGAATGAAGGGGACCTCGTTTGTGCCGCCGAGCACGCCACGCCCGAGCAGATCAACTTCATGGCCAAGCATGCACGGGGCCTGGTCTGCCTCGCACTAACCCCCGAACAGGTCGACCGCCTGCAGCTCCCCTTGATGGTGCGCGATCAAGAGGCCAAACACGCCACCAACTTCACGGTCTCGATCGAGGCAGCAGAGGGGGTCACGACCGGGATATCGGCTGCCGATCGGGCACGGACTATCCAGACAGCGGTCCAGGAGGATGCCAAGCCCGAAGAACTGGTGCAGCCAGGCCATGTGTTTCCGTTACGGGCCACTCC
>CAYUWI010000057.1:0-8579 GCA_964448275.1 uncultured Gammaproteobacteria bacterium | reverse complement strand
ACGCCTTGGGCACCTACACCGGTGATCCCTCACTGGCTGGGCGGATGGAGGCCTTCAACGACGCAGTCGAAAAGCTCCTGTGGCCTGAGAAGAGACGCTCGCAGTTCCAGCGTGTGGAGGCGAATGCGGTTGAGGCGCTCCGGGCGGATCCGGAACCAGGCCGCTCAGGGAACCGCCCGGGTGAGCTAGCCTATGAGAAGGTCAAGGAGCAGCACTGGTGGAAGCCCACCACCGAAGAGGGAATCTGGAAGACCACCCAACAGAGCTATCTCGAGCTCCCCAAGCAGGCCTTCCCGGAGCCGGTGAGCCAGATCCTCGCCGACCACTTTGAGGACGGGATGCTCAGGCTCGGCCCGGTGCCGAAGGGGACCCCGGTCAACCTGCTCGGTAGCCTCGATCTTAGCCTGAAGGAGCCCGGTGAGGGGGCGATCGATGTCGCGAAACGGGCCAAGAACCTCGCCGGTTTGGTGATCCGGATCAAGAAGGCCCTTAGCGATGTCGAGGGTCTGTCCCCCGAGGCGGCCCGGCAGCAATTGAAGGAAGAGCTGGTCCCTGAGCTCCGCGAGGCGAGCCAGTACCCGGGGCTGGTCGTGGATCGAGGCCACTACTTCGGGACGTACTTGAGCAACGCGGACAAACGCGCCCTGATCGAGTTCTTGAAGACCCTATAAGGGCAAAGGGCAGCTCGCTACGGGCGGCTGCCGGGGCCATGGATTCTGACCGCATCAGGAAGGGAAGATGACCGAAGCCACTCAGAATGACCCGATCTTCAAGCCACTGCGGTTCCCGAGTGGCTTGGAGGTCAATAACCGGCTGTTTCGCTCGAACATCTCCGGGCGCTTCGATAACTACGACGGCTCTGGGGGTCACACCCGGCTCAACTGGGAGGAGAAATTCGCCCGTGGTGGGGTCGGTGGGATCATCTCATCGTACACCCCGGTCCACTACCGCGGGCGGATCCTTCCGAGCTACGCCATGATCGACGCCGATGACAAGATCCCTTTCTGGCGGGCCATAGGGGAGCGGGTCCACCGCCACGACTGCCGCTTCATCATGCAGCTGAGCCATTCGGGGCGGCAACAGGATATGGGGGGCGTCGAGAACAGGTATTACCGGGCCGTGAGCTCCACCGATACCCAGGACTTCTTCCACGGTATCCTGTGCCGGGCGATGTCCAAGACCGAGATCCACCAGGTCGTCAACAACTTCGCCGAAGGGGCCCGGCGGGCGAAGGAGGCGGGCCTCGATGGCGTCGAGCTCCACGGGGCCAACGGCTATCTGATCACCCAGTTCCTCAGCTCCGGGATCAATGACCGCAGCGATGAGTATGGCGGATCGCTAAAGAATCGATACCGGTTCGTGCGGGAGATTGTCGAGGCCATTCGGGAGAGGGTCGGGAGCGATTTCCACCTCCAGATGAAGATCAGCGCTGTGGACTATAACAACGCCCTCTATCCCTGGGAGGGCAAGGGCAATACCCTCGAGGAGTCGATCCAGGTCTGCAAGTGGTTAGAGGAAGCGGGGGTCGATGCCCTGCACGTCTCCAGTGGCAGTATCTTCCCCCACCCGCGTAATCCCCCTGGGGATTTCCCACTCACTGAGGTGGTGAACTGGTATGACAGCATGCTTTCGAGTGGGGTCCGGACCCGCTTTAACTACCGGATCTTCCACCACTGGCTCCTTGGCCCCCTCTTCCGCTGGTGGTGGAATCACAGGCGGGGCATCCCATTCGACCAGATCCATGAAGGGGTCAGCCTCGAGGATGCCGCCGCCGTTAAGCAGGAGGTCAATATCCCGGTCATGGTGACGGGAGGCTTCCAGCACGCCTCGGTCATCCGTCCGGCCTTGGAGGCCGGGAAGGTCGATGCCGTGACCATGGCCCGGCCACTGGTCGCTAACCCCGATCTACCGAAGCTCTTTGAAGCCGGTCTGGACTGGTCGGATGCCGAGCGGACTCCTGCCGGGCAGTGGCCGATCCGAAATCGCCACCCGTGTACCTACTGCAACAAGTGCTTGATGAACGCGATGGCGAACCCGATTGGGTGCTATGAGCGGAGTCGCTACGAGAGCTACGAGGAGATGATGGCGGAGGTCATGTCGGTGTTCAAGCCATCGCCATTCGATGAGGATGACAGTCAGACCGGCGATAACAAGGCCCCTGCCCAAGGGGTCTCCTCCCGCTAAGGGGGTCGATGCACAGTCTGGCGAGCAACCAAAGGTTGGTCGATGTTTAGACGAACAGAACCGCTCGATCCGGTCCAACGCTACTACCGGCGGCAGTACTGGCAGCGGCGGGGTCTTTTCCTCGCGGCCCTCTTCTTGATCGGGGCCCTCATCTATTGGGGCATCTTCGCCGAGGTGCCGGCCGACTACAGGGAGGATGATGAGCACTTCAAGTACGGCTCGATCGGCTCCGATAGCGGGGGTGGGCTCCCTTACTGGATCTGGCGGGTCTTGCCGGAGATGTTCCCCGAGCACCTGCCACACCCCAAGGCGTTCCAGGCGTTGCCGGAGGAGAGGCAGAAAGGGCTGGTAGGCTACGAGCAGCAGTTCGGCTTCCTCTTCGAAGAGGGGATGGATCGACCGATCGGATTCTCAAAGCGTCGGGACCCGGTCGATCTAGTGGGATTGAACTGCGCGGTCTGTCACACCAGTACGCTTCGGGTGACCGAAGGGATGGATCCGGGAAGGATCTATAACCAGCCGCCGGATTACGTGGCAGACCGGCGAGGTACAGATGAGGCCGGCAACCGGGTGCTCATCCTCGGGATGCCTGCGAACACGGTCAACCTAGGGGCCTACTTCCAATTCCTCTTCGACTGCGCCGTCGATGGCCGGTTCACAATCAACAACATCATGGCCCATATCGCCTCAAAGACCGATCTCGGGCCGATCGAGGAGTTCCTATACCGGCGGGCCATCCCGGAACTGCGTTCGGCCCTGCTCGAGCGACGGGAGAAGCTACACTTCATCGAGGAGGTCCCGGCCTTCGGACCGGGACGGGTGGATACCTTCAACCCCTACAAGGCAGTCCAGTTCGGCTTTCCTGTCGATCGGACGATCGGAACAGCGGACTTCCCCTCGATCTGGAACCAACGGCCCCGGGAGGGGATGCATCTCCACTGGGACGGCAACAATACCTCGGTGTTCGAGCGGAATATCAGCGCCTCGATCGGGGCCGGGGCGACTCCAGTGACCTTGGATATGCCACGGATGCTGCGGGTAGGGGACTGGATCGGTTCTCCGGATCCCCACCAACCGATGGACGAAGCCGAGGTCGAGAAGGCGCGGGCCCACCCCTATCCCCGTTCAGGTGAGCTGCCCATTCCGCGTTACCCCTTCGAGATTGATGAGTCACTCGCAGCCCGCGGAGAGAAGATCTACCACGAAAAGAGCTTGGAAGGCGGCTATACCTGTGCGACCTGCCACGCCTGGCAGGGCGAGCAGGTGGGCAAGGTTGTCCCCATTGAGGAGATCGGAACCGACCCCCACCGGTTGAATTCGTTCACGGTGAAGCTGGCGCACAATCAGAATACCCTCGGGGCCGGCCACTGGTGGCGGTTCCACCATTTCCGCAAGACGGATGGCTACGCCAACATGCCGCTCGACGGCATCTGGGCACGTGCCCCCTACCTCCACAACGGTTCGGTGCCAACCCTACGGGATCTCCTCGAGAGGCCCGAGAACCGGCCCACGACCTTCTATCGTGGGGACGATCGCTACGATCCGGAGAAGGTTGGGTTCCGCTCCGGTCAACCTGTCTCCGCTGATGGGCGGGAGCTCTTCAAGTTTGACACGACCCTCCCCGGTAACGGCAACGGTGGACACCTCTACGGGACGGGGCTGTCCGAGGCCGACAAGGAGGCGCTGGTGGAGTATATGAAGACGATCGGTCCCCGACCGCAGGAGGGGAAGGCCTATGAATAGCTACGCCCTCTGGTTCCGGTGGGCCTTGATTATCGGGCTCCTCAAGGACTGGTTCTTCGCTCTTCCGGGGATCTTCATCCCCAACGCGGTGCTGGCCTTGATTCACAGCGACCCAGCGACCTTGCTGGTCTGGCCGGCCTTCGGTTTCCTGCTCCTTGCCCTTGTAACCCTGTTCTACATCCCGGCGGCGGTGAGCCCCTTTCGCTATCAGCCCAACGCGTGGTTGGCGGTGCTGGCAAGGCTCGCGATGGCGATCTTCTTCCTCGGCTTATCTGCGGGGGAGGGCCTGCTGTTCGGGGGAGCAGATATCGTCCTGGCGGTTGTCCAGGGGGGGCTTCTAGTGTTGGCCCTGTACTCTGGTGAAGCCGAGCCGGCCTAGACCCATTCACAACGGCCTCTCGAGAGGGGGACACGCGCATGCAACCAGCAAGGGGGCAAAAGGGGGTCATCCTCGTCGCGCTGCTCGCGGTAGTCGCGATCCTGGCCGCAGCGATCGGCTACGTGGCGTGGTACAAGCTGTGGCGGGGGGTGCCACAGGACTTCGACTCACCGATGGAGCGCTTCAAGTACGGCTCAATCGGGGCAGAAGCGCAAGAGGGGATCCCGTACTGGATCTGGCTCGTCCTCCCGCGCGTTTTCCCGGAGTATCTACCCGATGAGCCCGGGGGCTACGAGGCGCTCGGGATCCTGTGGGAGGCCGGACGCGAGATGCCGGTAGGATTTTCCAAGAAGACGATCGGTTTCCCACGGGTCGGGATCAACTGCGCCCTCTGCCATACCACGGCCTATCGGACCAAACCGGATCAGCCATCGAAACTCGTCCCGGCGGGTCCGGCCAACACCTTCGATGCCCTGGCTTATCAGCGCTTCCTCTTCGCGTGTGCCTCTGATCCGAAGTTCAATGCAGACATCCTCCTCGAGGCCATCGAGTACAACATCGACCTCTCCTGGTTCGATGAGCTCTTCTACCGCTATGTCCTGATTCCGGAGACGCGAGAGGCCCTCCTGGAGCAGAAACAGCGGTATGCCTGGACGAATCACCGGCCGGACTGGGGCCCGGGGCGGATCGATCCCTTCAATCCGGTCAAGTTCAACCAGCTCGGGCTTAGTCCCGAGGGGGACAAGACGATCGGCAACTCCGACATGGTGCCGCTCTGGAACCTCGCCCAGCACGAGGGGTACGCCTACCACTGGGACGGCCTCAATACCTCCTTGCGTGAGGTGGTGCTCAGCTCGGCCATCGGGGATGGAGCGACCCCCGAGTCGTTGCCCATTGAGGATCTCAAGGAGCTGGAGGGCTGGCTGAAGGAGGTGCCTCCACCCGCCTATCCGTTCGAGGTCGATCAGGGGCTTGCCCGTCGGGGCGAGAAGCTCTACGGGCAGTACTGTGCCCGGTGCCATGCCTTCGATGGGGAGAAGACCGGGGAGGTCCTTCCGTTGGAGGAGGTCGGTACCGACCGCCACCGCCTCGATATGTGGACTGAGGAGGCGGCTGCGGCGTACAACGCCTATGCCGATGAGTATGCTTGGGATTTTAACGACTTTCGAACGACCAAGGGGTATGTCTCGGTGCCGCTCGATGGGGTCTGGCTGCGGGCCCCGTATCTGCACAACGGCTCGGTCCCTACCCTCTGGGACCTGCTCAACCCCGCGCCGACGAAGGAGCAGATGCAGGAGCTCAACCTCGAAAGAGCCTCAGATGGGGCGCCTCCGCCTGTGGGCGAGGTCGTCGAGAAGGCCCGGGCAATGGGGGTGCGCCCTCCGGTCTTCTACCGAGGGGGTGAGCTCTACGACCCCGATCATGTGGGATTCCGTTCGGCAAGCTCGGGGAACAAATCGCTGTTTCGCTTCGACACCCGCCTGCCGGGCAATGGGAATGGTGGGCATGCAGGCAAGGATTATGGGACGCAGCTGTCGCCTCAACAGAAGCGGGCACTGCTTGAGTATTTGAAGACATTGTGATGTTGGGCAGAGGAGGGCTCTACCTAACGGCCCAGCCATGGAATCGGTAGCGGGCGGAGGCGAGGCCCGCACCTCAGCCTACGAGGAGGTCCATGAATCGCTATACAGATTGGTTTAGCCGGGCTGTGTGGCTCGGTATCGGAATCAACCTGGTGCTCAGTGTGCCGGGGATGTTCGTGCCGAACGCAACCTTGAGGTTCTTCGGCCTGATACAGGCCCCAGAGGATCCCTTCTGGATCGCCTTCGCGTGTCTTGTCCTAGTGATCCTCTCGCTCTTCTATGTGCCTGGGGCGGTCAATCCGATCCGCTATCGGGCAAATGCCTGGCTCGCGGTGCTGGCCCGTCTGGGTGGGGTTGTCTTCTTTATGTGGGGGTATCCTGAGCTCTATCTTGTCTTTGGAATCCTGGACGGTGTGTTGTTTCTGATCCAAGCACCATTTCTGATCCTGATGGTCTACACAGAGCGAGAGATGGGGCGGGCTGAATTCGAGGCTACTTGACGCACGGCTCGCACAGCCGGTCTGATCGGTTCTCGCCAAGCTTGGACGGATCCTACGGGCCGAGTGTGCTACCGTAATCCGGCATTCCAGTAGCTTACTGGGCAGTCGAGTGAGACTGGGGCCACAGAGCTCCGGATCGGCGACACCCATCCGACTTGGGCCGCCCGTCGGATTAGAGAAGAAGGGCTACCGAGCGCTGCATGGGCAGGGATCTGGCGGGGAGAGAGCGCCCTTTTTGATTCCTACTCGGTCTCCTCTTGCATCGTCCGAACGACAGAAAGGACCGTTCGGCGCGGCAGGAGGCGCACCAAGAGCGTCCCCAGAAAGTTTGTAAGACCGGGTATGGCGACTCGCTTATCCCTGAACAGGGCTCGGTAGCCGGATTCGGCTACCTCCCTGGGGGAAGGCAGCCGCTTGCCCTTGACCAGCCTGATGGCCTCGATACCAGCAGCCTCTTGAAAGCCTGAGCGGGTCGGACCGGGACAGAGTGCCGTTGCGGTCACGCCGCTACCTTGGAGCTCTTCAGCCACAGCCTCAGTCAAAAAGAGCACATAGGCCTTGCTTGCGTAGTAGGCTGCCATGAGGGGACCGGGTTGGAATGCGGAGGTGGAGGCAACATTCAATATCCTTCCGCCCCCGCGAGCGACCATCTCTCGACCGATCACCTTGGTCAGGTAGCTCACGGTCGTGATGTTCAAGGTGAGTAGGGCCTGCTCCCTCTCCCATGGGATCTCCACATAGTGGCCGTAGGTGCCGAAACCGGCGTTATTGACGAGCACATCCACTGTTGTCCCTGCCTGGGTAAGCTCCTGATAGAGCGCCTCGGTCTCCTCGATCCGACTTAGATCCCGAACGTAGGTGGACACGGATCCACCGAACTCTTCCCGGATTGCGGCCGCGGCCCGCTCCAGTTTCGCGGCGCTCTGGGAGACCATAATCAGGGCGTATCCATCACGGGAACACAACCGGCTCAGTTCGAACCCGATCCCGCTGGAGGCGCCAGTGACAAGGGCCGTTTTGGGGTGATTAGGCATCGGGATCAGCCGTGCGTGATGTCGGATCCTGTCGGGGGGAGTGTATGACCACCATGAACTGCGGAGATACTAAGAAACCTTCTCTTGGGGGACAGCAGGTAACGCCCTCTCGAGTACCGAGGGCAGCAGGGTCAAGTTCCAGATCCAATCGTTTGCTCCCTTTTCTTCGAAGACACGCTCGATTCCGATCCGCTCCCTGACCACACCCACTTTGTAGACTGAGCTATTGGTCAGCTCTTCGATATCAAACGGGCAATGGGTTAGCATCATTATTTCATGCTCCTTGATGCCAACCCCACCGGATGTCTTCCGAATGGTGTCGATGAATCTTGCCGGGGCGTGGACAATCGTGGTCAACCCGGGCAATACGGCGTGAAATGCTGCAGAGAGCCCCTTCCTCTCGAGGAGGGCGTGGAGGTCGGTTACTTCCCGTGGGCTGCCACGACCACGGCTCATAATACCGACCCAGTATTCCCGAGGGAGCCAGGAGAGCACTTCGTATGCATCCGGGTTGATGGGTGGGAAGTAGTACCCATCATAGCCATAGTCCTGGCGAAATCTCTCGATCCCCTCCAGAAAATACTGGTGATTCAATCTTTGATCGACCTCCCCCTTCACCGGTATTCCATGGTCTTGATAAAACCTGGATATGGGGTGCTTACAGCGGTAGAACTCCTCGAGGGAGAGGGTCAAGCCGCGGCGGTGGAAGACCTCACACACTCCTGAAAACACAGCCATATAGCTTCTACATATGCCACCATCACCACTTATCAGAACCGCTTTGATCAAATATTGATCTCCTCGATGAGGATATAGGGAAAAAATCCACACCTTTATTAGATAACACATTCAATAGAGAAAATCAATTTTTCTGCTTTTTTGGCAAGATACGCGCCATATAAATCCATTTTTTGACAAATTTTCTCCATTCACAAAGAGAACCTGTTAAATACGACAATTTAAGATCGAACTGGGGCTATCCCAAGGACCTAAGGGGGTTGGTTCAGGCGGGGCGTTATCAGCGCGATGTTTATTAGAAGCTCAGGCTGACCTGCGTGTAGCCGTAGTCGGTGGCGCCCTGGCCGCTACTACCCGGGGCGTCGTCGAGGAACGCCCCGGGAAAGAGATGGGCCCCGCCGAGCTCCAGCCGTCGGCC
>CAYUWI010000056.1:0-8635 GCA_964448275.1 uncultured Gammaproteobacteria bacterium | reverse complement strand
ATTCCAGCGCTTTGTCAAGATGAAGGCTGAGGCGCGTGAGAAGGGGGTCCTTGTCGGATGGCTTACGCTCCTCGGAGGACTCGCTGTCCTCGGCGCGCTGGCTATCTCCGGATATCGCCTGGTGGCGGCCCTCGCCTTCCCGGTAGTTGGTGGCTCGGCTGTGGTGCTTTGGCGGTGGCTCTGGTGTCGAATTATCACCTCCAAAATCCGTTCGGCGATCGCGAAGCCCCAAGATCGGGCCCAGTAAGGGAGTAGCCAGCTCCTTGAACTTAGGTTCCGGCTGACCCATGGAGTCGGCTGGCCCCTCCGACCATCCTAAGCACGGAACAACCAGGTCAGCTCCCGGATCGAAGTGGCGAGCTCGAAGTCGGTGGAGCAGCCCTCGCCGTGGAGGTGGAGGTACAGCAGGGCCTCGAGGTGATAAAGGGCGGGATCGTGGAGGAGCGCCCGAGAGCATCTCCGGGTGTCTTCAAGGCTACCCCACTTTGAGGAAAGGGACCGAGGTAATACAGTAAGAGTGCTGGCGGGCGGAACGACAGCACCGTGTTCTTGTTTGGCTCGAGCACTCCAGCTCGATTACCGTTCATCCAGGTTTGGGGAGGTGCCTATGCAGACCTTCGAGTTCAAAATTATCCCCCGCTTAGGCAAGCTCCAGGGGCGCGTCACCAAGGAAAGCGGGGCTTCCAAAACCGTGGTACGGATCCAACGGAGCGCGTTTGCCAATTCGGATGACGCTATGCTGCCGGAGGCATTGCGTTTTGCCGTCGGTTTGCTGAAGTCATGTCCTGAAGTGGAACAGGTTGAATTGGGTGAGGACTCTGCCTTTGCGCGCTATCCTGAGGATATTTCACAAGATCCCGTTGATCTGGTAACAGAAGACAGGGTCGTTGAACATCTTAGCAGCCTTGGATACAAGCGGACGAGGATGTGGCAACCTTGATCGAGACCTACACTGCCCTGATCAACCAGATGCTACACCGGACGGACTTCCGGGAGGAGCGGCTCAAACTGTACCGATTGTACCGTCGGTGGGCCACTCTCGACTACGCCGGTCGGCTGAACCCTGGGCCCTTTCCCCCTCCTTCATGGTTTGATTTGTACTGATGGCTATCCTTCGTACAGGAAGGGAGTTATGGACCTGCAAACCCAAGATATCCAACGACTTGAACGTTACAGACCTGACACGACCGAGTATACCCTGGCCATAATCACCGATGAAGACCTAGCCTCACAAGTTACTTTGGAGGACGGGCAGGTCGCCTGGAAATCGACCCTTCGCTATGATCGGTTGCACCGCGTAATCGACGCCGAAAGTGGCCGGGTCCGTTATGAGTTCAAAGAGATCCCGCAACAGCAAGGTGGTATTAACAGCTTGATCAGCTTAGTCGCTGAAGGCGGTCGCGGGGCCGAGTTCTCTGAACTGGTCCAGTTCGGTAACCGATTGATCGCGTTTGATGATCGGACAGGGCTGGTTTGCGAAGTTCGCCGCGGCCACGCCTTGATCCCAAGGCAGATCCTGATGACCGGTAGTGGCGATGAGCAATTCAAGGGATTCAAGAGCGAATGGGCCACCTTGAAAGGGGATCAGCTGATCGTCGGCAGCCACGGCAAGGTCGGCATCGACAACGGTACTATCTGCACGGGTCCTGAGGAGTGGGTCAAGATCATCCATCCTGACTACCGGGTACAGAGTGTCAATTGGCACAAGGTCTATCAGGCGATGCGGGAGGCACTCGATATCGATGCCAAAGAGGGATACCTGATCCACGAGGCAGCGGATTGGCACCCTTACTACAAGGAGTGGTATTTCTTCCCGCGCAAGATATCGTACGAGCCCTTCGATGAACCCATCGACGAACGGGAACGTGGTGGCAATACCTTGCTCATCGCCGATGAGTCCTTCTCCCATATCCGCACCATGAACGTGGGCGAGCGGATACTCGATCGTGGTGTATCCTCGCTCAAGTTCATCCCGGGTCATCCCGACGAATGCGTTGCCTTGAAGAGCGTGGAGCGGGACGAGATCACCGAGACCTATGCGTTCTGTTTCGATCTCGACGGTAACATGTTGAGCGAGGAGATCTTCCTTGGGCCTTACAAGTGTGAGGGAGTGGAGATTATCTAAGGCACCAGCAGACAGGCAGAATATCTAATCGTCCTACACGCGTTCCGTTTGCCCCCGAAGTGCAAGTCCAGCCTACCTGAACGAATTTCGAACATGACTCTTAGCCACTGCAGGGCGACATTCCAGTGAAGATCAAGTCGACTGTGGGCGTTTTACTGCAGAGCGTCTTGCCGATTATAGTCGGCATCGTCACCCTCGTTGTCGTTATTGCGTGGCTGGCTGGTGCCTTCGAAACCAAAATCGCTCCCGAGCTGAAGACCGCTCAAGCAAGGCGGGTTGGCGATCGACCTACGGCACCGGTTCGCCGGGTGAGCCACCGATCCGTCAAAGAGGCCGTGGGTACGCTCAAGGCAGCTCGCCGGACGCAGCTCTCCTCCAAGGTCCTGGCGACGATCGAAGAGGTTACCGTCCGCGCAGGCGATTTCGTTGAACGGGGCAAGGTACTTGTCCGTCTCAATAGCGAGGAGCTACAGGCCCGCGTCAAAACGGCACAAGAAGCGCTCAAAGCGGTCCGCGCCAGACTGGATGCGGCTGAAACAGACTTTCAGCGTGCACAAGGACTCTACAACGCTAAGGCGATCTCGAAGGCCAAATACGACGAGGCGAAGACCCAATTCCAAGTCGTTCAAGCAGACTATGCCCGTGCCCGGCAGAAACTTGCACAGAGGCAGATCGTACAGTCGTATGCAGTCATTAAGGCCCCCAAAGATGGACGGATCGTCGATCGCCTCGCACAGCCGGGAGACACGGCGCGGCCGGGGAACCCGCTGCTTGTCCTCTACGATGCGGCCTCACTCCGACTCGAGGTCCCAGTCATCGAACAGCTGGCGCTCGAATTGAGGGTCGGAGAAAGGCTGCCCGTTTCCATCGATGCGCTCGATCGCGAATTCAAAGCGAGGATTGATGAGATCGTTCCACAGGCCGATGCTCCGAGCCGTTCGTTTCTGGTCAAAATGGCCCTGCCTCGTCGAGAGGATTTGTATGAAGGCATGTTCGGTCGCTTGCGGATCCCGGGAGATACCCGTGAATACCTGTGTGTGCCCGAGGAGGCCGTCAACCGAATCGGGCAGCTCGAATTCACCGATGTTGTCCAGAAGGATAAGACGCTGGAGCGGCGGTACATCAAGACAGGCCAACCTTGTCCATCGCACGGCGTCGAAGTCCTAAGCGGCCCAGAAGCCGGCGAACGCGTTGTGCTCAAGCGAGGGGCGGATGGTAATGTCCCCTCACCTTAGCCCTCTTCCCAGAAAAAAGGCCCGCGATCTCTTCCCCCTAATGGCACCCGATGCCCCCTAACGAAGAGAGAATGCCCCTGCTGACGCGGATCGTCGCTGTCTTTCTGCGCGGCGATATCGCAATTCTGTTGACGATCGTCTCCCTGCTGCTCGGCGGGGCAGCCCTACACCTTACACCTCGGGAAGAAGATCCCCAGATCGTTGTTCCGATGGCCGACGTGTTCATCTCCGCCCCCGGTCTCTCCGCACAGGAGGTCGAGCGGAAGGTCGCTACCCGGCTGGAGAAGCTACTGTATCAAATCGACGGTGTTGAGCACGTCTACTCGATGTCTCGCCCCGGCCAATGCATCGTTACTGTCCGTTACTACGTCGGTGAGGATCGAGTTGAGTCCCTAGTCAAGCTCTATAACAAGATCAATTCAAACATCGATCAGGTTCCGCCCTCGGTTGACAACTGGGTGGTCAAGCCGGTCGAGATTGATGATGTCCCCATCGCCATCGTCACCCTCTGGTCGCAGGAGCCGCAACGCTACGATGACCACGAACTGCGCCGGATCGGCGAGGAGATTCAGCTCGAGCTGAAGCGCATCCGCAAGACCAATCGCGTGCACGTCGTCAGTGGGCGGCCTCGGAGGATCCGAGTCGAGTTGGATCCAGTCAAGCTTGCGGCTCGGAGAACCTCCGCCGTGCAAGTCATGGAAGCCCTTAAGGCGAGCAACGTCAATGTCCGCACCGGTGGATTCCCGCAACGTAACGAACAGCTCCTAGTCGAGGCGGGAACCTTTCTTCGTAATGTGGAGCAGCTCAAAGAGCTCGTCATTCGGGTCGTCGATGGTCGACCGGTGCACCTGAAGGATGTTGCCCGTGTCATCGACGGTCCGGCCGAGGTGGAGAATTACAGTTGGATTGGATTTGGACCTGCTACTCAAGAGAAGCCCCCTGATACTAATAGGCTCTACCCAGCTGTCCACGTGGCCGTCGCCAAGCGCAAGGGGGCCAATGCAGTATGGGTCGCCGACTCCATTGAAGAGCGAATGCAGAGGCTTGCCGAGACCCATCTACCGGAAGGGGTGCATTACCGCATCACCCGGGATTACGGCGAGACGGCTAACGACAAGGTCAATGAGCTGGTAGAGGGACTGACAGTGGCCGTATTAACGGTCATTGGGTTGATTGGGCTAACGCTTGGCTGGCGGCCAGCACTAGTCATTGCCCTAGCCGTACCCGTCTGCTACAGCCTGACGTTATTTATCAACCTAATGGTTGGCTACACGATCAACCGGGTCACCCTGTTCGCCCTGATCCTTGCCTTGGGCCTGCTAGTTGATGACCCGATCACGGACGTCGAGAACGTTGCCCGCTACTTCGCCATGCGGATCCTGCCGGCGCGCGAATCGGTCCTACAGGCCATCCAAGAGGTACGGCCGGCTTTGATCCTCTCGACCCTGGCGATCATCGTCAGTTTTCTCCCGATGGCCTTCATTACCGGCATGATGGGGCCCTATATGGCACCCATGGCTCTTAACGTGCCGTTAACGGTGGCTGTTTCCACGATCGTTGCCTTTGTCATCACTCCCTGGCTGGCGATGGCATCCCTACGCAAGCTGTTGGAGACAGGCAAGGAGGAAGAGCCATTCGAGCTGACAAAACGTCCCCTGTATCGCTTCTTCAGCCGGACTCTGCGGCCGGTCATCGCTACCCGCGCGAAAAGTTGGCTCGTGCTAGGCGTGGTAATGCTCCTTTTGCTAGGGGCAGTGACCCTACCACTATTCCGTGTGATTCCCCTGAAGATGCTCCCCTATGACAATAAGAATGAGTTCCAAGTCATTGTCGATATGCCAGAAGGGACCACACTCGATGAGACGGACGCGGTTGCTCGCAGGCTTGGCAGGTATCTCTCCCGAGTTTCCGAGGTTCGTGACTACGAGGTCTACGCGGGGACAGCCTCACCGATGGACTTTAACGGGATGGTACGGCACTATTACCTACGCAATGAGCCGCACATGGCCGACATCCGCGTCAATCTCGCTCCCAAGGTGAAGCGGACGCACCAATCGCACGAGATCATCCTCCGTATCCGTCGGGATATTGACAAGTTGGCCCACGAGCTCGGGGCGAACGTTAAGCTCGTCGAAATGCCGCCGGGACCGCCAGTGCTGGCCACCATTACTGCGGAGGTCTACGCCCCCCCGGATGCAACCTATGCAAAGCAGATCGCCGCCGCCCGTCGCGTGAAGGCTCGCCTGGAGCGTGCACCGAACGTGGTCGACGAAGACACAAGCGCCCAGGCGGCCCAGCAGGTCTGGGTTTTTGAGACCGATAAACGGAAAGCATCTCTGTCAGGAGTCTCAACGAAAAACATTGCTCGAACTGTGCAGATGGCCCTGGATGGCCTGCCGGCTACCATTCTGCATCGTCCACGTGAGGTCGATCCGCTGCAGGTCGTGCTCCGAGTCCCTCGGCCAGAACGCTCCGCTATTGATGAGCTGGAAGAGCTCTATGTGGTCGGCAAAGGCGGCGAACTCGTGCAACTCGGGGCGCTCGGTAAATTCAAGAAACGCA
Organism: uncultured Gammaproteobacteria bacterium; assembly: GCA_964448275.1. Classification (GTDB taxonomy): domain Bacteria; phylum Pseudomonadota; class Gammaproteobacteria; order Thiohalorhabdales; family CAYUWI01; genus CAYUWI01. The sequence goes on along the minus strand of CAYUWI010000056.1, from coordinate 2,713 downwards.
TCGATGACCAGACGATCTACCACAAAGACCTGAGACGTGTGGTCTATGCCTATTCTGAGGTCGCTGGCCGCCCACCCACCGATGCGATCCTTGATATCCAGTTCGATCGCCGGGCCGAAGACTCCGGGATCGAGGGCGGACAACGATCCAAAGTCGATAATCGGAAATCTCAAGCATCGACCGCCAATCTTCGGCCCTCGAGCTCCGCGGAGCGTTCCAATTCCTTGGGCTCTTCTGGCAAACCGCGCCTCCTTTCCGAGCGAACATGGTTGGACCCCGGTGGTGGCGTGCCTTGGACACTGCCTGCGGGCTACACAGTGGAATGGGCAGGTGAGGGTGAGTGGCAGATCACCCTCGACGTCTTCCGTGACCTAGGTGTCGCATTCGGTGCAGCCCTGATCGGGATTTTCACCCTCCTTATGTTCCAGACTGGATCGCGGATACTGCCGCTTATCATCATGCTGGCCATTCCGCTGACCCTGATCGGGATTATGCCGGGCTTCTGGCTGTTGAATGCCCTTACCGACCAACCCATAGGGGGGTATCCCAATCCCACCTTCTTCACGGCGACGGCGATGATCGGCATGATCGCCCTCGCCGGTATCGTCGTGCGGAATTCGGTCGTACTGATCGACTTCATTCACTTTGGGCTTAAAGAGGGCCATGGGCTCCAGGAGGCGATTGTCCGAAGCGTTGCGGTCCGCACCCGCCCCATCCTCTTGACTGCTGGGACCACGCTTCTCGGTAACTGGGTAATCACCCTCGATCCGATCTTCTCAGGACTGGCGTGGGCGATCATCTTTGGTATCCTGACCTCGACGCTATTCACGCTAGTAGTGATCCCGATCGTCTATTCTTTGATCTTCAACCCACGCACGCAGGATCGTTTGTTGAACGCTCGTGGCGCCGAGCCGAAGGAGTGAGCCCATGTTCCCGATCGCCTTAAATAGCCCTTGATCTCGAGCATGTCGCGTTACTCGTCGTTGGGACAGAGATTGCACATTGGTTGGACAATTACTTGACGGGCGGTAAAGTCGCAGCTAAAGATAATATACGGAGATAACGCTGAAGATAGCCTTGAGTAGTGCGGCCATGGTCGGTTCAGGTGGTGCAGCCGCCGATGTCGACATATACGGAGCATTTGGCATGGTCCTAGTGTGGGCTGGCGAGAGTCTAATCACATCTATATTAAGGTAGGGTTATGACGACACTTCCGAAGGAGGGAAAACTCCTCCGAATCTTTGTTGGGGAAGATGACAAGTTCGAGGATGCACCGCTCTACGAATGGATAGTTCGAATGGCACGGGAGCACGGATTGTCTGGGGCAACGGTGTTCCGCGGGTTGGAGGGCTTCGGTGCACACAGCCGACTCCACACCGCGAAACTGCTCCGCTCCTCGAGTGATCTCCCGGTCTTGATTGAGATCGCCGACACCCAAGAGAAGATCGATTCATTCCTCCCGTTAATTGACGAAACGATTAATGAAGGGCTAGCCACGGTGGAGCCGGTGGAGATTTACTTCTATCGATCGAAAAAATCAGAGGGCTAACCTTGACCTATACGGGTCTCCGTGCGCTCTCCAAGTTCCGGGCAGGCCGCCTACCACGAGGCAGGCCATACTGTCATTCATACCTTGGAGGGCGGTAAGGTCACCCGTGTACAAATCACCAAGCGGCATACGCCCACTGGCGAGTGGTGGGGTGGCTCAACCCAAATCGCTTATCCTTTCGGTTTGAGTCGGGCCACGACCGCAGCAGAGGACCTTAGCGCGGCACGTACCTTCCTCGCCGGATGGGTCGCCGAACACAGTCCACCGATCCACCCGTAAAGAAGAGCTACAGGCTACAAGCTACGCTTTAAGAAGCTCATATAGGAGCTACCAAGCTGTAGCTTAATCCCCTCTGGGAGTGAGGATCGACCATAGGATGGCCTTCCGGTACCAATAGGTAAATTGTCAAGAGACCGAGTAGAGGGTATTTTGCTTCGAATGGAGCAAAGCGAACAGAGGGTCGGCGACTGCATGCAGCGGGATGATTACATTGTGACTGCCTGACCCTTTATATCAAATCTGCCAACGGACGCTAATGTGGAGCCTACTTATGGAAGCCATCATCACCAACCCACTGGTCATTGCGGGGGTCTTGGTAGCCCTGTTCTTGGCGGCCTCCATCAAGATCTTCCGGGAATACGAGCGGGGGGTTATATTCCTGCTCGGCCGCTTTTGGAAGGTCAAAGGGCCCGGTCTGATCATCGTCATCCCGTTTGTCCAACAGGCGGTGCGCATCTCCCTGCGGATCATCACCCTGAACGTAGACCCCCAGGAGATCATCACCCGGGACAACGTCTCGGCCCAGGTCAACGCCGTGCTCTACTACCGGGTCGTCGACCCGGAACGGGCCGTAATCCAGGTCGAGAAATACCACGACGCCACCCACCAGATTGCCCAGACCACCCTCCGTTCGGTTCTGGGCAAGCACGATCTCGACGCCCTGCTGGCCCAGCGCGACACCTTGAACGCCGATATCCAGGAGATCCTCGACCACCAGACCGAGTCCTGGGGGATCAAGGTCACCAACGTCGAGATCAAGCATGTCGAGATCCCGGACACGATGATCCGGTCCATTGCCAAGCAGGCCGAGGCCGAGCGCGAGCGCCGGGCCAAGGTCATCCACGCCGACGGCGAATACCAGGCGGCCCAGCGGCTGACCGATTC
>CAYUWI010000055.1:0-8677 GCA_964448275.1 uncultured Gammaproteobacteria bacterium | reverse complement strand
GCAGGCAGATATCGACATCTTCGTAGTATAAAAAGAATTTCTCGTCGAATCCTCCGAGCTCGGCGAATACCTGGCTTGGGAATAGCATGAATGTGCCCACGATCCAGTCCGGATAGGAGAGGCCGTGCGGCAACTCGTAATGGCGGTCTTGACCAAGGCACAACGCCTTGAAGAGGATACCTTGGGGGGTTGGCACCGGGCGCCCGCTTGCCTCAATCTCGCCTTGTGGATTCTTGAGGGCGGGGCCGATGATACCAAGCTCCTTGTGCTTGAGCCGCTCTATGAGGCGCGGGAAAGGATCGGTGGGAAGACTTACGTCGGGGTTGAGTGCGCAAAAGTAGTCATAAGTCCGCACGATCTCGAAGGCACGATTGTGGTTGGCAGCGAACCCTACCGGTACCCGATTACGCACTACGGTTAACGGAAGGTGCCCGCCTTCCAACGGACCATCGAGTGGCTCGTTCTTGTTCAGGGTAACAACGAGGTGGAGTGGGAGGCCCCGGCATCGATTGTCGAGGTCTTCCAATAGGGTGCGGAGTAAACCTGTCTGACCATGGCTTACGATGGAGATCGCGACGGAATCAGGCGTCTCTGCTAAAGGCTTGGTCAACTGCATGTGTTCCCTACCGGGAGGCCTTATCTCGTATTGCCGGTGGTGCACAGGCCACCCTCAACAGAACTGCGAGTGATATCTGCAGGGGCTGTTATGGGTTGTATAAATGCCCAATCCTATGCAAATTGGTTGGGGCCAGTCGAGCCGGCAGACGAAGGCACCAGCATACACCGATGCTCGGGGGGGTTGTAGGTAGTGAGGGTCATCTCTCCCCGGGTTGACTCAACTAGCAGGTAGATACATGCGGTTTCAGCCGACTTCGATACAGGGCGTGGTCATGGTCGAGCCCCAGGTGCACGGCGATGAGCGCGGCTTCTTTATGGAGACCTGGCAAGCCAAACACTTCGCTGAGGCGGGCATCAACGCCACGTTTGTGCAGGAAAATCATAGCCGCTCGATCCGGGGTACGCTACGCGGGCTGCACTATCAGATCCAACAACCCCAGGGAAAATTGGTTCGGGTGATCGCAGGAGAGGTCTTTGACGTCGCAGTCGATCTGCGCCGATGCTCCAACTCCTTTGGCCAGTGGGTCGCCGCGACCCTGTCGGCTGAGAATAAGCGGGAGCTCTGGATCCCGGCCGGGTTCGCGCACGGCTTCCTTGTCCTCTCAGATTTCGCGGAGTTCGTATACAAGTGTACCGACTTCTATGCCCCGCAGTATGAGCGGAGTATTCGGTGGGATGACCCGCACATTGGTATCTCCTGGCCACTGGGCCCGGATGAGGAGCCGCTTATGTCAGAGAAGGATCGCCGGGGGTGCTGGTTGGAAGAGGCTGAGGTCTACGAGTGAAGGCCCTTATCACGGGGACAGGGGGGCAAGTCGGTGGGGCACTATTGCAGACTCGGCCACCCGCTTGGCAAGTTATGGGCTTTACTCGCCAAGAGCTCGATGTCTGCGATGAGCGGCAGGTCACTGCGGTCATCGCAGAACAGCGTCCGGATTGTATCCTCAATGCGGCTGCCTACACAGCCGTTGATCGGGCAGAGGTGGAGCCCGGGCGTGCCCATGCAGTCAATGGCTGGGGTGCCTGGGTATTGGCCGAGGCTGCGAGCCGCTACAAGGTGCGCCTGCTCCACGTGTCAACCGATTTCGTCTTTGATGGCCAAAGTGGACGGCCCTATGCTCCGGAGGCGGAACCCTGTCCGTTGAACGTCTACGGGCAGAGCAAGCTGGAAGGTGAACAGGCTGTGCTTGAGGTGCTCGGTGAGCAGGCCCTCGTGCTGCGGACAGCATGGGTCTACGCTCCCATGGGTCGCAACTTCGTCAACACGATGCTGCATCTGATGCGTGAGAAGCCATCCCTTGATGTGGTCGTTGACCAAATTGGATCACCAACCCAGGCCTTAGGGCTTGCAAACACCCTTTGGTCCCTGGCCGAGCGACCAAGGCTACACGGCATCTGTCACTGGACAGATGCTGGGGTGGCAAGCTGGTACGATTTCGCCGTGGCGATCCAGGAAGAGGCCTATGCGCTGGGTCGGCTCGAGTGGCTCATTCCGATCCATCCGGTGCCCAGTACGGCCTTCCCAACCACGGCGGCCCGCCCGCCTTTCAGTGTGCTCGCAACTTGGCAAACGCAGGAGGCGCTAGGGCGATCACCGGGGCATTGGCGGGACAATCTCCGGCAGATGCTGAGAGTAGGTGCATGCGCAGGCTCCTCGTGACTGGTGGGGCGGGCTTTATAGGATCGAACTTCGTCCACTACTGGTTACGAAGCCACCCAGGCGATCGTATTGTGGTCCTTGATGCGCTGACCTATGCCGGGTGTGCCGAAAACCTCTCCTCAGCGCGGGAACGCAGCGAGCTATGCTTCGTCAAGGGTGACATATGCGATGCCCGGCTCGTCGGGGAGCTGATGCGGGAGGAACGGATCGATACTGTCGTCCACATGGCCGCCGAATCGCATGTCGATCGCTCGATCGCCGGACCCGGTGCCTTCATCCAGACCAACCTCGTCGGGACCCATACCCTGTTAGAGGAGGCCACGCGCGTATGGCGCGAACGGCTAGATGGTGGCAGTGGATGTCGCTTCCATAATGTCTCAACAGATGAGGTCTACGGGAGCCTCGGTCCGGAGGAATCGGCCTTTACGGAAACGGTCGCCTATAGACCCAATTCACCTTACTCCGCCAGTAAAGCGGGGGCCGACCACCTGGTCCGGGCCTATCACGTCACGTATGGGCTCCCGGTGACTATCAGCAACTGCTCCAATAACTACGGCCCCTACCAGTTCCCAGAGAAGCTGATCCCGCTCGTGGTGCTAAACGCCCTATCGGGTCGGCCCTTGCCGATCTACGGGGATGGGCAAAATGTGCGCGATTGGTTGTTCGTTGAGGACCACTGCGAGGCCCTTGCCCGGATCTTGAGCCTTGGGCGAGTAGGCCATACCTATAATATCGGGGCCAACTGCGAGCTGACCAACCTGGCGCTGGTGCAGCGGATCTGTGGCCTACTGGATAGGCTTTGCCCAGACTCCCCTTACCGACCCCATGCCCGGCTAATCCAACGCGTGACCGACCGTCCAGGCCACGATCGCCGCTACGCGATCGATAGCCGTAAGCTCCGTGATGAGCTCGGATGGAGACCACACAAGGGTCTTGACGCAGGTTTGCACAAGACAATTGCTTGGTATCGAGACAATGCTGAGTGGATAACAGATTGCTGGAGAGTGGATGCCCCTGAGCACCGCTGATACCGATGTCCCGAGTGCCCCGGTAATACAAGGGAAAGGCGCAGGCCGGCTCGAGTGAAGCCACCGGGGTTCTCCGGAGACCCCAAGATGGATTCCCGATTCAGGGGGTGAGATGACGCGTCGCAAGGGCATTATTCTCGCAGGGGGCTCAGGTACCCGACTGTACCCCTTGACCTATTCGGTGAGTAAGCAGTTGATCCCGGTCTATGACAAGCCCTTGATCTACTACCCCCTGTCTACTCTGATGCTTGGAGGGATCCAAGAGATCCTCGTTATTACCACACCGCACGACTTGATGGCCTACCAGGAGCTGCTCGGCGATGGGAGTCAGTGGGGGATCTCTTTGAGCTATGCCGTCCAGCCGAGCCCAGATGGGCTAGCGCAGGCCTTCCTCATCGGTGAGGACTTTGTGGGTCGGGACCCCGTCAGCTTGGTTCTAGGTGATAACATCTTTTATGGGCACGGTTTCCCTGAGACAGTCCAAAGGGTAGCTCGAACCCGCGGTCAGGCGACGGTGTTCGGTTATTACGTCAAGGACCCGAAGCGCTATGGGGTTGTTGCCTTTGACCCTACCCGACGGATAACCGATATTCAGGAGAAACCGCGCCAGCCACCATCCCACTATGCTGTGACCGGCCTGTATTTCTATGACAATGATGTGATTGATATTGCACGCGACTTGACCCCTTCCCAGCGCGGTGAGCTCGAGATCAGTGACATCAACCGGATCTACTTGGAACGTGGTGATCTCCACGTCGAGCTACTCGGTCGCGGGACCACCTGGTTAGATACAGGCACCCACGAGGCCCTCCTGGATGCAGCGAACTTCGTCAAGGTCATGGAGGAGCGTCAAGGGTTGAAGATCGCATGCCCTGAAGAGGTTGCCTGGCGCATGGGCTTCATCTCGAGCGAAGAGCTGGCGAGGCTCGCTGAGCCCCTGAAGAAGAACGCCTACGGCCAATACCTGTTAGCTCTCCTTGAGGAGCCAACCGCCAGCCCGTAGGGGTAGCTGCCCTGCAAGGGTGCAGTCCATGCTGATCAGGCCAAGGCTCCGTTAAAAGGGGCAGGGCTTGATCTGGTCCCGCGTGTGCATCCGGGATCACCGCTCGGATCGTTTTCATGGTTCCCCTTCATCCAAGGGGTAGCCGTACCAAGCCAACTCGAGGCCCCGCTCCTCCATCAGCCGCCGGTTGCCCTCTGCATACCATCTCGCCGCCGCCACTTTTACCTCGGGGCTGACCCCGAACTTGGGTAAATCCAATGGCCGGGTCAAACGGGTGATCCCACGAAGTACCAGGATGCGGAAACGATGGAAGGCTGGAATGGAAATGAAGTAGTGTTTGTCCGGTACATTGCGCCAAGTGAAGTGGTTCAAACCTCGAGCCAGAGGGAGAAGGGCCGCTGGGTAGCCGGGATTGACATCATCCGTTGGGATCCTGTGGAGGTCTACCTGTAGGCCCAACTCCTTAACGAACGACTGGGTAAAGCCAGCCTCCTTCAGGAAGTCTTCGAATAGGAAGACATAGATCCGATCGCGGCCGAATACCTTCTCATAGTGCCGGATTAGGGTGTGGTAGTCGAAGTGGGCAAAGGTGAAATGCGGCCCCTTCTGCAGGGCATAGTGGGCCCGCCGATAACGATCCTCCGGAAAGAAATAGTGATGAGGGGAGTGGGTGCCTCCCTCTTTGACGTACTGAACGTAGCTCGAGGCCAACGCGGCATACTGGTTCCGGAGCAAGAGCACAATTCGGGCATTGGGAAGGGTCCTTTTGAGGCGGTAGGCGACATCTTTGGTCAAGCATCCCCTAAGGCCGCCTAAATGAATATTACCGCTCAGCTCCTCCTCACAAAGGATGACGGACTGGCCGCACCCTTCCGCATCGAGACCAAGAGTGCGGCGGGCAGACTCGGGTTCGAAGTGGAGAGCCGTGGGCTCCAGTAAGGCCTTGCGTACGGTTGCCCGGGGGATGTAGCAGGCATTGGTCACCGCTGGGTAAAAGCGCCGTTGGAACCAGCCAGTCCCTGTCTTGTGGTAGCCGATATGGATGATCGGATCGGGTGATTCCAAGGAGACAGGCCTCAGGTGGGTCCCTCAGGGTCCCGAGCCTTTGAAGAGTCGCGGTAACGCTTGACCCCGCCTAGGAAGGTAAGCCCCAACAGAAGGATCAAATAGGCCTTCCCCTGGGGATCATCGTGGCGGATCTGGCCAAGGCTCAGGACCAGAAAAAAGGTCCAGGTTGAGGCAATGAATACTAGAAGAGGGGGCTCGATGTGGCCCTCTCGGTAGGCCCGATAGAGATCCCGTAAACCCCAGCCCAGGAGGGCAGCGAAGCCGCCAATGCCCACAAGCCCTAGGCCGATCGCCAGCTGAATGTAGAGGTTGTGGAAGTGAGGCCAGCGCTTGAGGGTGGGATAGCCGGCCTGTTCCACAACCGCTCCCAAGTTGCCGGGTCCCCAACCCCAGAGTGGACGCCTCTGAATACCAGCCCAGCCCGACTCGAGCAGGCGAAACCGAACCTCGACCGGTTCCGAGGTCTGTGGTCCAACCTCCCCGGTCAGGACGTCCTGGACATTGGTGCTCAGCCCCTCGATGCGATTCCAGACCATTTCGTGGCCCTGGAGTAATCCCAGTCCCGGTAATAATAAGAGGAGGGTTCCCACTGTAAGCGCTACCGTTCGCTTTTCCCCTCCTGGGGTTCGAGTTTGGTGAAATTGAAGGAGTGCCAATACAAAAAGGGATAGGGCCAAGGCAATCCAGACAGTCCGGGACTGGTTCCAGAAGACGATCAGCACCAAAAAGATACCGGTCAAAATGAGGAACCCTCCGAGGCACAGTATTCCCCCGTTCGCAAACCTTCCGCGCAGACGCCGAAGCCAATCGATCCCTAATGAAAGGGTAGCCAAAAACCCAGTAGCAAAAAGGGCACCAATGGTGTTGAAGGAGCCACCGAAGCGTAGCCGAGCATGTTCTTCCCCATTGAGGTAAGCCCAGAATGTGTCCCAGCCAGCGTGATGGAAAAAGGCGATCAGGAGACCAAGGATGTAAACTCCTATCAGGGGATAGACGCGGCGGGGCGCCTGAGATAGGTGCCAAGCGAGGATAAGGGCCGGTAGGCCCGCGATCATCAGCAGATCGTCTGCCTTGTCTTTCAATACCTCCGTGGCTTGTGGGAATTGCAGGGTTGCCCAATAGGCACGCGCGAGGATGTATAGGGTGAGGAAGGTGGCTACCCAAAAGATGGGTGATTGACGGGCAAAACGGAAAAAGGGCCAGGGTCGGATCAATAGGGTGACAAGCATAAGACCGAGGGCGATAGTAATTCCCGCTGTCGAAAGGCCCGTACTGAGACCAAAGAGGTAGAGGGCAGGGGGAGTCAGATAGGCCTGGCCTTGGGTAACGGCAATAGGTAAACGCATCTTCACAGGCAATGGAGGATTAGAAGCCCAGACGTAACCGAGTCCAAGACTGGATTTTGTGGCAAGGGCAAGTATACAGAGAAATCCTGACCGGCTTGAGTTGTGTGGTTAGCCATGATTGGTTGTTTGGCGACCGGACGCAACAGTGAATGATACCGTACTTGGGCTTCGGAGCCGGGTCAATTTGAGGTGGAGTCGTTGCAGGTTAGTAGGGTAAGGTAATCGCCTTCCCTTGTCTCCGATAGGGACCGCGATGAGAGCAGGCAGTTTCTGTTAAAATAAAAAAGGAGGGTATGGGGAAGACATGCATGAACTGGGTGGGTAGCGTGGCACATTGAGCTAGAGGGTGGGTGGTCCACCCGGACAGGAGGCAAAGGCAATGATCGAGTTGGGTGTCAATATCGATCATATTGCAACCCTGCGACAGGCGAGGCATACCCGCTACCCTGAACCGATCCAGGCGGCCCTAGAGTGTGAGCGGGCAGGGGCCGACGGGATTACCGCCCACCTTCGGGAGGACCGGCGGCATATCCAGGAGCGGGACATCCGACTGCTTACCGAGATGGTCCATACGAAGCTCAACATGGAGCTCGCCATGACAGAGGAGATGGTGACCATCGCGGAGTCGATTCAACCCCAGGACTGCTGCCTGGTTCCCGAACGCCGCGCGGAGCTAACTACCGAGGGAGGATTGGATATCCCCTCGCGGGTACACGCTGTACGCGAGGTGTGTGAACGATTAAAGGCAGTCGGTACTCGGGTCTCACTCTTTATCGATCCCGAGTTTGAGCAGCTTGAAGCAGCGGCGGCGGCTGGGGCCCAGGTTGTAGAACTCCATACCGGAGCCTATGCCGGTGCTCACAATCCGGAGGCCCGTTATACTGAACTCACCCGCCTTGAGAAGGCCACCCGTCAGGGCCGTACTCTAGGCCTCCAGCTCAATGCCGGCCACGGTTTGGACTACCATAATGTCCAGTCAGTGGCTGCCCTTCCCGAGATCAAGGAACTCAACATCGGCCACGCAATCGTCGCCCGGGCCCTCTTCGATGGCCTCGGAGGTGCAGTTGCGACGATGAAGCACCTAATGCGCGAGGCCGCTTACGCTCGGGAAGGGTAGGATTCCCGGTCTATGCCACGGCCTTATCGGGGAAAGGCTTAGGTCGTCGCCATGGATTCCGCGAGTTGATTGGATTTTGCGGCCATGATGAAGTCGTTCTCATGGAGCCCTTTGATCTTGTGGGTCCAGAAGACGATCTCACAGTAACCCCAGCCGAAGGTAATATCTGGGTGGTGGCCTTCCTCTTCGGCCAGATTTCCTACCTTGTTAGCGAATTCCATAGCCTGCGCGAAGTTTTTGAACTTATAGAGCCGTTTGATCCGGGTTGCCTCATCTTGAAGCTCCCAGCCTGGTGCCTGAGGGAGATACTGCTCGGCCTCCTCTTTCGTTAGTGGTGGGGTCCCGCCACGGCACGGGGTGCAGGTTTTCTCCGTTAGAGCCATACCGATCTCCTGCTTTGACCTCGGAAAAAGGCCAGGTCCCTCCGCCTTTGGAGTACCGGACTGATCAGGGGACCTGGCCTTGGTGATACTCTCCTTGCGTGCTCCGCTCTCAGTCTCAAATCAGTGGAATAGGTACCTGTTCAGTTAAGGGAACACTGGGACCTCGGGCTCGAGCCCGCTATCCTGGGCCTCGGTGTGGTGTTTCTTGATCAGCTCCCGGATCGCCGGGACCCGGTCCTCAGGGACATCGACCATCAGCAGGATGCGGCCAGCCTCGAGGTCCTTATCGAACCGCTTGAGCTGGGTGTTGGGGAGGATACTGCCGATCATGCCCGAGACCCAGGCGCCAAAAGCGGCCCCCAGCAAGCCCAGCCCCAGGACCAGGCCGCCCTCCGCGGCCACGTTCTTCCAGACGGCCGAGGTGCTCGTCGGTCGCGGCGTTCGGACCGACCGG
>CAYUWI010000054.1:0-9066 GCA_964448275.1 uncultured Gammaproteobacteria bacterium | reverse complement strand
TGAAAGCGGAGCTCTCAGCTACGGCCTCGGCAAGCGCGCGGGTGCCGTTTGCGCACTGGGGCAACTCAAAGGCCCCAAGTGGGCCATTCCATAGGATCGTCCCCGCGGACTTGACGAGGGAAGCGACGCGCTGAGCCGATTCCGACCCGAAATCGAGGATCATCTCCCCCGCCTGGACAACATCTCCCTCATTCATAGCATCCACCCGACGGACCCATACCGGAGCTTGGGCAGAGAACTCCGTAGAGACTACGACATCCGTAGGCAATGGCACTTCCGCCCCTTTATCACGGCACGCTGCAATGACCGCCTCGGCATCTGCACGCCGACCGGGTTCGGCTAGACTCGCGCCGATCGAGTACCCCTCTGCGAACAGGAAGGTGTTGGCGATACCCCCGCCAACGATTAACTGATCTGCTCTCGCGCTCAAGGACTGCAAAACCCCCAACTTATCGGAGACTTTTGCACCGCCAATGATCGCTACAAGGGGCCGTTTTGGATCTTCTAGGGCTGCTGTGAGGTGTTCAATCTCTTCGAGTAAAAGCAAGCCGGCACAAGCGACCGGGGCATACCGAGCAACCCCATGAGTCGAGCTCTGTGCCCGATGTGCAGTACCAAAGGCGTCATTGACGTAGATATCGCAGAGGCTGGCGAGCCTTTTGCTTAAGTCCTCATCATCGGCAGTCTCCCCAGGATGGAAACGGACGTTTTCAAGAACGGCTACATCCCCATCCTGGAGTCCATCAAGGGCCTCAAGGGATCCCTCGAACCAGTCTTCAATCAAAGGGACCTTTCGACCGAGTAACTCCTCCAATCGCTGGGTCACTGGGGCGAGAGAAAAGGCTGGGTCAGGTTTTCCCTTCGGGCGCCCAAGATGGGAGACAATCACCACCTGCGCCCCCGCTTCGGCCGCGTATTTGATGGTCGGCAAACCCGCTCGCAGGCGAGAATCGTCCGTGATCGTACGGTGGTCATCCAGAGGAACATTGAAGTCCGCGCGCACCAAGACCCGTTTGCCCTGCAGGTCAAGGTCTGTCATCCGAGTTATGCCCATGCTGATGCCTTTCCTCAAACTCAGCCGCCTGCTACCTTCAAAGCAGTATCAAGCATCCGATTGGAGAAGCCCCACTCGTTGTCATACCAGGCAATCACTTTGACCTGACTCCCCTGCATGACGTTGGTCAAAGAGGCCTCAAATATCGCAGAACGCGGGTCGTGGTTGAAGTCCTGGGAGACCAGTGGCTCCTCGTTGTATCCCAGGATACCGTGCATTTCACCCTCAGTTGCCTCTCGGACTACCCGATTGACCTCCTCGACAGTGGTAGCGCGGCTCGCGTCAAAGGTCAAATCCACTAAAGAGACATTGATCACAGGTACTCGGACCGCGAAGCCATCCAGCTTACCATCAAGGTCAGGTAAGACCTTACCGACCGCTGCCGCCGCCCCGGTACTCGTAGGGATCTGGGAATGGACGGCCGAACGGGCCCGACGCAGGTCCTTATGGTAGACATCGATCAACACTTGGTCATTCGTAAAGGCGTGGATCGTGGTCATCAGGCCATGATCGATCCCAATCCGCTCATGGAGGGGTTTGACTAGTGGGGCCAGACAGTTGGTCGTGCACGAAGCATTAGAAATGATCTGGTGATTCTGAAGGTCGATCATGTCCTCATTGACCCCATACACCACCGTCAGATCTTCTCCCTTGCCCGGTGCGGAGATCAACACCTTCTTGGCCCCCGCCTCCAAGTGCATGGCCGCCTTGCTCCGCTCGGTAAACAGCCCAGTGCACTCGAGCACTACATCAATTCCCACCTCACCCCAGGGCAACTTGGCAGGATCACGTTCGGAGAAAACCCGTATCGAATCGCCATTGACTATAAGGGTATCATCACCTTCCGCCGTTACAGTCCCAGGGAACCTCCCATGGACAGAATCGTAACGGGTTAGGTGGGCATTGGTCTCTGCCTTACCGAGGTCATTGATTGCCACGATCTGGAGCTCCTGGCTCCGTTCGGACTCATACAGAGCCCGTAGGATATTCCGACCGATCCGTCCGTATCCATTGATTCCTACCCGGATGCTCATACTTCCTCCAAAAGCCAAAGTCGTCTCAAACTCTTAACCCACTCCGAGAGGCGCTCTGACTGTCAAGAGGGGTCGCTAGCCAGCTCATTATAGGCAGCGACGACCGTTTCAGGGACGAATCCAAGCTCCTCATAGACCACCTTCCCTGGGGCCGACTCGCCGAAACGATCCAGACCGACTACCTTGCCCTCTCCTCCCACATACCGTTCCCACCCCAAGGTGGCTGAAGCCTCCACTGCAACCCGTCGCCGAAGGGAAGGAGGTAGAACCGCTTCGCGATAGCTTTTGCTCTGCTCCTGGAATAACTCCCAGGAGGGCATGGAGACGACTCGAACCCGTTTACCCTGGGCGTTGAGCTGTGCTTGCGCCTTAAGTGCCAATTCAACTTCGGAGCCGGTGGCGATTAAGATTCCCTCCGGTTCTCCCCCTTCAGCCTCAGAGATCACATAGGCCCCTTTGGCCGCACCTGCTACTGTCTCATCTGTGTGATTTAGGGCACCAACCTTTTGACGCGTCAAAACCAAAGCCGTTGGCCGCTCCCGCGACTCAAGGGCGATCTTCCAGCCAACGACTGTCTCCACCGCATCCGCAGCACGGAACACATTAAAGTTGGGTATTGCGCGTAGGCTAGGCAACTGCTCTACAGGCTGATGCGTCGGGCCATCCTCCCCTAACCCGATACTGTCATGGGTGAACACATAGATCACTGGCTGATGGTTCAACGCTGAAAGGCGAATGCCATTCCGCATATAGTCGGAGAAGATGAGGAAGGTTCCCCCGAAGGGGCGATATCCCCCATGCAGGGCAATCCCGTTCATGATAGCGGCCATGGCGAACTCTCGAACCCCGTAATGGAGGTAACGTCCGTGTTCGCCGCGCTCCTCTCGGGCCCTGGTGATGATCTCGGCACCCTCCCACTTGGTATTATTGGACGGCGCGAGATCGGCCGAGCCCCCAAGGATCTCAGGCACCTTCTCCACTAGTGTATTCAGGGCACTACCGGAGATCTTACGCGTTGCATCTGAAGGGGCCTGATCGCGGACCTTTTGGATGAGCTCGTCAAGATCCTGTTCAAATGCGGGCGGCAGCTCCTTGGCCATCCGCCGCTCGAACTCCGCTGCCAGCTTTGGAAACTCATGGCGATAGGCCTCAAGGCGCGCTCTCCAGGCATTCTCGGCCTGCTTCCCTTGTTCTCGGTGATCCCAAGCCTCCGCGATATCGGGAGGGATCTCGAATGGTGGCGTGGACCAACCTAATGCCTTGCGTGCAGCAGCGACCTCTTCCTCACCGAGTGCCGCCCCATGAGTCGAGGCACTGCCTGCCTTGCTCGGCGCGCCATAGGCGATGGTCGTCTTGCAGGCAACCAAGCTTGGTTGGTGGGTATTGGCTCGAGCAGACGCAATCGCCTGTGAAACCGCATCCGGATCATGGCCATCTACCGCAACTGCATGCCAATTATAGCCCTCAAAACGTTTGAGGGTATCATCGGTAAACCAGGCGTCGACTTGGCCGTCGATGGAGATACCGTTGTCGTCATAGAAACAGATGAGCTTACCCAGTCCCAGGGTCCCAGCAAGGGAGCAGGCCTCATGGCTTAGCCCCTCCATTAGGCAGCCGTCCCCTAAGAACACATAGGTATAGTGATCGACGATCTGGTGACCTGCTCGATTGAACTCGTTGGCTAGCTCCTTTTCCGCAATGGCCATCCCCACTCCATTGGCTACCCCCTGTGCGAGGGGGCCGGTGGTCGTCTCAACCCCCGGAGTAACACCATATTCGGGATGGCCCGGCGTCTTGGAACCAAACTGGCGGAAGTTCTTGAGCTCCTCGATCGGAAGCGCGTAGCCGGTCAAATGGAGAAGGCTATAGAGCAGCATACAACCGTGCCCATTGGACAGGACAAACCGATCCCGGTCAGGCCAATGCGGGTTATTCGGGTTATGCTTGAGGTAATCGTTCCATAATACCTCGGCAATATCAGCCATCCCCATCGGCATACCGGGGTGCCCCGAATTCGCCGCCTGTACCGCATCCATGGCTAAAAAGCGGATGACATTCGCCAATCGCCTGCGGTCCACTTGTTCCATTCAATCGACCTCCTGATTACAAGGCAGCTTAAGCCTAGTAGCGCCTCCGGATCCGACAGAGACGCACTATTACCTTCACACCCCCCTCTAGGACACGGCCCCGCTACCCCGGGAGACGGAACCCGAATCCCCGACTGCGGATCACCCAAATATGGAGCGTTCAGTCCAAATATGCTGAATCGTCCCAGTTGTACCAGCCATTAATAGGGTCTCAGTATTGACCGAATCCGGGCCCAAATCGACACCATCCAAGAGGTCCCCGGAGGTCAGGCCAGTCGCCACAAACAGGACATCATCGCCCTTCACAAGATCATCAAGGGTCAGAATCTGCCCAGGCTTTAGACCGAACTCTCGGATTCTCTCCTCTTCCCCCTCCTTCTGTGGTGCCATCGCCCCATACATGTCGCCGCCTACGGCCCGGACCGCACAAGCAGTGATCACCCCTTCTGGGGTCCCACCGATTCCCATCAAGGCATCTACATTATTGCCCAAGGCTGCCATGATCCCACCGCTTACATCTCCATCAGAGGCGAGGCGCACCCGAGCCCCAAGCTCCTGGATCTGCTGGATAAGCTCCTTGTGTCGCGGCTTTTCTAGCACGAAGATCCGCAGCTCCTCGGTCGGTTTATCCAAAGCCTCGGCAAGTGCATCCAGCTTGTTGGCCAGGGTGGCTTCGGGATCAACCTGGCCACGCGCGGGGGGCGGGACCACCAGCTTATCCATATAGAATCCAGGTCCGGGACGGAACAAGCTGTCTTCAGGTGCCGCAGCGAGAACCACAATAGACCCCGACATCCCCTTTGCAAGGAAATTCGTTCCCTCCACCGGATCCACGGCGAGATCCACCCGCATGCCATCACCGCTGCCGACAGACTCGCCATTATAGAGCATAGGGGCCTCATCCTTCTCCCCCTCACCAATCACCACCTCTCCATCCATTGGAACCAAGGTCATGGCCTGACGCATCGCCTCCACCGCGGCACCATCCCCTCGTTTCTTATCACCGCGACCGATCCAGGGGGCTGCCGCTCGTGCGGCCGACTCGGTGACTTGTATTAGTGGCATGGATAGCTCTGACATCGACATGACCGATCCCTTTCATTTCCCTTTCATTGTTGTCGAACAACCCGCAACCCTGCTCAGTGGCGCCCTCAGCGGCGAGCAACCTTTGTAAAGCAGGGGCACAAAGGGGACTTCTGAGAGCCATTTTTCGTTTGAATCAGCTCAGTGAGGGAAACCTTCCCAGTGCCTCTCGGTGCATCGCGGTAAGCCACACCAAGGCGATCGCCCTCACCACTCGGATCACGGCTGCACTCATAGGCAACTGGGAAGCGGTCCGGTGCTGCCCAATGAGGGTGGTCTTAGCGGACTAGGCAGTATTACACACTGTAAAATGGCCCCAGATTCTGCCCATCATAAAGGCAAAAGTCCAGCCATCTATTCATCCCCGTTTCGAGGGCCTCCCCACGAAGGAAGGTGGGTACCCTAGTGCGCCTGCTCCTTCCACTTGATGGAACAGCCCATAGAGGGCCATTGCTCCGCTGGGCCCTCCCCAGTCTCGGCGATCTGTTTCATCGCCTCAAAGAGCTCCCGCCGCGCCCCTGGAACTGCCTCCTTACGGCTTGAATCCAGGCGACCGCGATAGCGTAACTCGCCATCAGCGTTGAACCCGAAAAAATCGGGGGTACAGACCGCACCATAACGCCGAGCCACCTCTTGCGTGGCATCAAAGAGATACGGCATAGGATAGGCCTTCTCCTGGGCCCGCTTTTGCATGTTTTCAAAGGAGTCCTCAGGGTAATCAGTGGGGTCGTTGGAGCTAATTGCCACTGATCCGATCCCATATTCGCGAAGCTCTCGGACATCTCGTAGGATACGGTCCTCCACTGCCTGCACGTAGGGGCAGTGATTACAGATAAACATCACCAAAAGCCCGTTTGGGCCACGCACGTCTTGGAGTGTATATTCCCTCCCATCGACCCCCAACAGACGGAAGTCAGGCGCTTTCATCGTAGGGTCTAAGTTCGGCGTCTCCGTCCGTACCATCGCTGGCATCCCTTTAGTGATGGCTCGAGGTGAAACTCGTCACCGTTTCTCGAGTCTAGCCAAGCAAACTTAAGGAATATATATTATCAAATATGTCTAGGTTCGCCTTGTATCGAACTAAAAGTAAATGAACTGGATCATAAGATGCAAAGGGCCAGGGCCAGCTACCTCGTAGATCGACCCTATGCGGACGCCCCGGATCTATCTCGCCGAAACGCTGCAAGTGGAGACAGAGCTCATTCTGCCCCAAGAGCACGCCCACTACCTGATCAAGGTGCTGCGGCTCGAGCCAGGCCATGCGGTAATCGCATTCAACGGCCAGGGAGGTGAGTTCTGGGGCAAGCTGACCGGATCGAGGCACCACCCCAAGCTTAGCCTACACACTTTTAACCCGATCACCCGAGACTCGCCTCTCCAGACAATACTCGAGGTGGGCGTCTCAAAGGGCGAGCGTCTCGACTGGATCGTTCAAAAGGCCACCGAGCTAGGGGTGGATGAGATTCACCCCCTACAGACAAGTCGGAGTGTACGACGGTTGGCTGGGACCAAGGCGGAGAAGAACCGTGAACGTTGGACCCGGATCGCTGCCTCTGCTTGTGAACAGTGTGGCCGCAACCGCCTACCCTATATTGCCCCAATCCAAGACTTGAGGGCGGCTCTAGCGGGTCCGGTTCCTTGGGGCTATGTACTCGATATCGAGGGCTGTCCTCTCCCTGCGATGGGGTCCACTGAGTTTGTTGATCCCGTGCACCTCTTGATTGGCCCCGAAGGGGGATTGACCGAGGAAGAGATCGGGCAAGCCGAAGCGGCCGGGTACATAAGGGCAGTCCTCGGTCCACGTACCTTGCGGACCGAGACAGCGGCAGTCGCTGCCCTTGTCTGGGCCCAGATCCAATGGGGTGATGGGCTCCATCCCCAATGACAGTGGCGCACCTCCCTCATTCTCCATCAAATCGGTCGAGGATAAACCATGGCAAGGAGCCTCGGGGTCGTCATGGACCCTATTGGCGAGATCCATATCGAGAAGGACACCACCCTCGCCATGCTCCTAGAAGCACAGGCCCGAGGGTATTGGCTCTATTATATGGAACCCCATTACCTCTTCCTACGCGACCAAACCCCCTGGGCGCAGATGTTTCCCCTTCAAGTAACGCGCCAATGGGGCAACCACTATCTCCTCGGGACCGAAGAGTGCTGTCCCTTGAGTCGCTTGGATGGGATCTTGATGCGCAAGGATCCACCGTTCGATATGGAGTATATCTACCTGACCTACATCCTGGAGCGAGCCCTCCCAGAAACCTGGGTGATCAACCATCCCGCGGCACTGCGTGAGGCCAACGAAAAGATGTTTACCACCTACTTCCCAGGCCTCTCACCCCAGACACTGGTTGCCCGCAGGCTAGGTGAGTTTGTCACCTTTTTGCAGGAGCATGGAGAAATTGTGCTCAAACCCTTGGAGGGGCGGGGTGGGGAAGGTGTCTTCCTCGTCTCTCAAGGTGAGCGCAATTTCAACGTCATCATTGAGACCTTAACCCAGCGCGGGCGACGGTTCGTCATGGCCCAAAAATACCTCCGGGAGGCCGAGAAGGGAGACAAACGGATCATCCTCATTGATGGGGAACCGATCCCCTACGGCCTGATGCGGGTTCCTCAGAAAGGCGATCCGCGTGGGAACATCTCGGCAGGGGCGACCACCCACCTCGTCGAGCTGAGTTCCCGCGACCGGGAGATCTGCGCCCAACTTGCTCCGGAGCTGCGCCGCTGTGGCTTGTTCTTTGTCGGCATCGATATCATTGGAGGCTTCCTCACCGAGATCAATGTCACTAGCCCAACAGGGGTCCAAGAGCTCGACCGGTATGCAGGGATTAATATCTGTGACTCCCTGTTCACAATCCTTGAGGAACGGTTAGAAGGAGGCCGATCCCCCTATGGTTCGGGGTAGGCTCACCTCGCCTCGTATCTCCAGGAGCTGGTTGGCTGGAGTGGCTATAGCGATCGCCACGAATTGCTACAGTGCCCCTGACCTCCACCGCCAGCAGGCCTTCATCTTAGGCACAGTAGTGAAGATCTCAGGGGTTGAGGTCGACAAGGAGGTCTTCACAACCGCCGCGGATGCGGCCTTTCGGGCGATGCGCCGGATCCACCGGCGTCTCCACCCCGACGACCCAGGGAGTGTGCTGAAGGCATTCAATGAGTCAGCCCAAAGGCAGTGGCAAGAGCTTGTCCCCCCGCTGAACCACTTGTTGCCTCGCGCCTTGGCGCTTCAACAGGCCAGCGGGGGGGTATTCAACCCGGCCCTCGGGCAGTTGATCGACTTATGGGGCTTCGGGACTCCGCCCTTTCCCAAGGCGCCTCCGAAGCCGTCGGAACTTATCAAGCTCCTCCCAGAGCAGCCTAAAACGCCTGCTGTGCAGCTTCGTCGGAAGGGAGGACACCTCCAAGGCCGGATCACCCTCCTTGGGGCTGCCCTCGACCTAGGGGGAATCGCTAAGGGCTTTGCGGTAGACCAAGCAATCGCCGCATTGCGCCGAAACGGCGTGCACAATGCCCTGGTCAATGCCGGAGGGGATTTACGGGTAATCGGGGAGTACGGTGACAGACCGTGGCAGGTCGGGATTCGGTACCCCAGTCGAGATCAGGAGGTAATCGCAGTAGTGGAGTTAACCTCAGGGGAAGCTGTCGCCACCTCAGGGAGTTACGAACGCCACTTCGATTATCAAGGCACCCGTTATCACCACCTGCTCGACCCCACCACCGGGCAGCCCGCGCGAGGAACCCGCTCGGCGACCGTTATCGGTCCACGAGCCACCGAGACCGACGCCTGGGCCACTGCCCTATTCGTCTC
>CAYUWI010000053.1:0-9097 GCA_964448275.1 uncultured Gammaproteobacteria bacterium | reverse complement strand
GGAGTGCACTGGGGCGGTCCGCGTCAAGGGCCGCCTCCATCTCGGTGAGCCGCTCCCTGCTATCGTCGAGGAAACCGTGGATCAGCTCGGACAAGAAGTGGGGATCACTGGCGAGTTCAGCGAGCTGTGTTAGGGTCTCGGGGGAGACCAAGCGGCCGTCGACAGTGACATTGGGATCCTCTTCGGATACGGAAGGAGATTCCTTTGTCGGACGCTCTCTTGCGCCGGTTTCTGTCGGCTCCCGTACTGGGGTGGAGGTGGTACCGGTCAACCGGTCGATCGCCTCTAGGAGCCGGTCGGCCTCGATCGGCTTGGTCAGGTAGGCCTCTGCCCCTGCCTCTTCACACGCCCTGGCCGCCTCGGCTGTCGCATCAGCGGTCAGCACAAGGAATGGCACAGACTCCGCTTCTGTTGTCATGAAGCGGTACATCTTGATCACATCGAGGCCGCTGTGGGAAGGCATGTGCATATCGATAATGACCAGATCGTAGCTCGTCTGCTCGAGGGCATCGAGCGCCTGCTCGCCATCGCTGACCTCCGAGACGACACAACCCTCCCTTTCCAAGATGAGGCGGATCACCTCCTGATTGACCGCATTGTCCTCGGCCACGAGGACATGGAGATCACGGCTTGGCTTGGACCGAGTCGAGGTCTCGGAGCGCAGTGGTATAACCCCCTGATCGGCCGGCAGAGGACCGTGCAGGGCATGGAGCGCATTGAAAACGAGTGCCTTCTCGAGCGGTAGAGAGAGTAGGGCCGAGTAACCCGCGTTGGAGGCACTTTGGTGGGTCATGGTCTGGGAGTAGCGGTGGATTAGGACAAGCTGGAGGGATTGACTCACTTCTTGGGTCCCGCAATTCTGGGCAAAGGTGGTTGGATCGCTGATGCAGCCTTCATCCACTAGGAGGGCCCCATACCCCTGCGTCGGTCCAGCCTTCTCCAAGGCTGCCTCACAAGCGATCGCATCTCGATAGACCTCAAGGGAGAGCCCCCACCCTTGCAACCAGTGCTGGAGGCTAGTGACCACCTCGGGGTCATTACTTAATACCAGCACCCGACTGCCGACCGGCAGAGTATCATCGAGATTCCCACCCTCGGCCTGTTTGGCAAGCGGGAGCCGACAGTAGAAGGTCGTCCCGACCCCGGGCTCACTCTCCAACTCGATGGTCCCCCCCATCAGCTCAACCAGCTCCTTGGCGATTGCAGTTCCAAGCCCCACACCCCCATATTGACGGGTATGCGAGGTATCCACCTGTGCAAAGGGATCGAAGACCTGGTCCTGGAACTCAGCAGGGATCCCGACCCCTGTATCCCTGACCTCGAACTGGACCGATACTTGGTCCCGAGCCTCTTGGGTACGCCAGACATTGACCTCAATCCCCCCTTGTTCAGTGAACTTGATGGCGTTATTCAGCAAGTTGATCAAGATCTGACGGAGTCGGAGCTCATCTCCACATACCCGATAGGGGACATGCGGGTCAATATAGGTATGAAACGCCAGTTCCTTCTGTTTGGCTTGGGGGGCCAGCATCCCTGCAGTGCTGTTGATCAGGGCGTGGAGGTCGAGCTCTTTCGGCTGGAGGGTGGTCTTCCCTGCCTCGATCTTGGAGATATCGAGGATATCCTCGATCAGCCCCAGTAAGGCCCCCGAAGAGGTCTGGATCGTCTTGATGAAGTGGCGCTGCAAGGGGGTCAGAGGGGTCCCCTTCAAGAGATCGACTACTCCAACTACCCCATTCAGCGGGGTCCGGAGCTCATGGCTGATATTCGCTAGGAATTGCGTCTTGGTGCGGTTGGCTTGCTCAGCCTCCCTGCGGGCATTAGTCAATTTGCGAAGCAATGCGGCGAAATAGAGGGGCATTACAAAGAGCCCGAAGGCAAGTCCCCATCCGAGGGTCGACTGCTGCGCCCAGTACGGATTGAGGTAGAGGACCCCAATAAATCCCGCCACTGAGATCAACGTCGAAAGTAGGAGATAGGCCTGACCATAGCGCAACCCGTTGCCAACAGTTACCCACAAGTAGGCACTGTACAGTGGTGCAGCCGGCTCCCCGAAATAGGCCATAAGCAAAGAGGTAACGTTCAGGTCCGCGAGCATCCCGATGATCCGGCGGGTGATCGAAGGGGCTGGTGCAATTGTGATCCAGCTCAAGAGTACGAGTGCAAACGCCAAAAAGCCGACCGTTGCGGCAACGAGTCCACCGAAGGCATTCAAACTGCCGTAGGCGAAGTAACCATAGAGCTCAAGATAGATCAGCACCACACAGGCCACCGCGAGGCGGACAATAGCCTGCTCGTGCTCACTATCGGAGCGATTACGGAATCGGTCCAAGAAACGCCGCCACAGCTGGCTTGGGTGTCCCTGGCTCAACCTCTGGACCCTACGCATTGCCCTTTGACCCCCTTAAGTACCCAGAGTGGTCATCTCATCGGACACCTAAGCAATGGGCTGTATCCCTGTGGGCCAATTCGACAAACTCCTCAGCCGGTTGGGGATGGGCGAAGAAAAATCCCTGCCCAAAATGGCATTGTAGCGTATCTAAGGCCTGATACTCCTCGGAGCTCTCAATCCCCTCAGCAACAGCATACATATCGAGATTGGCCGCGAGTTGGAGGATGGTCCTCGTGATGCTGAGGTTGGTTTGTTTAGAAGCAAGCCCACGGATAAAGCTCTTATCGATCTTCAAGGTATTGATAGGGAGCTGTCTCAGGCGGCTCAAGGAGGAAAAGCCGGTACCAAAGTCATCAATGGCAAGGCTGATCCCACAGGCATGCAACCCTTGAAGCATCCTCTCCATCCGATGGGGGTCGGTCATGATCGTCCCCTCAGTCACCTCGAATTCGAGGTGGTGCGGCTCGATACCATTTTCATTGATGGCCGCTGTCACGCGCGAGATCAGCCCACTGCTCAACAGCTGCCGTACAGAGAGGTTGACGCCGATATACAGTGGCGCTATCTGGTCCTGCCAAACCCGTAATTGGCGACAGACCTCCCAAAACACCCAGTCGCCAATCGGGACGAGCAATCCGATCTCCTCTGCTATGGGGATGAACTCCTCGGGGAGGATTGGCGGCCCTTGGGGTTGCGGCCAGCGGAGTAGCGCCTCTGCCCCCACTATCCGTTTTGAAGCGAGTTCATAGATCGGCTGATAGAATAACGCCAGCTCTTGGCGCTCGAGTGCCCTGTGCAACTGGGCCTCAAGAGACAATCTCCGGTGGCGCTTCTCGGTCTGCTCCTGGGCATAAAACTGGTAGCATGCTCCCCCTTCCTCCTTGGCCCGATACATGGCGATATCCGCCTTGCGGAGAAGGGCATTCGGATCTTGGGCATCGACTGGAAACAAGGCAATACCGACACTCGCACCGAGGTAGTACTCATAGCCTTGGATGAAGAACGGCCCATGCAGGATTTCGATAATCCTTTGGGCGGTTTGTTCTGCCCTTTGGGCTATTGCCTCGGTCGCCTGGTCTTCGCTTCCATGGACCTCGCTCAGTAGCATTCCTTCATCCATAAGCAAGAGGATGAACTCATCTCCGTATTGACGGGCGAGGAGATCCACATCATCGAGGAGACTCTGAAGCCGTTGCACCACGGCCTGTAATACTGTGTCGCCTACATCATGACCCGCCGTATCATTGACCAACTTGAAGTGGTCGAGGTCTACGAGGAGGAGTGCTGCCACCTTGGACGACTCATGTCCGCCAAGGGTCTTCTCCAATAACTGGAGGAAATGGATCCGATTAGGCAGCCCCGTGATCCCGTCATAATAGGCAAGGCGGGTGATCTCCTCCTTGAACTGATCACATTGGGCCTCAACCCGAATCGCCTTGATCCCGTAGGCCAAACTATCGGCTGTATGGGTCAAGAGGGTCACTTCCTCCGAGTGGAACTCGGTCCTCTCCTTCGAATAGATAGCCCATAACCCCAGGTGCTCAGAATCGACCATGAGGGGCAAGATGATTGCCGAAGTGTATCCGTAGAATTGGGCTTCCGTCTGCACAGGCTCGAAATTGGGATCCCTCCCCATATCTGAAACGATATAAGGGTAGCCCTTGCGTAGGGCCTCACCGATCGAGTGGTTGGCCAAGTCGATCTGGCTACCGAGCAGCTTGCCTGGTTCGGGGGGCTCGGCCTCATGGGCCATTGCCGTGGCCAATTGCACTGAACCCTCTGCGGAGCTGTCGGTATAACCCACACCGGCAAAGTGATAGCCCCCCTTCTCGAGCATCAACTCACACATCGCTTTGAGGAGCTCACTCTCCCATGTCGAACGGACAAGGATCTTGTTACAGAGGCTCAGGGTCGTTAGGGCACGCCGGGTCCTGCTTCGGGCCGCTTCGAGCCGGGCTGTGCGCTCGCTGATGCTACGACGTTGACGTTGTATATTCAGGAGATTACGGCAACGTGCGCGACACTCTTGATAGTCGAGGGGTTTGGTGAGGAAATCGGTTGCTCCGGCTTCGAGCGCGCGATGGCGGGTCTCCTGGTCCTGTATTACTGTGGTGACAACGAGGGGGACCGAGCTGCAACCGGGTATCTCCCTGAAGCGACGGATAAACTCGATCCCATCGAGATTGGGTATCCTATAGTCCAATAGGACCAGATCAACCTGATGCTCACGTAACCAAGCAAGCGCCTGGAAGGCGTCCGCGAAGGCGTTTACAGTGACCTTCTCCTCGAGGCTGCTCGCTAACTGGCTTAGGATACGCCGGTCAGTTAGCTGATCCTCCACGATGATGACATTTGACATAAGGGGCGCCTTCTTGGCATTTGCACAATGCTCACAATCTTAAATTAACTCTTTGACCGCAGGGATGTATAGGACGACGACCATGACACTGCGGCTCGACCGCCTCCTGGTGCAGCGGGGGTTTGCTACGAGCCGGGCTCGAGCCCGGAGACTAATCGAGGTAGGCGCGATCTCTGTCGACGGCCATGTCATTCACAAGCCTGCTCTGTCTTTTCCGAACACGGTCCATATCACCGCAACTCAATCCGACATCCCTTATGTCTCTCGAGGCGGGATCAAGCTAGAGACTGCACTCGACCACTTTAATCTGTCCCCAAGGGGACTGTACACACTTGATGTGGGGGCCTCTACGGGGGGGTTCACCGACCTCCTGCTCCAACGGGGAGCAATCAAGGTGACCGCAATCGATGTCGGGCATCATCAGCTCCATCCCAAGCTGCGATCTCACCCAGATGTGGTCTCCTATGAACAGACAGACGTTCGGACGACCGAGTCGGCTTTTCTCGGCGGCCCGTTCGACTGGGTTGTAGCAGACATCAGCTTCCTCGCCATAAATCGTTTTCTCCCTACATTGCAGAAGCTGGCGATTCCCGGCGGCCGCCTGCTTGTCCTTGTCAAGCCACAATTCGAACTCAGTCCCCACCAGCTTCCCAAAAATGGTGTAGTCCGGGATCCAATCGCCCGAGCAAATGCCCTTAGACAAGTCCAGTATCAAGCACAGGCTCTCGGTCTGCTTCTTCTTGGGGAGTTCGAGGTCCCATTACCAGGTGAACAGGGTAATCGTGAGTTCTTTCTCCACCTTCAGACAAGGGATGGATCGCTTGCAGCTGACCTCTAAGCTGCTTTAATATGCTGTCACCTTGCGAGATAGGTTATCAGTTGGTTGCGTAATTCAGATGAAATAGAAGCGATGGCTACATCCCCGGAGCACGCTTTCCCCGAATCACAATCTTCTACCGGGCTCTCCTTTGAAGAGGCCTTGCAAGAGCTTGAATCCCTCGTGGAACGCCTCGAGTCGGGGGAGCAAAACTTAGAGCAAGCATTGCGTGACTTCGAGCGGGGGATTGCCCTTACCCGCCAGTGCGAAACCCAGCTTAGGGAGGCCGAGCAAGTGGTTCACAAGCTGGTGAGTGAGCAAGGGAGTGAGCACCTAACACCCCTTACGGACGAGAACCCGCTCCCCGACGAGTGAGCAGCCGGTGCCTTCGCCATTTGAGTCCTATCTACAGGAACGCCGCCAGCGCATTGAGCAGGCTTTGGAAACCTATCTTCCCGATGGGGATCCCCGATTCGGGAATTTGAACACCGCTATGCGCTATGCGGTCCTGGGCAACGGCAAACGCCTCCGCCCCATTATAGCCTTGGCGACCACCGAAGCGTTTGAGGTGCCCATCGACCGCGCCTTGGCCCCGGCCTGTGCAGTCGAGTTCATCCACGCGTACTCGCTCGTTCATGATGACCTGCCTGCACTCGATAATGATGACCTGCGCCGTGGCCACCCTACGTGCCATAAGGCCTTTGGCGAGGCAACTGCTATCCTGGTTGGGGATGCACTCCAGAGCTGCGCCTTTCAGACTCTTAGTGAGGCGGAAGAGCTCTGCCTCGAGGTTCGACTGGAGATGACCCGACGGCTCTCTCACGCTGTGGGCCATGCGGGGATGGTCGGAGGACAGGCCCTGGATCTCGAGCTAGAGGCCCAGGCGGTTGGGGTCGAAGAGCTACAGACGATCCATCGTATGAAGACTGGGGCATTGCTCGAGACCTCCGTCATCCTAGGAGGGCTGGCTGGGGGTGCAGATTCAGAACACCTGGAAGTGCTCGCGCCCTACGGTGCCCATATAGGCCTTGCCTTTCAAATCACCGACGACATCCTCGATGTCGAAGGCAATACGGAGGCACTTGGGAAGACTGTCGGGGCAGATGCCTCCCATCACAAGGTAACCTACCCTGCCCTACTTGGCATCGATGAAGCCAAACGGCTTGCCGCTCGGGAACTGGATGCAGCCCTTGCCTGGCTACAAGGGTGGGGCCCTGCTGCCTGGCCCCTTCGAGAGCTCGCCCGCTACGTCGTGAAGAGGGAATCCTGACCTTCCTTATGGATGGAGAGTGTTCAACTCCTTACTTCATTTTACTTCATTATCGATCGATCTGGTGTAATGAGTTGTGCTTGGATACCTCTTGAAGTAAGCTATTTCGCCCATTGGCGCGTTTATGGTTCCTAATAGAAACCTTGTTTTATCCATTTATCTAGGAAATCGACTTAGGTGTCTATAAATGCAAAGGATGATACACACATGACGGTCCCGGAGCAGCCAGAGGCAAATGCTGTGGTTGTTTCAACCGACCAGCTCAATTCACTCCCGGATTGTTCGGCGCCGATCCAGGATGTTCAAGGGTTACCCGACGGACGCCAGCGCCCGATCAATAAGGTAGGAATCAAGGATATCCGCCACCCGATCCGGGTCAGGGATCGCAGTCAGGGGGAGCAGCATACCCTGGCGCACTTCAATATGTATGTCGACCTGCCACAGCATTTCAAAGGGACTCACATGTCCCGATTCGTCGAGATCCTCAACGAACACGAACGCGAGATCTCGATCGCATCCTTTCGACTCATCCTTGAAGAGATGAAAGAGCGGCTTGAGGCGGATGAGGCCCATCTGGAGGTCAGCTTCCCTTATTTCATTATGAAGGAGGCACCCGTCACGGGAGCGCAGAGCCTCATGGATTATCAGGTCTCATTCAACGGCCACTTAACTGAAGACGCCTATACCGTCATCGTCGAGGTTCAGGTCCCGGTCACCAGCCTATGTCCTTGCAGCAAGTCAATCTCCCAATACGGTGCCCATAACCAACGTTCTCTCGTGATCGTCCAGGTGCGGAGCCAGGAGTTTATCTGGCTTGAGGACCTGGTCGAGATCGTGGAATCGGAGGCCTCCTCTGACCTATACGGGGTCCTGAAGCGACCGGATGAGAAATACGTCACCGAACACGCCTACGAAAACCCCAAGTTCGTTGAAGATCTCGTCCGCGATATTGCGGGGCGACTCGAAGATATCGATGCCATCGCATGGTATACGGTCGGGACAGAGAACTTCGAGTCCATCCACAACCATTCCGCTTACGCGTGGATCGAGCGAGATAAGCGGTTCCCCCTTCCAGGTCGGGGTAGCCTCTAGACCCTGGACCCCCAATCGCTCTGTTACTAGACCGGAGGGTGGCCCATGCGGTTGTCTCACTACTTTCTTCCCACTCAGCGTGAAACCCCAGCTCGAGCTGAAACCGCAAGCCACCAGCTCATGCTTCGTGCCGGTATGATCCGGCACCTCGCTGCCGGGTTGTACTCCTGGCTCCCCTTAGGACTCCGGGTGGTCAAGCGGATCGAGGCAGTCGTTCGAGAGGAGATGGACAAGGCCGGGGCCCAAGAGGTACTCCTCCCTATGGTGCACCCCGGTGAACTCTGGCGAGAGAGTGGCCGCTGGGACGACTTCGGTCCAGAGCTGCTCCGTTTCCACGACCGACATGAACGGGACTTCTGCCTCGGCCCCACCCACGAAGAGGTGATTACGGACCTGGTGCGCCGGGAGATCCGTTCCTATCGCCAACTCCCGCTCAATCTCTACCAAATCCAGACCAAATTCCGTGACGAGCCGCGCCCCCGGTTTGGGGTGATGCGGGCCCGAGAATTCATCATGAAGGACGGCTACTCCTTTGAGGCAGATACCGACAGCCTCAACCGCACCTACCAGGCCATGTTCGAGGCCTATACTCGGATCTTGGAGCGCCTCGAGCTCGATTTTCGTGCCGTCGAAGCACCGACAGGGGCTATGGGGGGTCGAGCCTCGCACGAGTTTCACGTCCTCGCTGAAAGCGGCGAGGACGAGATCGCCTTTTGCCACCAGTGCAGCTATGCAGCCAATGTCGAGCTCGCCGAGATTGCACCCTACAAGGGTCCCCGCCTGTCCGCTCGAGAGTCCCTCCAAACAGTAGAGACCTCAGGAGCCTACACGATTCCAGGAGTGTGCGAGCTCCTCAACCTCCCTGCGGAACAGACTGTCAAGACCCTATTTGCTGAAGGGGAGCATGGTCCTGTCGCTTTGGTCCTCCGCGGCGACCGTGACCTCAATGAGTACAAGGCCGCTGCCCATGAGCTCTTTGGTGGGAGCTTCGCCTTCCTAGCGCCCCTTCGAATCGAAGCACTTGCCGGGGCCAAACCCGGCTCGGTCGGCCCGGTTGGCCTCGATATCCCCGTGCTCGCTGATTTCGAAGCGGCCCAGATGACGGACTTCGTGTGCGGGGCCAACCAGCCCGATCGGCACTTCACCGGCGTCAATTGGGGCCGGGAT
>CAYUWI010000052.1:0-9124 GCA_964448275.1 uncultured Gammaproteobacteria bacterium | reverse complement strand
CTATCTGGATGGTGTGAAATTTGCGGATAAAAGTTGCGGTCGCCTCTTTAATGCTGTTGTTTACCTCCCTCGGAGCCACCACTGGCCCACAAGGAAATCCTTCGCAGGTGGTAGAGCACCTCCATGACAAGCTCATTGAAGTCATGAAGAAGGCTGATCAGTTACGCTATCAGGGTCGCTATCAGGAGCTGAAACCCGTTATAACGAGCAGCTACGACTTCTCCTTTATCGCCCAGTTTGCGATCCGTGACCACTGGAAAGAGCTCGATTCCGAACAGAAGAGCAATTTCGTGGCCACCCTCCAAGAGCTGACGATCGCCAACTATGCAAGCAAATTCGCCAGCTATTCGGGTCAGCAATTCACCTCGGTCACAGAACACCCGCTGCCTCGTGGCAGCGGCAAGCTGGTGCGTAGCCAGCTAATGAAGTCCGATGGAGACAAAGTCCAGTTTGACTACCTTCTCCACCAAGTGGAAGATAAATGGCGCATCATCAATGTCATCGTAAATGGGGTGAGCAATCTCGCCCTAAAACGGGCCGAGTACAGTAGCATCATCAAAGACGAGGGTTTCCCTGCTTTGATTGCCAAGATCGAGGAGAAAATTGCCAATTACGCCAAGGAGTAGCGCTCTGTTACTGCCTCCACCCAGGAGGCCGAGGCAACAGCGTAACCTCCAAGTTTATCGTTCGCCCGAGGGCTGTCACACCAAATATAGTTAAAGTAGGAGTTTTCCCCAATGGCTTCCATCGAGCACCGGAAGACCGTGCCAGTTATGGTGGGTGATGTCCAGGTTGGTGGGGATGCACCGGTGGTGGTGCAGTCCATGACAAGCACTGACACAGAAGATGTAGAGACCACGACCCAACAGATCGTCGAGCTCGCCGAGGCAGGTTCGGAACTCGTGCGGATCACTGTTAACACCCCGGGAGCGGCGGAATGTGTGCCCGAAATCAAGAGACGTGTCCGTCAGGCTGGGTGTGGTGTACCCTTGATCGGGGATTTCCACTACAACGGCCATCGCTTGCTCGATAGTTATCCGGAATGTGCAAAGGCCTTGGATAAGTACCGTGTTAATCCCGGAAATGTAGGCAAGGGGAGCAAACGGGATGAGCGGTTTACCACCATCTGCAAGCTTGCCCGGGACTACGGGAAGCCGTTGCGTATCGGGGTCAACATGGGCTCGCTTGACCAGGACCTGGTCATGAGGAAGATGCAGGAGAACACAGACCTCGATCTGGGTAAGAGCTCCGAGGAGGTCATGAGTGAGTGCATGATTATCTCTGCACTCCACTCCACGCAATTGGCCCTCGACTGTGGCTTGACACAAAACCAGATCATTATCTCTTGCAAGGCGAGCGTGCCCCAGTATCTCATCCGGCTCTACCGGGAGCTGGCGCAACAGACCGAGCAACCGCTCCACCTCGGCCTGACTGAAGCGGGCATGGGAATGAAGGGCCATATATGGTCGGCTACAGCCATGGGAACACTATTAGTTGAGGGGATCGGCGACACGATCCGGGTCTCGCTTACCCCACCCCCAGGCGGAGATCGACGGGAAGAGGTCCAAGCTGCCCAGGAGATCCTTCAATCGTTGGGCATCCGCCAATTCGCCCCCAGTATTACCGCTTGCCCAGGTTGCGGACGCACTACGAGCACAACCTTCCAGGAGCTCGCCAACGAGACCCATGCCTATGTCCGTCAGCGGATGCCGTATTGGCGTCAAGAGTACGAGGGGGTTGAAGAGCTCAAAGTCGCTGTTATGGGGTGTGTGGTCAACGGTCCAGGCGAATCTAAGGCCGCCAATATCGGGATTAGCCTCCCGGGGACTGGGGAGGCACCAGTCTGCCCCGTCTATATCGATGGGAAAAAGTATACCAATTTCCGTGGCACCAAGGAGGAACTAGCAGAGCAGTTCCGGGATCTCCTTGAGGAGTACGTGGACACCCGTTATCCACGTAAGGAGTCCATGGAAGGCGCAACTTAAGAATTGATTCCATCGAACGCCATCAAGAGATCCCCCTCTATTCACTACACCTAGCGAGGCTCCCTCACACCCTGCACTTGAATCCCTATGGCCAAGACAGGGCCAGGAAAGGGTGTAGGAGGCTAGCGAAAGTGTTGGCTCAACGCGTGTGCTGCCGTTTGCGGATCATTGCAGTCTAAAATGCTACCGAGGACAGCGATTGTATCGACACCTGTCTGGATCAACGGCCCCGTATTTTCAGGGGTAATACCTCCGATCGCTACCACAGGGATCCGCAGTTCCCCACAGGCCTGACCCAGCAGGTGAAGAGAGGCCTTGACTGCCCAAGGTTTGGTCGAAGACGGATAAACGGAACCAAAGGCAACATAATCGGCACCTGCCTCTTGAGCCTGTCGGGCCCGAGCGATTTGATTGTAGCACGAAACACCGATGCAGGCATCGGGACCCAAGGTCTTTCGGGCGCTTTCGATCGAGGCATCCTCGTCCCCGAGGTGGACCCCATCAGCCCCTGAGCGTTGTGCAAGCTCAGGGTCATCGTTGATGATCAGCGATACCCGATACTGGTGGCACAGCTCGGCCAGTGCTTGGCTTTGCCGGAGCCTGCGCGCATGGTCGGCAGTCTTGTCACGGTACTGGACCACGCCTACCCCCCCTTTGAGGGCTGCTGTCACTATCCCCTCCAAGGCAGTATCACCGATGCGTTTACGGTCTGCCAGAAGATAGACCCCACGGATAGGATGAGGTGGGCACTTACGGTCCACCGCCATACCTCCCCACGCTATTCAACCTCATTCGGTGCTCGAACTCCTGTGTGGCAGGGTAGTGGTAGGCTATCAGGTTGGATGAGATCTACGGCTCTTCTGCGGTGGGACGCCACCGGTAGAAGCGGTCCGGCACCGCCTGACCACGACCAGGGATGTAGGCAGCTTTCAACGCCTGGAAGGTAAACTCAATCCCGTCGCCTACCGCCTCTAAGACTTCAAACCCATCCGCCAACCCGCAGGCGATCGCAGTTGAGAGGGTGCAGCCCGAACCGTGGTAGCGGTAGCCGAGGAGCCGGGAGTGGGAGAACTCCTCGACCTCGACCCCGGGGGCGTAAAGGCGATCCGTTACGGTATCCGGATCCTCTTCTTCATGATGGCCGCCAGTCAGGAGGACATGCCGAACCCCGTAATAGGTCAAGGCATCCGCCTGTTCCTGGAGGGTCTTTGCCTCATCGCTAAGTCGAGTGGCCTCGTGGGCGTTGGGGGTGAGCAAGGTCGTGCGGGGGAATAGTGTCCCTTTGAGGGCTTCGTCGAGCTCCTCCGTCGCAAGAGGGGTCCCATTGCTGGAGACTAAGACTGGATCGACCACAACAGGGATTTCGGGGTAGTCGGCTAACAGATCAGCCACTATGTAGGCGTTTTCGGCACTTCCCAGCATCCCTATCTTGATTGCTGCGATTGGAAGGTCATCTAATACTGCTCGTGCCTGGTGGTCCACTGAAGCTGCCTCAATGACCTGAAAGCCCCCCACGTTGGCGGTATCTTGCACTGTCAAAGCAGTGATGGCAGCAGTGCCATGGAAACCGAACGCCGCGACTGTCGCCAGATCAGCCTGAATACCCGCTCCACCGCTTGGATCGGAACCAGCAATAGTTAGAACAGAAGGGGGGGCAACAGCGGTGAGTACATCAGGCATGCCATCAACGGTTTGGGCTTCGAAGACCGCCATCGGATCTGTCTCCTTGGCTCGTTCCTGGTTTGGGGCTCTATTCGTGCGCTAGGTCCTTGACACCGATCCAAATGAGCCCACAGGAGGCATCACCAAGAGTTCATTGTACTAGTGTTGTGATCCCTTTCGAGGGGTGGCTAGACTCCATTAATGGCTAGTGTCAGGGCTTGAACTCGACCAAGAGGACGATGGCAACGAGAAAGGGCGTCGGGAACTCATTGAGCCACCGGTAGAAGAGGGCTGACCGCTTATTGCGGTCAGCGGCAAAGGTCTTCACGAGACGGCCCAAGTAGAAGTGGTAGGCGACCAAGACCGCAGCAAAAGCCGCCTTGAGATACACCCACCAACCGGCACCTGGCCAATAGACCGTCCACAACCACAACCCGAGCCCCACCGCGACAGCCATCGCCGGTTGCATGATCGCGCGATAGAGGCGGCGTTCCATCACCTTGAAGGTGGCCATGGCCTCTGTGCTCGTGGTCCCGGCGTGGTAGACAAACAATCGGGGGAGATAGAGCAAACCAGCGAACCATGCGATAACCGCCATGATATGGAAGGACTTGATCCAGAGCATCACCGTTTCACTTCAAAGCGCATAGCCGCTTTCCATAGGATAACCTAGACGATAGCATATTGTTTAGATGAGACATGCAGGGATGATACGGGAAGGAGCGAGGCATGGGTACCCCGGAAAACCGGCGGCGGATTCTACTCGCCCAAGAAGCAGCACGATTGATGGTGGAGGAAGGGGTCAACGACTATGGGGGAGCCAAACGAAAAGCGACCCGCCGTTTAGGTGGTGGAGCAAGGCGTGATCTCCCCAAGAATCGGGAGATTCAGGAAGAAGTCGAGCTTCGACTGCGGATGTACCGAGACGAAGCCCATAGTGAGGCCCTCTTAACTCGTTTACGGGGTATCGCTCTAGAGGCCATGGCTCTTTTTTCTGCATTCCGACCTCGCTTGGTCGGATCGGTGTTGAGTGGATTAGCCACCGAGCACTCGGATATCAACATCCACCTTTTCGCCGACACCGTTGAGGATGTCGAGATCACCTTACACGATCTCGGCATCAACTTTGAACGGGGCTCAGGGCGACTGCGCATGGGGGCACGGATCGAAGAGTTCCCAACAGTCATCTTGAGGAAAGACGATATCTTGGTTGTGGCCACGGTCTTCTCCCCAGAGGGCATTCGCCAAGCCCCTCACTCTCCGGTCACCGGACGCCCTGTTGAGCGGGCCAAGCGTGCTCAAGTTGAAGCGCTTCTTGGGGAGGGGGACTCTCATGTACATCCCCTGATCCCTGGGGCTGCACGGGGAAAGCAATGAGAGAGCCTCATTTGGTGCTCTCGGCCTCTATTCCAGCTCGAAATTCCAACCGATGAGGGAGAGTGGATTGACTGAAGGCGCTACCCAGGCTTTCGGATCTGGGTACCTCGAGAACTGGCCGCAGCGGGCCTTGGAGCATGTCTGGTACCCGTATGCCCAAATGCAGGAGCTGGATCCCCCCTTCCCGGTACGAGGCGCCGAGGGGTGTCGTATTCATCTAGCGGATGGGCGAGAGCTAATCGACGGGACCTCATCCTGGTGGTCGGCCTGTCATGGCTACCGCCATCCCTATATCCAAACAGCAGTGCAGCAGCAGCTTGAGACCTTACCGCACGTTATGTTGGGTGGCTTGACCCATGAACCGGTGGTGACCTTGGCCGAACGCCTGGCAGCGTGGACCCCCGGCGATTTGAACCATACGATGTTCACCGATTCGGGGTCGGTTGCCGTCGAGGTTGCGCTGAAGATAGCACACCAATTTTGGGCCAACCGGGGTCAACATAAACGCCAGCTATTGGTCTCGTTCGAGAATGGCTACCACGGCGATACAAGTGGCTGTATGGCGGTGAGTGACACCTACCGGACTCTGCGGTCCACCTTCAGCGGTCTGGTCACCGAGCATGCCACGGTGCCCCTACCCGAGAGCACCGGCCCCTCGGAGTTGGAAGCCCTATTGGAAAGGCAGGGGGATGAGATCGCCGCGGTGATCGTCGAACCGTTGGTCCAAGGGGCGGGGGGAATGAGAGTCCACTCTCCCGAAGTACTCAAGCGAGTTCATGACCTGTGCCAAGGGGCTGATACCCTCTTGATTGCAGATGAGGTAGCTACTGGATTCGGACGGACCGGCAGCCTTTTCGCTTGCGAACAGGCCAGTATCACACCGGATATATTGTGCTTGTCAAAGGCCCTTACCGGCGGAACGATGGCCCTTGCAGCCACCGTTGCAACCCGCAGGGTATTCCAGACATTTTACGGGCCTGATGAACGGACCGCCTTCATGCACGGCCCGACCTTTACTGGGAATCCACTGGCGTGTACCGCCGCCAATGCCTCACTCGACCTCTTCGCCCAGGAGCCGCGGCTCGAACAAGTAGCAGCCATCGAGGAGCAACTACACGCTGAACTCGGACCCTGTCGTGAGATCCCCGGAGTAGCGGATGTCCGAGTCAAGGGGGCTATGGGGGCATTACAGGTGGCCCATCATCGTTATAAGGACTGGATGCGGTACCGATTCGTCGAGGAAGGGGTCTGGATCCGGCCCTTGGGTGATACCGTTTATATTACCCCTCCGCTCGTCATCGACTCTGCGGAACTGAGCCACCTGACCACTGCGATGAGGCGGGTTGTGGCAGAGGCCTTCGGTTGAGCTGGTCAGGGTCCTCAGGTAAAACTATAACGAGTCGGCAAGGTAATCATCAGGGAACAGGTGGGAACCGGTGAGCCTACAAGGCAAGTAAAAGGGTGGACAAACCATGGCAACGGCGCAGCCTCAACAATCGCCCAACATCATGAGCATGGCAATCCGGGATCCGAGCCGCAGCTTATACCAGGTTGCCTTCAATGATGGTGTCTCTGGATTGCGCGTCGAAGTACCGTTTAGTGAGGCCTCTAGCGTCCAGGAAGCTCGCATCAAGGCCGAGCACACACTCCAGTACCAGGAGTGGCTCCGGCTGAAGCGTCTTCGGGAACATAAGGTTCGCCAGCTCGTATTCGATTACTCCGAGCCGAGTTGGGAACCCCAATCTGGGGAGGACGACCTAACAGGCATCGATCCTAACGGCTTGGCCGATCGCCTGATCGAGCTGTACGCCGACAAGGAGCGGGCAAATCTCGGGTATGGGGTGGGGACCATGCTGCGCCACACCTTGGTTTTATTGGAGGCATCCACCCGGATCCTGAAGGAAGGGGAGTGGTCACTTTCTTACGCCTTTTCGATGCTCGATGACCTGCGACTGATTCGCACTCTATGTACCCGCATGCCCAATCGAGTTCTCCAACGCGACGCCGCACTTGAGGATGCAGTCCGATACTGGAAGGCAGTACGGCAGGGGCGGCTTTCCCCGGGCATGCGGGACCAGTTGCGGCGCCGGGGCAAGGCGTGGTTGAGTCGTTTCATGAGCGCCAACCCTGAAGGCTCTTAACCCGCGAGCCCTAGGTCGGCTCCTAGGTTAGGAGCTTGGGCAGAGGTGACCCCCTCGAGCTGAGGACAGATGGTGATCGGGGTACTCGGGAGGAAGCAAGAGAGAGAGGCTCGGGTCTCTTCGGCGGACACAGGCTCTCGAGCGCTCTGGTTTAGGATCAGTCCAGCGACCTCGATGCCTGCCGTAGAGAGGGCGCGCATCGCGGTGAGGGTATGGCTGAAGCTGCCCAGATAGGTTCCAGCCACCAGGAGGGTGGGCCAGCCCAGATCCTGGAGCCATTCAAGGAATGTTCGATCCTCTCGGAGAGGGACCATTACCCCGCCAATCCCCTCCACCAATACATATCCGTCAACTCGAGTTGCCCAATCCCTACAGTAGCGAGTCAGCTTTGCTAGAGAGAGGCTTCGCCCCGATCGGCGAGCAGCCAAATGGGGGGATAGGGGAGGATCGAAGCGTTCCAGACAGTACCGTTGATGGGTTGTCCAATCGCTGGGATCCAGACCACTGGCCAAGATGAGCGAGTCACCATCTGGACTCCAGAGACGACCCTCAGGATCCTGTCTACAACCCGTGCTAATAGGTTTAAGGGCGTGAGCGGGTAGCCCCCAGTCGCGCAATTCACGGGTAATCAGGGCCGTAATAAAGGTCTTGCCGATCTCCGTTCCGGTCGCTGTAATCACAAGCCCTTGTGCGGTCACTCTTCCCTCCGAGGTTGGCCTCCTGGAAAAGCCCTCGAACCCGCTCCTCCGCAAGGAGATGATGCCTTGGTACAAATAACCACAGTATGGTCTCAGGGCCTCCACGCCACAAAATAGGCAACGTACCAGCTTACCGGTACCGGACCCTCGGGCACACCGGTAACCTCACGATACCTGCGGCAGATCTCGGCCAACCGATGGCGGCCGTGCAGGCCTTTAACGGTTGGGGGGGATTTGGCAGAGGCGCCCAAGCCCTTGAGCCCCCGGAGGAGTTCGTAAGGCTCAGAGAATCGGACTGTCTCAGAGCGGACTTGGAAGTGGCCTTCCACCAGCTTGGACCGGTGCAGGCTAGATTGGACGCTTGCTCGATCGAGGAGAGGGAGCATAGTCGGAGAGGCCTGAGACCCATCCAGAGACCTTAAGGTTTGGGCTAGCTCGGCCAGGCTCCCTTGGACCAGGGTGCTCGCTACAAGCAGCCCCTTCGGCTTCAGCACCCGGTAGATCTCTTGAAGGGTGCCTGTGAGATCATTGAGCCACTGGAGGCTTAATGAAGAGAGGACTGCGTCGAAGCTCTCGGCAGCAAAGGGAAGGCGTTCACCATCAGCGGTCACACCGGGTCGCTCGGGTCGAATGGCCCGCTGGGTCATCGGGTGGGCTAGATCGAGCTGGACTAGGAGAGAAGGAAGGGCCACTCCTCGAGCCAAGGATTCCCCAACAGCGCCGGTACCGCACCCCATGTCTAGCACCCGGTCCATCACCTTTGAAGAGGTCCAAGCGATGTACCGGGTCGCCACTTCTGTCGCTACTCGGCGCTGGAGGTCAGAGTGGCGATCATAACTCACCGCAGCCCGACCGAAATCGCGGCGTACCAGCCCCTTGTAGTAGGCCATGTAACCCATCCAGGTCGGCAGTCAGCCTGTGTTGAGGTAAGAAACGAAGAGGTTCATCCGGTCTTACAATGATCCAAAAAGGGTTGCAGGGACTCGCCAAGCCGGTCGATATCCGCTTCATAGTGCGGAGCACGGACAGCTACCCGCAACCGGGCTGTCCCCTCAGGTACTGTGGGGGGTCGGATGGCCTGGACAAGGAAACCTTGAGAAGCGAGTTCTTCTTGGGCCTGCAGGGCAGCCTCAGCGGAACCAAGCAAGATGGGGAGGATCGGGCTCGCGGGCTCTGGTCGCCCCAGGTGGTGGGTAAGCCGTCGAGCCAACCTCAAGGGACGGCGACAGAGGGCCGGATCGCTCCGGATACAGTGCACAGC
>CAYUWI010000051.1:0-9132 GCA_964448275.1 uncultured Gammaproteobacteria bacterium | reverse complement strand
CATCGAGCGGAGCTACCGGTGCGTCCGGATCATCCACGGAAAGGGGCACCGCTCACCTCAGAGATACGGGGTCCTCCGCCAGAAGGTCCAGTCCTGGCTCATGCGTCGCAGGGAGGTGCTAGGATTTGCCTCTTGTACCCCGATCGATGGGGGTACCGGGGCGCTCTACGTCCTCCTCAAGCGCGTTTAAGCGACGCTTTTACTCGATTAGCAAGGTAGTTACCAGGGCGGAGATCCCCTCGCCTCGCCCGATCCAACCGAGATGCTCTGTGGTGGTCGCCTTAATATTGACCTGTGCCGTTTCAATGGCCAAATCGATGGCTAGATTCTGCTCCATCGCTGGGATATAGGGCCCAAGCCGAGGTGCTTGCGCGAGCAAGGTGGCATCGATATTGGCGATCCTCCATCTGCTTTCTTCGAGGAGGGAGGCCACAGCCCGCACAAACTCTCGACTCTTCCTGCCAGCATGGGCCGGATCGGAGTCGGGGAAATGGCGGCCAATATCGCCTTGCCCCATGGCACCGAGGAGCGCATCGCAAACAGCGTGTAATAAGGCGTCTGCATCGCTGTGCCCAGCCAATCCGTACTCAGAGGGGATCGTAACGCCTCCAAGGATGAGTGGGCGGTGCGCGACCAGGGCATGGGTGTCAAAACCGTGACCGATCCGCATCGGATCCCTCTAGGATAGATTGGACCCAAGCTAGGTCGCTTGGATTGGTCACCTTGAGATTATCCTCGTGACCGGATATGACTTGGATCGAGTAGCCGGCCTCTTCCATAATCAGCGCTTCATCAGTCGCTGGGACCGCATGCTCCCTCAGCCGAGCCAAGGCGTGGCGGAGCGGCCCATAGGCAAACACCTGGGGGGTCTGGGCCCGCCATAGAGTACTGCGATCGACTGTCCGTTGGATCTGCCCATGCTCATTAACCTGTTTGAGGGTATCGGTGACCGGGACACCGAGGATCGCCCCCACGCTGTTCCGAGCTGCGGCGATTACTGCATTCACATCCTGGCTTCGGACACATGGGCGCGCGGCATCATGGATCAACACGAGATCCGTCTCGGCACATATACCCAAAGCGGCCAAACCATTGGCCACAGAATCTTGGCGATGTTCTCCCCCTTCCACTGCCGCTCGGAGGCCAGAAAGCGAGGCCAAGCGCGAGCGCGCCTCGCACCACTCGGGCTCATCGGTTCGAACCACGGGAATCACCGCATCAATCTTCGGATGCTCCGCCAGCCTTTGCAATGTGTGCTCC
Source organism: uncultured Gammaproteobacteria bacterium (assembly GCA_964448275.1). Taxonomy (GTDB): domain Bacteria; phylum Pseudomonadota; class Gammaproteobacteria; order Thiohalorhabdales; family CAYUWI01; genus CAYUWI01. The sequence continues at coordinate 7,872 of CAYUWI010000051.1, read as the reverse complement.
AGCAAGGTCCGCCCAGCAACCGAGAGATACTGCTTCGGGCGCTTTGCACCCATCCGCTGGCCGGTACCAGCAGCAGGCACGATTGCCCAAACCCGAGGGGGGTCGGGGGATGTCACCTTAAAAACCCTTCCTCTCTTATTCTGATTCAGCCCACCGAGAAAGGTGGCACTGTACTTGTTCCAGGCTGGTGAAGAGAATATCCCAGGTTCACTGTCTGAGGCAATGTAGATAGGACCTATATTGTAACCATGTCACACGCTTGCGAGTTCCATCTACCGATCCCTGACCCGGGCAATCAGCGATCCTGGGGCAATCTTCACGGGAGTGCTCCTGCGCTCGCTGTGCTTTCTGCCTATCGCAGGCATACTGGTCCGCTGCTGGTGGTTTGTAACGACATCCCGCATATGCAGCGGCTGGAAGGGGAGCTCCGGTTTTACACCGAGTCCTCCCTACAAGATCATCTCCTGCCTTTCCCACACGGGGAGACCTTACCCTATGATACCTTTGCCCCCCATGCCGAGCTAGTTAACCAGCGCCTTACCACCCTCTATCACCTCCACCAGGGAGGCAAAGGGATCGTCCTGGCCCCCTGGCCGGCCTTGAGCCAGGCCTTGCCTCCCCCTGAGTTCCTCGATCGATTCGCCCTCCTGTTGCATACTGGCCAGAAACTGGAAATCGAGGGCTTCCGCCAGCGCCTCGATCATGCCGGCTACCACGCCGTATCCCAAGTCAAGGAACCGGGTGAGGTCGCAGTCCGTGGGAGCCTCATCGATCTCTTTCCAGCCGGTACAGAGGTGCCTTACCGAATCGATCTCTTCGACGAGGAAATCGACAGTATTCGATGCTTCGATCCGGAAACTCAGTTATCCACCGACCAAGTCGACCGCATCCGCCTGCTCCCTGCCCGCGAGGTCCCACTGGACAAGGGAGGCATCCAGCACTTTCGGAGTGCCTTCCGAGCCCGCTTCGAAGGCGACCCCCAGAATATCCCGCTTTACCGCGATGTGAGCCAGGGCCTTGCCCCCGGTGGGATCGAGTACTATCTACCGCTCTTCTTTGAAAGGATCACCTTCCTACTGGACTATCTCCCCCCAACCACCCTAGTGACGCTCCCCCCCCAACGAGCGGAGGTCGCGCAGCAGTGGGATAGTGAGGTCCAAGAACGCTATCAAGTACGCTCGAAGGACCCGTTACGCCCGGTACTCTCACCGGAAGAGCTCTTCCTTCAGCGCCCTGCAGTGGAGGAACGGTTAACCCCCTTTGCGCGGGTAGAGGTGAGCGTCGAGGTGGTCACCGATGAGGTGGCCAACGCCCCGGTGGCACCTCCCCCCAACTTCCCTGCCGTACGGGAACGCCACGCCGCGCTCGACCAGTTAGCCACCCACCTCCAACAGCTCGAATCACGGATCCTACTCGTCGCGGAAAGCCCCGGGCGGCGGGAGTCCTTGCGCGAGCTTCTCGGGGAACGCCGGATCCAAGCCCGGGATATCCCAAGTTGGCAGAAGTTCTATAACTCCGAGATCACGCTTGGCCTCACCATCGGCTCCCTCGAGCGAGGGCTCGTCCTGAACAACCCCCCGATCCAAGTCATTACAGAAGCGCAGATCTACGGTGGGCGAAGCCATCGGCGGCAAACTCGCCGTCGCTCCAACCCTGAGGCGGTCATCCACAACCTCGCCGAGCTCGAGATCGGCAGCCCTGTTGTGCACCAAGATCATGGGATAGGGCGCTATCATGGGCTGGTCCGCCTCTCCAACGGTGACGATGTAGACAATGACTACCTCACATTAGAGTATGCAGGAGGGGATAAACTCTACGTTCCCGTCGATGCCCTTGATCGCATCAGCCGCTACACGGGAAGCAGTGAAGAGGAGGCCCCGCTACACAAACTCGGGGGGGACCAATGGAAACGCGCCAAGCGCAAGGCGCGTGAGAAGATCCGGGATATAGCGGCGGAGTTGCTCGATCTCTATGCTCGGCGAGCTGCCCAAGAGGGCTACGCCTATCCACAACCCGATGCACATTACCAGGAGTTCGCCGCTGATTTCCCATTCGCAGAGACCCCCGACCAAGAGCGAGCGATTGAAGAGGTCATTGCCTCGATGTGCAGCCCCTCTCCGATGGATCGCCTAGTATGCGGCGATGTGGGCTTTGGAAAAACCGAGGTGGCCATGCGGGCAGCGTTTCTCGCAGTGAATGCGGGCAAACAGGTGCTGCTACTGACCCCGACCACCTTACTCGCCCAACAACACTACGAGAGCTTTCGAGACCGCTTCGCCGAGTACCCGGTGCGCATCGAACTGCTCTCGCGCTTCCGATCCCAGAAGGAGATCACCGAATCTTTGCGTGGGATCCGTGAAGGTTGGGTGGATATCGCGATCGGCACCCATCGGCTTCTCCAGAAAGACGTCTCATTTAAGGACTTGGGATTGGTGATCCTGGATGAAGAGCACCGTTTCGGGGTCCGACAGAAGGAGCGTCTCAAGCGTTGGCGGGCGGAGGTCGATCTACTGACCCTGACTGCCACCCCGATCCCGCGAACCCTAAACCTAGCCATGGCCGGGCTGAGGGAGATTTCGACGATCGCCACCCCGCCGGACGAGCGCCTCGCAGTCAAGACCTTTGTCTCCGAGTGGGATTCGCACTTGATCCGTGAGGCCATCTTGCGTGAGATCCGGCGGGGCGGGCAGGTGTATTTCTTACATAATGAGGTACGCACGATCGAGAGGATACGAGACCAGGTTGAGCAACTAGTCCCGGAAGCGACTATCCGGGTTGCGCACGGCCAGGTGCAGGAGCGTGAACTCGAAGAGGTGATGGCCGATTTCTACCACCAGCGCTTCAACGTTCTGGTAACAACCACTATCATCGAATCCGGGATCGATATCCCGAGCGCCAACACCATCATCATCAACCAGGCGGATCGCTTCGGTCTCGCTCAACTCCACCAGCTCCGCGGGCGGGTAGGCCGTTCAAGCCACCGCGCATACGCCTATATCCTGGTCAACGACCGCAAGACCCTCACACCCGATGCCCAGAAGCGGCTCGAGACTATCGAATCCCTCGAGGATCTCGGGGTCGGTTTCCTGCTCGCCAATCACGATCTCGAGATCCGCGGGGCCGGTAATATCTTGGGTGAGGAGCAGAGTGGCAACATCCAAGCGGTCGGCTTTGAGACCTATATGGAACTCCTCAACGAGGCCATCGAGTCCATCAAGTCCGGACGGGATATCGAACTAGATACAACGGCTGAGGAGACCAATCAGGGGGTCCAGGTCAATCTCCATCTGACGACCATCATCCCCGAGGACTACCTCCCTGACGTCCACGAGCGGCTAGTACTCTACAAGCGCATCGCCAGCGCCCCCGATCGAGAGAGTCTCGAGGACCTACGGGAGGAGATGGTCGACCGGTTCGGTTCCCTGCCCCAGCCAACCCTCCACCTACTTCAAGGGGCACAGTTCAAGCTGCGAGCTCGCCACCTTGGGATCGAACGGATCGATGCAGGTCCACGTGGTGGACGGATCCTCTTCTCGAAGCATCCCCAAGTCGATCCTGAACGGTTGGTGGCACTCCTCCAGACCGATCCGAACCAGTACAGTATGCATGGCGAGAATGAGCTCCGCGTGACAGTGGATTGGCAAGATCCTCAGGCCCGCATCGAAGGGGTTCGGCATCTCCTCGAGCTACTGGAAGGGGATACCAAGGCCCCTGACACAATGACCCCCGTAGAACTCGGGCAGGTCCGTTGAGTTTTGCTAAACAGACTCGTTTTCCGGTGCTCCTTACCGGGGCGATTCTCCTCGTGTCCGGCTCGATGGCCGCTGAAACCCCCTCTCAAGGGGAGGGAACACCCTATACCCTTCACTACATCGTGTTCCAGCATCAGGGTTTTTGGGATGATCCCCTTCGGATTCACAGGGTCGATAGACCCCGCCACCAATCACCTCGGGAGGCACCTTCCTCAGAGCAAGAAACCGCCTCACAGGCCTTCGAGGCCCTTTGGGAAGAATTGGATACCTCTCCTCGCTACCGCCCCCTCCTCCGGGGGAGAATCGAGCGGACTTTACTGTCACAAACAGCCGCCGCGCCATTGGATCTCATAAGCCATTGGCCGGCAAGCATCCACCCTGCCTTCGCTGCCTTGAGCAGTCCGGTTGACCGGGCCATGCGCCATCTAGTAGGCAGTTGCTGGGACACCGGTAACCCGTCCAGGCAGTGGGCATTGGAGTCAACTCACGATTGGGTTCGAGGGACGCTCACCCTCTATAAAGGGCGCTATATCCATCTCACTGTCGACCTTCTCTTCGCAGAGGGGCACCTCTGGATGCCTTGGGGCCTCGACCGCCGTTACTATGTGCTTCAACGGAGTCGCCGCCTCCAACCCGGCCAGTATTACTACTTCGATCACCCACGATTCGGCTTGCTCACCCGTATCGAACGGCCCGACTGAAGGGCTGGAGGGACATTTAGGCGTTGCGGCGGCGATTTGCCCTGATTTGATCGCAAGGGCTATACTCTGCCCACTATGGAACTGACTCTACTGCAAAAGATCGCTGTGTGGGCTTTGCCGGTCCTCTTCGCCATCACGCTCCATGAGGTTGCCCACGGCTGGATAGCACGTATGTTCGGCGACAACACCGCCGATGCCATGGGACGGTTAACCCTCAACCCCTTCAAGCATATCGACCCGATCGGGACGATCGCCGTGCCCGCCTTGATGGTTATACTGCCTACCCCCTATGTCTTTGGATGGGCCAAACCAGTGCCGATAAACCCCCAAAACCTAAGAGATCCGAAAGGGAATATGGTCTGGGTCGCCATAGCTGGCCCTTTGGCCAACCTCGCCATGACCCTCTTATGGACAGGCGTGGCCCTGCTCCTCTCTACCCCCCTTCTCCCAGTGGGGCTCTTAGGCCAGCAGCTCATCCTCATGGGGGTCGCTGGGATCTTGATCAATCTGATCTTGATGGTCCTAAACTTGCTACCAATTCCCCCTCTCGACGGCGGACGAATCGCAGTCGGTTTGCTCCCCCAACCGGCCAGCCGCTGGGTCGCTTATCTGGAACCATTCGGCCTGCCGATTCTCCTCCTGCTCCTCTTCACGGGGGGGTTGGGATTCTTGCTCGGGGGCCCTTTCTACTACCTTGCTCGGTTGTTTCTCACTTTGGGGGGTGTCCAACCTGAACACCTCCAGGCCCTATTCAACTGATCCGAAGAGTCACTAGGAAGAGCCATGCAGGAGCTGCCCCAAGGAGAACGGATCCTGTCAGGAATGCGCCCTTCAGGCCGACTCCATATCGGCCACTACCACGGGGTGCTCAAGAACTGGTTGCAACTGCAGGCCGAGAACGAGTGTTTCTTCTTCGTAGCCGATTGGCACGCCTTGACCACGGATTACGAAGACCCCCGAGCTATTGCTGAGTTGAGCTGGGAGATGTTGATCGACTGGCTGGCTGTGGGGATCGACCCGGAACGTGCGGTATTGTTTGTCCAGTCTGAGATCAAGCAGCATGCAGAACTCCACCTCCTGCTCTCCATGCTGACCCCGCTCGCCTGGTTGGAGCGGGTCCCAAGCTTCAAGGATAAGCAGCTAAGTCTCGGTGATCGGCGCCTCATTACCTACGGTTTCCTCGGTTATCCCCTACTCCAAAGCGCAGACATATTGGTCTATAAGGCGTCCGGGGTCCCTGTGGGGGAGGACCAGGTTGCCCATGTCGAGGTTACCCGAGAGATCGCCCGCCACTTCAACTGGCTCTATGGCCGCGAGGAGGATGCCACCGCCAAGGTCGAGGCCACAATCAAGAAGATGGGGAGAAAGGCGGCTACCCGACTTCGCCAGCTTCGTGCAGAATGGCAAGAAAAGGGCCTCAAGGAGGCCCGCGAGGAGGGGGCGGCCCTGATCCGGGCCCAGGCCAACCTCAGTGAGGTCGATCGCCAGCGGCTACTTGGGGATCTTGAGGGGCATGGCCGGGAGATCCTCCCCGAACCCCAAGCCCTATTGACCCCTGCCCCTCGCTTCCCCGGGCTGGACGGCCGGAAGATGTCAAAGTCCTACGCCAATACCATCGGCCTTCGCGAAGATCCGGATCAGGTGGAAAGGAAGATCCGCACCATGCCCACGGATCCCGCCCGGATCCGCCGTCGCGACCCTGGCACCCCAGAGAAGTGCCCTGTCTGGGAGTTCCATCACCTCTACTCGAATACAGAGACTCAGGAGTGGGCTTATCACGGCTGCACGACCGCGGCGATTGGGTGTGTCGATTGCAAGCAGCCCATCATCGACGCCGTCCTCGCTGAACAGGCCCCAATCCGGGAGCGGGCCCAACAACTCGCCGCCCATCCTGGCCAGGTCGAGGAGATCGTCCGTGCAGGGAATCGACGGGCTGCCAACACCGCCGAAGCGACCCTTGAAGAGGTCCGGACCAGTATGGGCTTGCAAGCACTTCCCGCAAAAAGATCGTGACTACTACCGTGACAAGGGCCCATGTCTACGGGGAGCCCCTGGTACAGCTCCCGGATGACCTCTACATCCCCCCTCAGGCCCTCGAGGTCTTCCTCGAGTCCTTCGAGGGCCCACTCGACCTCCTGCTCTATCTGATCCGTCGCCACCGGCTCGATATCTCCACGATCTCTGTCCAGGCCGTCGCTCACCAGTACCTCGCCTACGTCGAGCTCATGCGCGAGAGCCAGCTCGACCTTGCCAGCGAATACCTCGTAATGGCAGCCACCCTCGCGGAGCTCAAGTCACGCACCCTCTTGCCTCGACCGGCCAAGGAGACAGAAGACGCGGAAGAAGAAGAGGACCCTCAGGCCGAATTGGTCCGTCGCCTTCAGGAGTACGAACGTTTCAAGGAAGCCGCCGAAAAACTCGATCAACTGCCGCGCCAGGAACGGGACTTCTTTGTAGCCCGAACGGAGTGTGGCCCGATCACCACTCCAACGCCGGAGGCCAACCTAACCGAACTCTTGGACGCCTTCCGGGGGATCCTCCAACGCAGCCGCTTGCATCAAAGCCACCAGGTTACCCCAGTGGGCTTGACCGTGCGACAACGGATGAGTGAGATCCTGAGCTGGATCGGCACAGAGCGAGTCTGGCGCTTCAGCGAGCTTTTCGACCCGACTGAGGGGCGTGAAGGCTGCATCGTTAGCTTCCTCGCCCTGCTCGAGCTCGCTCGAAACCAGCTTGTGGAGCTCACCCAGGTCGCCATAGACCAGCCCCTCTATGTGCGCCCCTTATGAGTGAGACCTCACCTCCACTTCGTCAAATCCTCGAGGCAACCTTGTTCACTGCCCAAGAACCCCTCTCGATCAGGCAGTTACAAAACCTTTTCGAGGAGTCGGAACGCCCGAGTACCGCCACTCTCGCTGCCGAGCTCGAGGCCTTGACCACTGAGTACCATGAACGCGGGGTCCACTTGGTAGCCACCGGGGGCGGCTACCAGTTCCAGACAAGCGCCACCACGACCCCTTGGGTCCACCGGCTCTGGCAGCGCCGCCCCCCACGTCTTTCTCGGGCTGTTCTCGAGACCCTGGCGATTATCGCCTATCGTCAGCCCATCACCCGCGCCGAGATCGAGGAGATCCGCGGGGTCAACCTAAGCTCCGAGATCCTCAAGACCCTGACCGAACGGGAGTGGATCCGAACTGTCGGACGCAAGGATATCCCTGGTCGCCCCTTCTTGTACGGGACCACACCCACCTTCCTAGCCTATTTTGGGCTCTCCAGTCTCGATGAACTTCCCCCACTCAAAGCGATCCAGGAAGAGGAGACCGAGCACCTCTTAGAGAGGATGGCCCGAACAACCACCCAAGGGGAGGAAGGCGATGGCTGAACGGCTCCAGAAACTTCTTGCTCGTACGGGGCTTGTG
>CAYUWI010000050.1:0-9153 GCA_964448275.1 uncultured Gammaproteobacteria bacterium | reverse complement strand
CAAGGCCGCCTCCACCGAATCCGCCTCCGCCAAAGCCCCCGCCGCCGAAGCCGCCTCCACCACCGAAACCGCCCCCACTATTAAAGCTGGCTCCACCAGCCAAGCTGGCGCTCACTACATGGGTTTGACTGTCGGCCAAACCCTCTCCCCGGAATAGGCGGTTATAACGGTAATTGAGCTGGGTGGAGACGGCCGAGCCAAAAGTATAGAAGAGCCGGGCAAATCCCCCGACTGGGGTCACATTGGCCCGGTTTCTAGTAATCGTCAGGTTGGAGGTAGGGACTGTATCTGCAGGCGAGATGATTTGCTGGCTTCGGCTGGCGTTGACCCCAACGAACAATAAGCGCCGGATCACCTCTGCGGTGGCCATCCCTTGCAACTGATGGAATAAGGTATGGCGCCCCCGTTTGGCAAAAAAGAGGTTCTGCATCCGATAGGCGAGGCCTAACTGCGCCCGCTTACCCCGACCGCGGAGGAAGATGCCTGGATTGGCCTGCGTTATGTACTCGGATTGTTCTTGCCCCGAAGGGGCAAGCCTGATGTTATCACTATAGGTCTCGGCAACTTGGACTCGAGGCATCACCTGCCAGTCCGCGCCGTAAACCCATCCCCATTCCAAGAATAGGGCTAGCCCTGCCAACAAGCAGGAGAGGGGGCGAATTCGGGCGAGACACCGCACAATTACCCACTAACGGGATAGTTAGGCATACCTTCCGTAATACCCGCTATAGTAGCCGCCCTTGGAGGACTGGCGACTCTTGTTCAGCACGACCCCAACCCCCTTGGATGAATCCAGCAGGCCAAGGGCCTCTTTGACGAGATGCTGGGGGGTCTTCTCGGCTTCTACCACGAGCACCACCTGGCCGACTAGGCTTGCAAGTACAGTGGCTTGACTGGCCAGCAGCAAAGGGGGTGAGTCAAAGAGCACTATACGGTCCGGATAGCGGTGAGCAAGCTCCGTGGCCACCCGCCACATATGGCGGCTCGCCAGAAGCTCAGTCGAACGGGGATGATTACAACCAACAGGTAGAATACGCATCGTGGTCATATCTGTGGTGGCAATGACCCGGGCAAGATCCAATTGTGGATCCAGGAGCACATCTATGAGACCAGGGGAGTCTTCCAAACCGACCAGCCGCGTCAATGCACAGCGACCTACATCAGCATCGACCAACAGCACCGTGTAGTCCCATTCTAGGGCAATGCTCAGAGCAAGATTGAAGGAGGTAAAGGTCTTGCCTTCCCCATCCAAGGCGCTCGTGGTCATGATGAGGTTGCTGAGCTCATTGGAGTCGGAGTCCGCACTTGGTTGAAAAGCATTGGTCAACAAAGGCCGTTTAATCAAGCGAAATTCCTCGCTCACCGGATCATTGGCATCCTTCGGTGTCAGGAGCCCTTGTCTGTACAAGCCTTCAAAATCCAAGCTGACCGTTGGAGTGGCATCCTCTGTCTCAGTGCCTTGAGTCGCCTGCTCCTGGGCAGGAACCGACTCCGATCCAGATGAGACGCGGGAGGAGCTTTCCTCGAACCTTTTGACCGCCCTTTCAATACTCGTCACAGGGTGCTCCATAGGGTGTTCAGCCATTGATCTGCCCACTGTATGAGGGCGCCCAAGCTATCCATATAGGGCAGACTCAGGCCGTATAGGCTCACAGCCATGGCTAGACCGTATGCCAAAAGGAGTGCAACTCCGCCCAAAAGGTATAGCCCCACTTCGAAGTACCACCTGGTTACCCTTTGACGCGTCCAAATCTCGGGTATCCTCCCTAATACAGGGAGGCCTGTCGCTTCGTGCAAGCTACGTGCGCTGTCGTAGGTCGGCCGGATCTGCGCGAGGAAAAAACCCAAAGCCAACCCGGCCCCCACTCCCCCGACAAGCCCACCACTGACCAAAAAGGGTCGGTTTGGGCTTACTGGCTCCGAAGAGACACGCGGCGGGTCAATGACTTTGAACTTGACATTGCCACTGCGCTCCACATCCTCACCCAACTGAGCGCTCCGTTGGCGCTCCAATAGCTTCTGGTAGATCTGCTTGTTGACCTTATAATCCCGGTTGAGTTGGGCAAGCCTTGCCTCGATCTTGGGGATGACATCAACCTTGCGCTTGAGCTCTTTGACCTGCTGGCGATACTGCTGAACACGTGACCGAGCTGCCGCAACTTCCGCCTTCACTTCGGCCAATGACGCCTGGAGTTGCTGGTATGCCGACTGGGACCCCGGATTGGTTACAGTCTGGGAGGGAGAGGTCCCTCGCCTTTGTTCTGCTGAGGCGGACTGTTTCTGCCTTCGTTCCTTGAGGGCTGCAATCGTATCCTGCAGGGAAGTAACCTTGGGATGCTCTTTCGTGTATTTGATCAACAGCTGGTCCAATTGGCTTTGGAGCTGCCGGATACGTTGGTCTAACCGCGTTTCCGTATTATTCTGCGCCGATGTCGAAGGCATGATCCCGAATGTTGGCTCCTTCCCGCTAAGCTGGCGTTCCAACGCCTTTTTCTGACTGAGCGCAGTGTTGAGTTGGAGCTGGGCTGCCTCGAGCTGGGCCATTTTCGATTGCAACCGGGAATAGTAGTCGCCCCGCTCACCCGGCATCTCACCTGTATGTTTGCGCTTGAACTCCATAAGGCGCTGTTCGGCTGCGTCAAGGCGAGCCTCGTATTCCTGTACCTTTTGCTTTAAGAACTGTTGGGCCTTCTCGGTATCTTGGCGACTGCCACCAAGACCCTTTTCGATAAAGAGGGTCAGGAGGGATTGCACAACATTCTTGGCAAGCTTAGGGTTCTTGTTGTAGTAGGAGATCTTATAGAGGTTGAGGTGACCGCTCCCCTGAAGTTTGAGCCGCTGTTCCAGTTGATTGATAAGCGCCTCCATCTTCTGGGAGGATTCAGCTTGCAAGTCGAGGTCTGACTCGCGTGCCACCTCTTCCAGGTTGGGGCGACTGAGCAGAACACGCGTCATAAGCCGAACCCGGCGAGTCACACTGGGGGTAGTGGCCATATCACCCAAAAGGGGTTTTAGGAGGGACTGTGTATCCACATGGAGCCGTGCGGTGGCCTCATACTGATCCGGTACCTTGTAAGCGAATGTCCACGCGCCCAGTGTAACCACCCAGCTAAACAGCAAGACGTACCAACGAAACCGCCAAATCCCTCGCAGATACGCGAGAACCTGGGCCAAGACTTCCTGCATCGCTTCCACCTACTCCTTATAAACAATTATAAGCTAGCCCAGGTCAGAACCAGGCCTCAGGGATGATGAGCACATCACCAGGCAGCATCTTGACGTTCGCCGAAATATCGCCATCCTTGATCAAATCATCCAACTGGACATCATACTGCTTCTGTTCCCCATCGACGACCCGAATAAGCTTCGCCCGATTGCCCGCTGCGAACTCAGTCAATCCCCCCACCTTGATCATCACATCGAGCAGCGTCATCTGTTCACGATAGGGGATCGCTTGGGGCTCCGTTGCTTCTCCAATGACTCGGATCTGTTGACTATAGAGCCCTTGGAAACCACTCACCGTGACCGTGACGATAGGATTCCTTATATATTGCGATAATTCCTTCTCTAACTTTTGGGCAAGCTCAGACGAGGTTTTGCCACTCGCTTGAACGTCCTGGACCAAAGGGGCAGTAATACGGCCATCTGGGCGTACAGGCACGGTCACGGAAAGCTCGGGATTCTCCCAAACAAAGATACTAATCGAGTCACCAGGAGCAATACGATAGGAAGTGCCCCCCTTCACCTCCTGCTGCATCTCTTGGAGGGTTGCCGTCGGCAGGTCAGGACCTCCGCAACCAGAGATCAGCAGTAAAAATGGTAATATCCCCAACAGATACACGGCTCTCGCCACTATAGCGGGCCGTTTCAACCACACTCCCCCCTTGTATCTTTTTAATGTCTGCACTGCGCTGTCCTCGTACAGGACATGAGCGTCTTCTCATGAAACGACACAATCCTCATTATACTATTCCCTTTTTCCGACGAGTGACAACTGTTCCTTTCAAATAGTTGAAGACAGCCCCCAACCGAACCGGGGGACAGTACCCCCTGCAAGAGGGTGATTCCCACTATATCTCCGGTCTTCTTTGGGTTACCTAGTTTCTCTGGCACAATGCTTACTCTTCTCAAACCGAACCAGAACCGATCTGCACCCGCTCACCTCTTAGCTCAATCTCTCGAGAAACGGATGATGTGGCATTCCACCAAGATAATTCAGATCAGTTTCCTTCTGTGTTGTTTAGGCCTTGTTGGAACGGACTCCTCTTTTTCGAGCCCCATTGAGTCAGGAAAGGATTTAGCAAAAAAGGTCTACCAGCGCCCTGATGGCCAGAATGCAAGTGTTCAGGCGCTCATGATTCTTAAGGAAGCCGGTCATAAAAAGCGGATCCGGCGTATGTACAATTATCGTCAAGACAAAGGGGAAAGGGAAGTTTGGTCCCTGATCCGCTTTACTCACCCTCCTGATATTGATGGGGTCGGTTTGCTTACTAAAGACTATCCTGGGGAAAACACCGACCAATGGTTGTATCTTCCCGCTCTGGGCAAGTCCCGCCGGATTGCCACCGACCGTAAGGGGGGACGATTTGTCGGATCCGATCTTTTCTATGAGGATCTGCGGGATCGAGAGGTCAAAATGGATCAACACCGGATTTTAAGGCAAGCAAAGTTCCATGGCGTCGAATGTAAGGTACTGGAAAGTACCCCGTCCGATCCGAGCAATTCAGTTTACAGCAAACGGGTTAGCTGGATCCATCCAGGGACATTGATCCCTCTGAAAGTGGATTTCTACCACAATGGACACGATACCCCAATTAAGCGGCTTGTTGCCCATCGCGTTGAAAAGATTCAGGGTTACTGGACGGTAATGGACAGCACCATGAAGGATCTCCGAAGTAAACACCGGACTCGGCTCCGAGTTGAAGAAATCACCTATAACCAAGATCTCCCCGATTCGTTGTTCTCTTTACAGTCTTTAGAGGATCCAGTCCGAGAGGTTCCTTACAGACCCCAAGATAATGCCGACTAGTATCTTTTGTATTATCAGCCGGTGACCCACAATGGAAGTTTGGCTCTTGGCCACGCCTTCTAAATCCTTATTATAGAGTCATATAGACTTGCCCTTCTTCTTCAGCGTCCTTGCGGTAGTATTAGGGCTCATCCTTATTCCCTCAAAATCGATAGAAAGTGCCCCCTTCCTTTCTCCAGTTCATTTAGATCAAACCAAAGCTCGGACTGCCGAGGCGGAGCCCTCCCAGAAACAAGAAAAAGACTCCCAAGAGGCTGATCAGCAGGGAGCCAAAACAGAACCATCCTCTGAGGTCCTCGAGCTAGGCCCAGCTCCTGAAGCCCCAGCAAAACCTCCTCCTACTACAGAGGAAAAAACCTTCCAATGGGGCCTGGAAGAACTCTGGACCGAAACCGGTCCCCTTCCTTCTGACTCTTCTCTAGGAAGCTTTAACTATTTGCATTCCGAACTGGGAGTCCAATGGGACCCCAATCCTGCTTGGACTGTCCGGCTCGGAGCCCGAGTGGATGGCTATCTACAAATGGGTGATCGCTCTGTCGATACCCTGCGCCTCGATCTAGAAAATAGTTTTATCCGCTTTCGAGATACACACATCCGGTTAACAGTCGGGGCACAACGGGTGATTTGGGGAAGAGTAGATGGGTTCCCTCCGGCCGACCGAATGAGTGTAAGGGACTTGCGCCGCTTCATCTTAGATGATCTCCCCGATCGCCGGCTCGTTGTTCCCGCCTTACGAGCCGAAGGCTTTTTCGGCGCCTATAAGGTTGAGCTCCTTGGGGTCCCAGTCTTTCGACCCGCTGAGCTTCCCAATCGGGAGAGCATTTGGTCACCCGTGAATCCCGAAAAAGGCCAATTCATTGGCCTCGAACCCAATCCCATCCTGGCTCGGCTGATCCGGCAAGGGAGTTTCGAGGAAAAGGCCAGTGGTGCGGGTGGAATAGGCGTGCGGATACGCCGTACCGGACAAAAGAGTGATCTCGGTTTGACGGTTCAGCGTAGCCGACGATCGAACCCCTACTACGAACTCAATCCAAAAGTGCTGGATCGTTTGCTGGAAGGAATCGACCTTGGGCAGGCAGTTAAAGGCGAAAAGACAACCTTTCGAATCCTCCATCCTTGGGCTTGGATGGTGGGAGCAGATATAGCAATCCCAGCAGGTGGAATTACATGGCGTCTGGAAGGGGCCTGGCTAAGCGATATACCACGAACTACCGTCGCTCCTGAATTGGCCGTTAAGACAGATCCGGGACTGAACTGGGTTATAGAAGCGGAACTCCACCCCGGAGATGCCAACACTAGAGTCATCTTCCAACTAGGGGGGCAGCACTTGCTCCCTGATCAGCCTGTCTTAGATCGTGAAAATATCTATAACCTGAGTGGTTCTATTGAAAGCCGGTTGGCTCATGACCGTTGGCGCGCGGAGCTACGCTACCTTGTGGGCCTGTCGGATCACAATATCTACATCAATCCAAAAATGACCTATCTCGGTTGGGAGCCCCACACCTTCTATCTCGGTGCCCATCTCTTTGACGGGGCAGAAGATACGCCTGGAGGGTTCCATGCGGAACATGACTTCTTTATGTTGGGTTGGCGAGTTCGCTATTAGGTGATCTCTCGGCTTCCCCTGTGTACACCCTACATAGCGGGGCGGTCTGCTCCTCGCGTAACTACGCTGCTACCTCTGCCATGCTATTATTGACCTAATTACTCTGCCGTTTGGAAAGCCAAACAGAGCGTAGCCCATTCCAACCACCTCCTCAAGCGAGCAAATAGGCAAGAAAACGAAAGACCCATCAATTTCAACCCCTTATAAACAAACTAGGTGAACACACTGTACCATGCGGCTACCTAGACCGAAGTCCATGCGCGGTTTGGTCTTGGTCGGTTTTTCCCTGGTGGCCATACCGCTTATTGGTGCCATCATTAACTCTGTCATCCAGGTGGATTCGTTGGCGTTACAAAGCAAAAGGCTTGTCGTCAACGGTGTTCAGGTGACTCGTGAAAGCGAGAATCTGGCGCGCCAGCTGGCCTCAGTCGAACGTGCAGCCCGCCAATACCATGTGCTTGGCGATGACGAGATGCTCTCTCTTTACCGAACCCGCTTAGAGCAGCTCAACAAGACAGTCGCTGCCCTCCGGCGCTTGATGCCGACCGACCAAGAGCATGCACGTCTCGATCGGATTGGCCATGAAATGCAGCGCGTGACAGCCACTCTACAGGACTTCTCCCCCAAATCCTCGGAGGTCTCCAAGGCACTCAAGCGCTTCGATCCCCTTGGCCGCTTGGTCAACGAACTGACGCGCAAGCGAAAAAGCCTCATCGATGACGCTGTGAATAATCTACAAGCCTCAGCCTCTCAGGCGCGCAACACCCTCATCTGGTTTGCTGCCATCCTCATCCCCAGCGCGGTGCTCTTGATTTTTCGGTTCACCGTCTTGATTACACGCCCAGTCCGCCACCTAAGCGGTGCCATTCACCAACTCGGTGATGGGCGCTTTCAACACCCTGTCGCCATCACAGGACCTCCGGAGTTTGAGGCCTTGGCAAAGGATCTCGACTGGCTGAGAAAGCGACTCCTTGAGGTTGAAGAGGAGAAGACTCGGTTTCTTCGCCATATGTCGCATGAGCTCAAGACCCCGCTCGCTAGCCTACGTGAAGGCACCGAATTACTTGTTGACGGCGATCTTGGGAGGTTAAGTGAGTCGCAGCAGGAGGTCGCTGTGATCCTGCGCGAACACAGTATCGAGCTCCAGCGCCTGATCGAGAACCTGATTGATTTCAACGTTTGGCAGGAGCGCAAGACCGAACTCAAATGTGTCTGGTTTGAACTCTCCCCCCTACTCGATGCAATCATTGACCATCTCCGTCTTACGCTTGACACCCACGGGGTCAAGGTCAACAACAAGGTGGGGCAACTCTGTATTTACGCCAATCGCGAGATGATCCGTAAGGCACTCGAAAATCTCTTATCGAATGCTGTCAAATTCTCTCCGGATGAGGGGAGTATTGTGGTGGAGGCGAGTCGGCAAGGCGAGGCTGTCCAGATCGATATAGCAGATTCCGGTCCAGGGATCCCAGAACCTGAGCGTGAGGCCATCTTCCAACCCTTTTTTCAAGGGCAAAAGCAGCCGTCAGGCCATGTGGGGGGAACCGGGATCGGGCTCTCGTTGGTCAAGGAGGTCGTTGAAGCCCACGGTGGCCGGATTGAGATCATTGATGGGGTCTACCAAGGTGCCCATTTTCGACTGACCTTGCCAATCTATCCAGGTAATAGAGAAAATGAGTTAGATAATGAATCTCGGTTCCTGGCGCATAACTCATCAGAGTCCCAAAATATATATCACATGCATAATGGCCCTATGGACGCTAACAGGGATGCAGTTAGCCTGCACCCATCCACCCCACACAGATAACCAAGCGATTATCGCGGTGGCAGGTCCTTTGCATTTTATGAGGCGGCTCAATAAACTCGAGGCCTCGGATTGGCAAGAGCTCAAGCGTCGTCTCGCCCAAGCCTATAACAGTGACCCGACGCCAAGGCATCGTTTACACTACGCCTTGGTCCTCAGTGCCCCGCATGCGACAACAACCGAGCGCAATAAAGCGCAGGACCTGCTCTCGGCAATGCTCGACAAGGAGATCACCTTATCCCCAAGCGTCCGGAATCTCATCCAGTTGCGGCTTGCCGAGCTTGAGAACCGACAGAAGTGGACCGCCCGACATCAAACACTTCAAAGTAAAGTCCAGCAATTGCAAAGGCAGGTCAAATCCCTTGAGCACCGCTACAATGCCTTGAAACAGTACCAAGCCAAGATACTGACCGATCTGACCCAGGCCAAGGAAAAAATCCGCCAGCTCAAGCTAATCGAGACCTCAGCTGGGCCGTCTGATGGGCCGGTAGGTAATCCACCATGAGCAAAGACCGCGGCAGGATCCTGTTAGTCGATGATGACCCCAGCCTGCTGAAGCTCCTCGGTATACGTTTGAAGTCAGCGGGTTATGAGGTCAAAGGGGTCGAGAGCGGGGCCGAAGCCCTCTCTTCTTTGATCTCCTACCGACCCGATCTCGTCCTCGCCGATCTGCGCATGGAGGCCATGGACGGCCTGGCGCTGCTCGACGAGCTC
>CAYUWI010000049.1:2967-9495 GCA_964448275.1 uncultured Gammaproteobacteria bacterium | reverse complement strand
GTCCCACAGCCCGAGCTCGCGCCATGCCGCGGCGATGGCGACCAACTTGGCACCTCGCACTAGGTCGTCGAAGTCGGCCTCCGTTCGGACTTTCATATCAGATTCCTCCTGGTCTAGTGGTGCAAAGCGCCCCAAGCTTGCCGGTTTTCCTCTTCACTGAGGTTGTTGCTCCCAGCTCCCCCTTAGGGGACTGAGAAACTGGGAGAGATTCCCCACCGTAATAACAGGGAGCACCCCCATCCCAAGCGGAGAGGGAGCCCAAAGATCAACAGCGCTGTCAAATGATTATCCTATTGTCCTAGGAACCATCCAAATCTCAATGCCTGCGCGCAGCGGGTCGAGGGAACGCTCATGGGTAGTCGAATGGGTGTGAACGCAGCGGAATCAGCACTTGGACGAAGCTGGCGACTGGCGGCCTTAGGTTTGGGAACGATGGGGCTCTTGCTCACCGCAGGGCCTAGCGTGGCCCAGAATGGGCACTCCCAACCCACCCTAGATCTCTTCCCCAAGCAAGCCATCGACAGTCTCAAAGAGACAAGCAAGAACGCCAAAGGGTTAGAAAATGACCTCCAATCCGTGCTCAAGGATTTGGATCAACAGATGAAGCTCTATAAGCAGAGCAAATGCAAGGGCGCTACGGGGGATCAAGGCTGCCAGGAATTGAGTAGCCAAATGGCCAAGACCTACGGGCAGATGCTCGAGATCATCGACAAGAAGCTACCCGAAATGAAGCAAAACATTGAGGTGACCCGTAAAGCGCTCGAGAAGCGCCTAGCCCAACAGCTTGGACGTAACCGCACTGGTGCAGATCTGCAGCGGATATTGCGGCAGCGAAGCGGCAGTCTTCTCGAATCGAAACGGACTCGCTCATCCAGGAAGGGGACCCACCTCAGCGACCGGTTCCGCCAGTACTACAAACTGGTCAGCCAGCAGAGTGGGGGCGCTCCCGTTGCCCTTGTCGGTGCACGGATCTACCTCGATCTCGAGGAGACTGCTCGGCTCGTCGAGCTCACTCAGCAGCAGATTCAACGCGGGCAAATCCTAACGAACCTCTCTGAATCCTTCGGGACCGTCACGCCGCAGATGCAGAAGACCGTCTCAGGAGTGAAGGCAGTAATGTTCGGTGAAACCGCCTCCGGAGGCGATCAGGTGCCGCAGGACGTACAAGGCTCGGATGGCAAGGGGGGATACTGTAGTGAATTCAATCCCAATTGTTAGCGGCCACCCAAAAGCAGTGATCCGCTGGTTTTGGCGTTGAGCCCAGTGACACCAGCGAACTGGAGGCGGTAGCCTGCAGCCAGGAGGTGGATCATGACAAGACAAGGCGTACCTCCGCTCCAGCTTGCGATCTTGCCGCTTGTGCTCGTTATGCTCCTGGTAGGGTGCGCAACAGAACCGGACCACCCCCCCAAGTTCAGCTGTTCTGTGCCCACAAGTAAGAACATCTCCGAGGCCTTCGAACACGCCAAACGGGACCTAAGCCATCCCCAGTGTCAATTCCAGTTCGAGGCCTACGTTGACCGGTTACTCAAGACAGCCGCCTCGAATCCGGAGATGGAGAACAAGAAACGCTTCAGTGAGCTGTTCGCCGCCGCTCGGGATCAGGGCATACTGAGCCGAACCCAGGCACAGAACTACTATCGACGCTACTTCACTGCAAACTTTACCAGCTTGGACGACCGCTACAATAATTGCTCGACCACCTGTCGCAACCGCGATACCGTCTTGAAAGAGCTCAAACAGGAGCTAAAAGACAAAGATCAGGGTCTCCTCCAGGCTGCGGGTGACAAAGCGACATACACCCAGGCAGATAAAGAGTACAACCAGTTATTGACCCTGATCGAGGCAACCTGCCGGGCATGTCAGAACTCGAGGTAGGCCATGGCCGGCGGCGATCGTAACGGCGGTACCTGGAAGAGCTTTCGAGGAGGAGTGCTTGCCGGGCTGCTGTTCGGGCTGCTCGTCATCGGAATCGGCATCTACGTGCTCAATATGCTGGGCATTGTGGTGGTCTCGGTCACTCACGTGCCCGGTATCCAGGACTTCCTCCACTGGGCCTATGCCAATCTCCGGCTCTCCGTGATCCCCTTTGCCGCCATATTGGTGCTTTACGGGCGCGAGCTCCGGCGGTTAAATCGACTGGTGCGCGATCCCGAGGCAACCGTGGAGCAGGTGACCCGGTCCGAGAAGTGGGTGGATAGCTCGGCCAGCCTGTTCTTCGGGGTCGGCGTAATCTGGACCGCTATCGGGATGCGCAGCGCACTCCTCTTCGCACTTGGAGATCTCAACCAGACCATGGCAGCCCAGTTGGGTGCCTTCGAGATCCTCCGTCGACTGGTCAACGGGGGGATCCTGCTCGCCCTTTCCACCACCATCGTGGGGGCCGTTGGCGGCTACCTGATGCGTCTTGGCAAGACCTTGGCCGTCGGGGCGAAATTGGAGGAATTCCACGACCGTTTGGCGGATGCTGTGGTGCAACAATTCGACCAGCGCCTCGCCTCCATCGAAAGCCATGTAGCGACTCTCTCCGGGCAGGCAGTCGCGGGAGAGGAGACCGGGCAAGGCCATGATTCCCTGCGCCGAGGAAGGCGAGAGGGCCCTGCCTACAGACCGGCTCCCAACTATACCTCGGTGGGCGGGGAGGCGAGAGAACAATTATGAACCCCCGTAGGGGCTATCTTCGGTCTCGCCTCGCGAACCCAGGGACGTTCGACACTGAGGCCGAAGCCCTGCAGACCGACGTCATGCGGTTTATGGCCCTATTGGGCTTCGTCCTGGTGGGGATCTTCGCCCTCGTGCAGGCCCTGCCCGTTACGCCCAAGGACCGCGGGCCTACACTTGAGCAAAGGGACCAACTCCGGCGGGAGGTGACCAAGCTCGAAGAGCACATCACCCAACGGCGTAAGGTGCTCAACGAACTCCGGACCACGATTCAGGCCGAATTGGCCACTCGCCAGAGGATTATCAGCCAGGCCCGAGACCTCAAGCAGGAGCTCGGGCGTGCCCGCGAGAAGGCGCGGGAGGTCAAGACCAAGCTGGAGGCCAGTCGCTCCACCTTAGAACAGGTCCAAGCCAAGTTGGCAGAAGAGAGACAATCCCTAACCGCCCTGCGGGCCCAAGTGGAGCATGAACGCCAGGAGCTGCAGCGTGTTGAGTCCAACTTTTCTGAGCTCCGCCAAGATGTAGAGCAGATCAAGAGGCTGCGCGAGCAGGCCCTAGCCGAAGCCCGTAAGGCCTCTCGTAGAGAGCTTGAGGCAGAACAAGCGGCCCAAAAAGCCGAACGATCCAAGTCTCAACGTGCTGAACACAAGACCCAGACCAACCAATTTCAAGAAGACAAGCCAGGTACAGGCGAGGTTCCCAAGCGGGGATTCACCCTCAAATTCCAATCCAACCAGGCCTTCGATCACCTTGTGACCAACGATATCGTGGAATTCTATGCCTTGGTCGGCCATAAGGCCTGGCACGCGCAGCGACTCGGTCAGGTTACACGCTTCACCCTGAGTGACCCCCCGCACCATTACCACCAGATGGCGTCGGCGACCGTACCCGACAACTATATGAAGAGCTTTCAAGCCGTTGCTGCCGCTAGGGGGAAGGACTCCGTGACCTGGGCCACTGTCTTGCCGAAACGGATTACCCAAGCGATCCGCGAGGCCGTTGCCGGTAAGACCGGCGCTGACGTGGTCATTCTCAAAGATGGTTCAATCCACCTGGAAAACGTCAACCCCTGAATGCACCTTCAGTGCAGTCAAGTCTGCGCGGGATGGAGTGGCCATGGCTCGCACGCTTATGCAAATCTTCCTTGCCCTCTCCCTATTCGGCTCCATCAACCAGGCCGTTGCAAACCAGGCTGAGGAGAACCTGGATGGATGGCTCCGTAATGAGCTGATCCCCTACCTCAAGTCCCACTTCGGCCGTCATCCGCGCCTCAAGGGCGAACCATTCCAGATCAGGGCAATGCGGGATGGTCGTATCGTCGCAAGGATGGATGGACTGACCGCTTATATCCGTCAACGGATCAGCGATACCCTGCAGGCCGTACCTGAGGCCAATCTCATCCGGCCCATCCCCTTCAAGCCCTGGAGCTCACCCCGCAGCCTCGAGGAGCTACGCTGCCCGTCCACCGATCGGGTGAAGGTCCAGTTGACCATTGAGGTGGAACGCCGGCCGGCGTCTGGGAAAGTCAAGGTCTCCATTCAAGCGCTCGACCTCCTGGAGCAGGCTTGGGTCCGGGGGTTTAAGAAGGTATGGACCGGAGAGCTAACCTTGACCGAGCAAAGGAGGCTCGCCCGCCAACAGGTGGACAAGGGCCTAATCGGATCACGTGAGCTCCCCTTCAGGGAGGGCCAGCCCGACCTCCTCGCTGCCCACCAGGCCGCGGAGGTCGGTTGCATGCTGCGTCAAGGTGGTCGCCGTAATGTGAAGCTGTTCCTGTCGCTCCCGCAGGGCCTCGAATCTGGGTACTTTCGCCGAGCCGGTGAGCTACTAGCCCAATACCTCTCGGCACTCCGAGAAGTCCAAATTGTTGACAAGCGGGACGAGGCGGGAGCTCTACTTACCCTCCAAGTGCACCGCATCGATGAGGCCCTCTACCAGGTCTGGACCAGTCTTGGCAGCGGGGAGGATAGCGACTTCGTGGAGCCGAGCGCCCTAGCCTATGTCGCGCTTCCCAGTAAGGAAACCCAAGAAAGCGCGCAGAAGAAGCAGCCAACCTCCTCCCTGATCTCGAGATTCCAGCTGATTGTGCCCACCGACCAGGCCTCATGTGATGCCTCGAACCCTTGGGAAAAGGGGTATGTGGTCCTAGGACAACAGAGCCATCTTTCGAGCGGCGGCTTTTTGCCATTCGCTACCGGCCTGCCGCCCCCTCAACGCTCTATCTGCTGCATCAGACGGGCACTCCACAGATAACCCAACTCTTGCCCAACGGCTGTAATGCACTCAACCTTGGTGAAAACGCGGCCCGTCTCCAGGGCAATGAGAAGCTCCATATCCCAAAGTTCAGTGACGGCAATCCTGGTTATTTTCTCCTCGACAGCCAAACCGGAGTCGAGTGGATCTACGCAGTGGCAATTGCCGAGACGATCACCCCGTTAGACACGAAGCCGGTGGCTAAGAGACTACAAACCCTTCTAGGGGAGACAGGGGATCCATGCTCCCTAGGTGGCCCGACAAAGGGGCGAACAGAGGGTCGATTGGGGCCAAGACTTCAGCGGCTTGCACGCGAATCCCAGGGGAAGATGGAGTGGCGCTCCCTGGTCCTGATCCATGAGGGAACCTGAGTCCGAGTGCTTGGCACAGAGGGATCGTGGTGGCCGGCAAATAGCCCAACGGTCATCCACGAGTTCGCGGCCTAACACTAGCGGAGACGGAGCCTCAAACCAGTCTGCTCCTCAATCTCCTCCTTGACAGCGGTGCGCTCGCTTTCCGAGTGGTACGGGTAGGCGACCATGTAGCTCCCAGGTTCGGGTTCGATGGGGCGGATCTGGAGGCCGGTCTGCTTGGTCAGGTTCTTGGCGAACCCTTTGGCCGAAGATAGGGTATTGAAGGGCCCCCAGAATGGTTGCCACCGGGGCTCTTCTATACCACCTCCCTGGTCGAGGGACCCAAGATCCACGCTCTGGCCACCCTTAGACTGAGGCGGTGTCTGGGGCTCGGGTTGCGGGGTAGTATTGGGCTCGGTTCCCGGTAGACTCGAGGGCTCCGGTTCTTCCGCTAGAGGGACCGGGGGCTTGGGACCTGCCTCCTGGGATGGGAGAGCCGGTCTCTTTGCCTCCTGTGGTAGGCCCAAGTTCGCCTCAGGCGTTCCCCCTTTCACTCCTTCGGGTGATTTCTGGTGCATGTTCGATGCCGCTCCAGAAGGTGCCTTCTGCGGGGGTTGGGCGGTTGGCTCCGATTTCGCGGATTCACTGATTGCCTGCTCGGATTGGCCTTCCAGGGGAGGGTTGCCCGCTGGACCACCTTCCTCAGCCCGTGTCTGAGCTGACTCGCTTCCCGCAGCCCCCTTGTCTGCCTTGCTTTGTTCGGTCGTCTCGCTGAGGGGGGTAGAAGCCGGTTTGATCGCCACCTCTCGATAGAGGATTGCCAGGACCAAGGCCCCGCCTGCCAAAAGGGCTCCCATTAAGAACCCGACAAAACGCATCCCTCGACTCCCACCGCTAAAACGCTTCCTCGCGCGAGTCTGCTTCCCTGTAGGTCAATCGGTCGATAGTCGATCTAGCCTGCTCCCTGAATTTGACAAAGGCGAGCGCCTCCAGCTCGCCCTCCTGGTTGAGCTGAGGAAGGGCTTGGACGTAATGCTTTGTTTCCGGCAGCACCTGGATGAATGTGCCGTTTTCCTTGTTGGTATCCGAACCAACAGGGATGACCGAGTAGTAATGGCGGCCTGGTTCGGCATAGTGGTAGAAGAACGTGCCCGCTTTGAGGGTCCCGATCACTACCCCGTTCTCCTTCACTGTGAACAGGGTGCCCTTCCCTTCTTGGTCAAAATCTCGATAAAAGTAGATCACACCCTTTCCAGGCTTG
>CAYUWI010000049.1:0-2945 GCA_964448275.1 uncultured Gammaproteobacteria bacterium | reverse complement strand
ATCGAAGGAGGGGTCGGCGGCGGCTGCTCGGTAGCAGTGCAGGCACAGAGTGCGAGAGTGATCACTAAAAGAACCACCCTTGCCATGTTGTCACCCTCCAGGGCGAGCGTTCGCCCCTTTGTCCTGGTTCTCGACCGGACCTCTGCCTGTCCTCTGGCTTGGTTGCATTCTGCGGTTGGTCGCCCCAGACCCTGAGTACAATACCACCACTACACTCTGGTTCATCTTCTGAGTCCCAACCTGGTTGAACAGTCGTTGGACCCCGTACTCATGGGCAATAAAGTTGTCGACTTGCGGGGGCTCCCAACCGAACCAGGTGGTCTCGATCCGTTGCGAAGGCACCCCTTCCTCGATTAAGGCGTCTCTGATTGCGAAGGCGCGCAACCCGGAGAGCCGGCGGTTGTAGCGGAGGTTTCCGATCTTGCTCGCCCTCCCGATGAGAAAAACCTTACGGTCTGGGTCTGCATGGAGCCTCGCGGCAACTGCCTTCAGAAGCCCGTTCTCACTGCTGAGGTAAGTCGGGTTGAGCTGGTGGCTGTTGAAGTCAAACAGCACGATCCCGTGCTCGAGTCGAGCGACCGAGAGGACATGACATTGGACGAGATTCGCCACCAATGGGGCGCAAAACTCCTGACAATCCGCAATCCTCTGTAGATACTGGGAGTACGAGATCTTACCCCCCATTTTCCCTATCTTATCGATATGGTCCTGAATGTGCTTTGCGGCTGCCCGCAGGGCGGCAGTGTCATCCTTTAGCCCGAGCTTGCGCCTGAGCTTATTCACCGAGAAGTCCATCGCCTGGCGCCGGCACCGTTTGGACAGCATGGGGTTTTCGTTCCGCGTGGCCTTGAGCACCTGGTAGAGTGCTGGCTTCCCGCCCTCGGTCCTCCGCATAGGCACCGGCTCATCACCTGGCCACCCTTGGATCTCCTTGCCCGTCGACATGAACTCCTTGATCAGCCCTTCCAGTTGTTCATCTTGTTCATCGTCTCGTTGACTGTCGCTGGATTGCTCCTTGGCAGGCCGGTCTGGGGAAGGCTGATCGGACGCATTCGGTGGCTTCTGGGCCGGTATAATACCGGCAAGGATCAAACGGTCCGCCTTCGCCCCGGCTATGGGAGCTTGAATCGGACCAGTAGAGGGTTGAGTGTCCGCTCGAGCTGGGATGCCGCCGAGCCCGAATGGACCAAGGAGGAGAAACAGGACCGCTGCACGCAATACCCCCCCCAAGGTCCCCTGGCCTGTACCCTTGCCGTAAGCGCCTGTCCTGTGCCCGCATGAATGCCTTTCTCCCCTGCTTACTACGATCCCGCTTGTAGGTAGCCCTTGAGCTCCCGGAGCAGGGCTTGATCCTGCCAATGTCGCTTGCCCAAGCTACGCTTGACTACCTGCCCGCCGGGGCCGAGGACCGCCGTCGCGGGGACCCCCGCTAGCCCGAACCTGTCGATCCACTTGCCGTAGGGATCGAAATAGACGGGAAATGGAGAATCCCACCGGGCCATGAAACGCTCCAAATCCTCAAGCCGTAGGTCATTGCTGATAAGGACTATGGCAACCCCTTTGCCCCGCTCCTTGAGCCGCTGATAGTCGTCCTCGTAAAAGGCGATCAGGGAAGGCATCTCCTCGATACAGGGCTTGCACCAAGAGGCCCAAAAATGGATCAAGAGGACAGAGTTCTCGTAGTCAGAGAGATCTAAGGCCGAGGCGGGGCGAATCTTGGGGGCAGTTGCGGGAGGCCCCTGTTTTGCAGCTCCAGAAGAGGGGGACGCAGCGTATTGGCCAGGAAGAGCGCTGGAAGGCACAAGTGCGAGTGCCCATAAGATGAAAACCACCCCTGGACGGAATGTGGGTAGGCCTCGCAAGATCCGATGGCCACCAAGGACACCGGCACCCATCCACCAAGGTGCCCTGCAGGTAAGCCGTAGATAGGGGGCGCACATGGGATAATGACCTCTCCCTGTCTCTACAGGAGAGTAAGTAAAAATTTGACATTGATCCCGGCACAGGAATTCCCACTTCAACCATGCTGGGTCACAGGATCCACAGGGCTTCACTCCCCAAGCAAGCTAGTGACCGCCAGCCTGGTCTCCCCAGACCTCTTTGAGGCGCTCGTCGCGGCCGCAACTCCAGCGATAGAACTTGTAGCGCAGAGAGTTCTCTCGATAGTAGTCCTGGTGGTAGGCCTCGGCCCGGTAGAACGGGTCAGCCGGTAGGATCGGTGTCACAACCTCCTCGCCAAGTCTCTCCTGCACAGCCTGTTTCGATCGTTCGGCCTGTTGCCGCTGTTCCGCATCGGCCACGAAGATGGCGGTGGTGTACTGCTTCCCTCGATCGCAGAACTGCCCCCCTGCATCGAACGGATCGACATTGCGCCAGAAGACCTTGAGCAGGGTGGCATAATCCACCTCCTCGGGATTATAGATGACCTTCACTGCCTCACGATGGCCTGTCCCACCCTGGGAGACCTGCTCATAAGTAGGGTCCTCGACATTGCCACCTGTATAGCCGGTAATGGTGGAGATGACGCCCTCAAGCCGATCGAAAGGGTGCTCCATGCACCAGAAACACCCACCGGCGAAGATCGCCGTCTTCCTCCCCTCAGGGGATGGCGAAGAGGCTGGCTGACCCTGGGCGAAGACTGGCATCCACAGGACGCAAAGGATGGTCCAAAGCAAGGTAATCGCGACTAAGCGCATGGTCTGCTCCGTGATACCCCAAACGGGGGCAGTTCGGTTCGAGCCAGGAGTGAGCCCGCCCCACTGGTTCAACCGTTTAGCTTCTCCCTATGGTAGTGAATGTGGTCGCCGATGAAGGTGGCGATGAAGTAGTAGCTGTGGTCGTAGTCGGGCTGCATGCGCAGTGTCAGCGGGTGATAATGGGCCTCACAGGCGCGCTGCAGGCGCTTGGGCTGGAGCTGCTCGCTGAGGAACGGGTCGGCGTCACCC
>CAYUWI010000048.1:0-9650 GCA_964448275.1 uncultured Gammaproteobacteria bacterium | reverse complement strand
CGCTGCTGATCGTGCTCCTCGCGCCAGCCCGTGAGGCGCGATGGCTCCAGCGACCTCTCGCAGCCACGCTCCTCAACGAAGCCATCGATCCCAACAAAAAACGCAATAGCCTCGTCCAAAATGTCGAGCAAGGGATCTTGCCGTATCCCACGCGGGCTTAACCGATCACGGATGACCCCGGCTGCGGAGCAGTGGAATGGCGTGTAAAGTGTTCCGCAAGACAAAATCGGAGTATGTAAAATCAAAGGCTTACATTGGTGCGATAAGGTGGATTGCGGAACAATGGAGGGAAAGATACGATTTTTATATCAATGGCTTATACTAGGTTGGGTAACTATGAGGGAGGAACCCCGCTTGTCAGAGCACATTCAGTTAGATATTAAGGGTCTTTGTCGATCTTCTCGTGAGGACCAACTCGGCGGAGTACCAAAATATGCCCGTCGTCCTTCGTCTGTTCTATATAGAAAGTGATTCTGTATTTGGTTCCATGAAGGTCGGCTAGATAGACTTGCTCCTCATTTTGGGTTCTCTTGTTCACGTATGGCCTTGGCCGCCATTTGGTTGGGATCTCCGCTTGCAGGAGATCGTTAATAGCCTCCTCTAATTTCCCTTGGAGGTCCGGATGAAGCTTTTTCTCCTGCCGCTTATATTTAGGAAGGTAAGAGACTCCATCCGGAATAAATCCCCAAGGGGGTGGATAACCTGCCAACTAAAACAGCTGCCTGCGGTCCGCTATCACTTCGGATCCGCTCCGGTAGACAGACTCTACCCGATCTTCCAAGTCGGCGTCATGCTCCATAACCTCCCACCGCAAATCCACGATTTGGTTGTGGAGTTGCCCTAAGGCCCTTAAGGCCTGGGTATAAGCCTCGGTAACCAGCTCCTCTTTTTCACCCTGCAGCTCTTCGGCATCAAAGCCAGCTTTTCGCTTGTTCCTATATTCGTCGATCGTTTCTCGAAGGGAGCTTTCAGCTCTTTCCAGCTTGCCTTCCACCTCCAATTCAGGATCGATAGGATCCTTCTTGGAACCCTCCTTCACTGTTGTCTGCAACTTTTCAGCCAAGGCGGTGAAAGCCTCTGCCTGCAGTTTGACTTGGTTAAGGGTAGAGATGGTGATATGTACATCTCTGAAGAGCTGAGGAAGCATATCCCCCAGAACTGCTATGTCCTCAGTACCATCTATCTCATGGACGGTCATCAGGACTCTCCTTGGCAGGCCATAGGCCAAGTTTATTCTCCTGCCTCACCCCTTCCTGGGGGTAGATCAACCTCCTCAGATAGGGGTTAGAGTAGGCAATAGTAGTTACTCGATAAACTATGCGTCAAACTCATTCGACTCGCCGGGCAAGCCAAGGTGCCCGAGAAACGCGAGGCTCGCCTTGGAGCGTGTCGGGGACGATGGGGGCTAAGCTAAGGTGTTTTGGGGTGGGAAATTCGTACACATAACATGGCACCTGAACGTTCCGCAAAGCAAAATAAGGGATATTAAAATCAAGTTATTACATCGATTGGATAGTCCTAAACTTGCTGGAGGCTTGGGTTGGGTCGCCTCTGAAGCGTGAACAAATCGTGAGTTTTCCTAAACACATCTTCTCATACTGCCGCCCCCGGCCATAACGGCGTTCAGGATGCCCGCAAGGTGGTTCCGGACCGTCTGCCCCAGCTTGACCATGGGCTGGAGGCGGCTGCAGGGCATCCAGCCCAGTAGGCGCTTCCAGGCATTCCGGGCACTATCCCGGTTGCGGTCGTCCCAGAGGTTGGCCGCCGTTTCCTTGCCGAGCGTGACCCGAGGCTGAAACCCTGGAGGGGCATGAGGGACTAAGATGAAAAGCTCCGGGCGGAGCGAGAAGGGCAGTCCACCGCACGGCCTGATTGATCCCCTACCAAACCTGCCGGATTCGAGATCGGAGCTGCGAGAGGCGCACAGCGGCCCGGTTTAGAGGAGGTTGACCTTGAGTCCCCGCAATAGCGGCCGAAAAGCGGATCGGGACAGTAAGGGGCGGTTCAAACCGGGTAACTCCGGGAAGCCCAAGGGGATCAGGAACCGGGCCACACAGGCGGTCGAGAGGCTCTTGGAGGGTGAGGCCGAGCAGCTCACCCGGAAGGCCGTCGAGATGGCCCTGGAGGGGGACTCGACGGCCCTCCGACTTTGCCTTGATCGGCTCTCTCCCCCTCGAAAAGTCGAATCTCAACCGGTTTCCGTGGCCGGCCTGGCTGAGGCGAGCACCTTGACGCAGAAGGCCGAAGCGATCCTGACTGCAATTGGCCAAGGCCAGATCTCCCCCGACGTGGGTGAGAGGCTTCTGACCGTGGTCAGTAGCTACGCCAAGGCCCTGGAGCTGGACGACCTGGAGCGCCGTATCGCGGTTCTGGAGCAAGGAGGCGAGAGCCTTGAGTAAGCATCAACTTCGCAGGGTCGAGAAACTGGAGCGAGCCCTCAAGCGCCCGGAGGATCAGCTAACCATCGATCCGTCAAAGATCGACACGGAGTCCATACAGGAAATTCTGGCAGCGTGGAACCGTGCGACCGGCCACCTCGATCTCGATCAGCTAAGCGACTGTGCCATAGAGCAGCTCATGGAGGCCAAGGACGCCGCCACCCGTGTTGACTCCTCAGGCTGAGCGAGGGGAGTTCGCGAATGAGCAACCAATGTAAGCCGGTTGATTCGTAATGCAGCCACATGCGGTCTTAAGTGCAGTGATCAACCGATCCGCACTTACAATGCACTTACAAAAAGAGCCGGAACTTCATCGAATACTGTAACTTACTGATTTTTTTGGTGGGCGGAGCAGGGTTTGAACCTGCGACCCCTGCCGTGTGAAGGCAGTGCTCTCCCGCTGAGCTATCCGCCCTAGCGAAAACTTTGTATCATGGGAGTAGTTAGCCCGCAAGGGAAGAGGAGAAGGTGGACGCGAAGAGCCAACGGGCCTATCTCAGGGCCCTAGGTATACCACTCTACTGGCCGCGCCATAAGCCATTGCCTGCGAGGACGACCTTAGCCGATGGGGGAGAGGCCGGTCCACCAGAAGGGCTCTCCACGGCTGCTTCGGGACCGGCTCGTCATGGGGAAGGGAGCGCAGTAGGCAACGAGCGTGAGGCCCGACGCGCGGCCCTCGAAGAGTTGCGCGAGGAGGTCCTGCACTGTACTGCCTGCCCCCTCCATCAGACCCGCACCCAAGGTGTTTTCGGAGTGGGCAACCCCGAGGCTCGTGTCATGTTCGTCGGGGAGGCCCCAGGTGCTGAGGAGGACCGGCGTGGGGAGCCGTTTGTGGGCCGGGCCGGTCGGCTTTTGGATGCTATGTTGGCGGCCATTGACTTGGACCGGAATACGGTCTTTATTACGAATGTCTTAAAGAGTCGGCCACCGAACAATCGGGATCCACGCCCGGAAGAAGTGGCCCAATGTGAGGGCTATCTGCGTCGTCAGATCGAGCTGATCCGCCCTGAGCTCCTGGTGGCCCTGGGACGTGTGGCAGCCCAGAACCTCCTGAAGACCCAGAAGCCATTGAACCGCCTCCGGGGGACCGAACAGCACTACGCCGAAACCCCGCTCGTGATCACCTACCATCCGGCCTATCTGCTCCGGAACCCAAAGGACAAGGCCAAGGCCTGGGTAGATCTCAAGACGATTCGGCGTTACCTTCGAACCCCATCTCCTTGATCCGGGCCAACTCAGCCGGACTCGGGAATAGCTTCACCACGGTGATCGCCTGGCGTCGTACCTTGACTACTTCGATTACGTGGCCATTGAGCTTCAAGGCGGTCCGCCCTTGGGGGATCTGTTCCAGGGATTCGATGATCAAGCCAGCCAGGGTTCGGGGGCCTTCGGTCTCCAACTCCCACCCCAGGAGGTAATTCAAGGTGCGGACCTCGATCTGGCCATCCACCAGGATGCTACCGTCCCGCTGCGGCCGGATCCCGCGCCGCGGGAGGTCGTGCTCATCCTGGATCTCCCCAACAATCTCCTCGAGGATATCCTCGAGGGTGACCAGCCCGATCAAGTCGCCGTACTCGTCTACCACCAGGCCGAGGTGCTGACCACGGCGCTGGAACTTAAACAGCTGCTCCTGGAGCGGGGTGGTTGCCGGCACAAAATAGGGCTCGCGGATCAGGCTCTCGATCGAGGCCAAGCCTGTCTCCAGCTCCACCTCGGCACGGAGTAGGTCCTTACCATGGATAACCCCGATGATCTGATCCGGGTCTCCACGATAGACTGGGAGGCGGGTATGCGGGGAGGCCCGAAACTGCTTGAGGATCGTCTGCCAATCCCATTCGATATCGATCATACGCATCTCATTCCGCGGGATCATGACATCCTCCACGGTTACCCGAGAGAGCTCGAAGATGTTGAGGAGCATCCGCTGGCGACGATCCGAGATCAGCTGCCCTCCCTCAAGGATGACCGTGCGCAGTTCTTCCTCACTTAGGGAGGTCTCGGAGTCTGAAGGGCGCTTGAATCCAAGCAGCCGGAGCAGGCCATTGGCGATGACATTGGTGACCACGACGATGGGGTAGAGTACGACCAGGAGCGGTTGGAGGATGGGCGCCGCGAAGAAGGCCAAGCGCTCTGGGTAGGTCGCGGACAGGGTCTTCGGAGTCAACTCGGAAAAGATCAGGATCACAAGGGTCAAGAGCCCAGTCGCGATGGCGATCCCGGATTCCCCCACCAGACGGAGGGTGATTAGGGTGGCAACGCTGGAGGCGGCAATATTGACGAAATTGTTGCCGAGTAGGATCACCCCAATTAGCCGATCAGGGCGCTCCAGCAGTCGCGCGGCAACGCCCGCCCGCCAGTGACCCTTCCGCACGAGGTGGCGCAGCTTGTACTTATTGAGGGCCATCATGGCCGTTTCCGAGCCTGAGAAGAACCCGGAGAGGAAGATCAGGAGCACAAGGAGCAGGAAGAGTGTTGGGGTCGAGGGGGTCTCCATCAAGCGAGCGGGCGAGCTAGGTCTTAATCTCGAGAATGATGCGAACCCCAAAGTAGGCGAGTACCAAGATTCCGTAACCCGATAGGGTCCAACGTACCGCTGCCCGGACATGCCACCCGTACCGGCTGTTCCCAATAAGGAGGAGACCGAACACCGCCCAGGCGATCAGACTCAGGACCACATGGTGATTGAACGGGACGGGCTGGTCATAGAGCTGCTCGGCGAAGATTGTTCCGGTCAGGATGACCAAGGTCAGTATGACGAAGCCGACCCAGATCAAGTGGAATAGCAACCGCTTCATTGGTTGTAATGACGGCAAGATCCGGGAGAGGCGACCGAAGCGCTTCTTGCGTAGGCTGGTCTCTTGGAAGGCGAGCAGAATGGCCTGGACCGCCGCGATGGTCAATGTCCCATAGGCCAGGAGGGACAAGGCGAGATGCCCAAGTAGGACCGGTTGGCTGACATCAATGATCAGGGATCGGCCGGTCGGGGTGAAGATCTCCACGAGCAAGACGATCCCGGCCAGGGGGAACAGGATCAGGCCAAGCGTCCGAATGGGCAGGAATCGATCTGCCACGAGGAACTGCAGGATCAGCAGCCACAGAAAGAGCGATGCGGCAAAGGCCAAGTTTAGATTGAGATGCCCTTCCTGGGTCAGGGCCAGTCCGACCAAAGTGATCGTATGGATAAGCAGGGCCCCGGTCCCGATATGTTGCACAGTGTGTAGGGAGTACGGACCGGGGTTGCGGACATCTAACCATCCTTTGATGGCCGCTGTCCCGTAGAAGCTTACGGCCAATATTTGGAGTCCAAGGAGTAGAGCAGTCGGCATGGGTATGATTCCCACCGGTGGTGCCAAATGCGTGCTCGCGGGCCCTTCAGACTGGTGGGGCGGGCCTTCGGGCCTGCCTAAGCACTGGGTCGTACTCTTGACTCTTTCCGTAACATACGACGTTCAAAATACAAACTCAAACTTGGTTGAAACCGATGTTTAATAATCTCTCCGAACGCCTAGAGGGTGTCTTCAAGAAGCTCAAGGGCCAGGGCAAGCTCACTGAGAGTAACATCCAGGATGCCCTACGCCAGGTCCGCGTGGCCCTGCTCGAGGCCGATGTCGCCCTTCCGGTGGCCAAGGCCTTTATCGAGCGAATCCGGGAGCGGGCCGTGGGCCAGGAGGTACTAAAGAGCCTTACTCCCGGCCAGGCCGTGATCGGGATCGTCAAGGAGGAGCTCGTTCACCTACTCGGTGATGAAAACGATCGCCTCAACTTGGCCCGTCCCCCTGTAGTGGTCCTGATGGTCGGTCTACACGGTTCCGGCAAGACTACCACCACAGTGAAGCTCGCCCGTTACCTCAAGGAGCGTGAACGGAAAAGGGTGCTGGTCACTGGTGCTGATATCTACAGGCCGGCCGCCATCGACCAGCTCGAGACCCTGGCGAACCAGGCCGAGATCCCCTATATCCCCAGCAGCACCGATGAGGACCCGGTCACGATCGGCCAGCGGGCAGTGCACCAGGCTCAGGTACAGACCGCCGACGTGGCGATCATTGATACTGCAGGCCGGCTCCATATCGATCAAGAGCTTATGGATGAAATCCACCGACTTCAAGAGGCCCTGCAGCCAGCAGAGACCCTGCTAGTTGCGGACAGTATGACAGGACAGGACGCAGTCCGGACCGCCGATGCCTTCCAGAAGGCCCTCGAACTCACCGGAGTGGTCCTCACCAAGGTTGACGGCGACGCACGCGGCGGAGCGGCCCTCTCGATTCGCCATGTCACCGGCCAACCGATCAAATTCCTCGGTGTCGGCGAGAAGATTGATGCCCTCGAGCCATTTCACCCCGACCGCGTAGCCTCCCGCATCCTCGGTATGGGCGATGTGGTCTCCCTTGTCGAAGAAGCCCAGCGGGCGGTGGCCGAGGATGAAGCGAGCCAGATGGAAAGGCAGCTGAAGTCAGGCAAGGAGCTGACCCTCGAGGAATTCCAGCAGCAGCTCCAACAAATTCAGCGTATGGGAGGACTCGCCAGCATCCTGGGCAAACTTCCCGGAGCAGACAAACTGGTTGGAGGGGCAACTGAGGGAGTCGATGAGCGTCAGCTCAAGCGCTTGGAGGCGATCATCTCTTCTATGACCCCATGGGAGCGCCGCCACCCAGATGCGATCAAGGCGAGCCGTAAGCGGCGCATCGCGCACGGCAGCGGCACCTCAGTCCAGGAGATCAACCGGCTCCTCAAGCAGTTCACGCAGATGCGTAAGGCCTTCAAGCAGATGCGCAAGAAGGGTGGAATGAAGAAGGTCATGCAGCAGACCGGACTCAGGGATCTCCCGAAGGATTTCCCTTTTTGAGCACTACTAGGCTTATCCCGTATAATTTTTTCACCTTCCGATAACTATTCGTTCAGGAGAGGCAATCGATGGTCAGGATCCGTTTCGCCCGCCGCGGCGCCAAGAAACGGCCATTCTATTGGATCGTAGTGACCGAGCACGATAACCCACGAGATGGTCGCTTCATCGAGAAGCTGGGCTACTATAATCCCGTCTCCCAGGATAAGGAGTACCAGCTCGACGTTGACCGCATTCGGCACTGGATGCAGTACGGCGCCAAGCTCTCCAATGCAGTCAGGGGCCTGCTGCGCAAGGCCGAGGCCCAAGGAGGCAACGCCTAGCCGCTGAACCCGCCCCCAAACCACCCTGATGGCGACGCCCCGTTGGGTTACCGTGGGGAAGATCAATGGCCTCTATGGGATCCATGGGGTAGTGAAAGTCTATTCCTATATGGAGCGGCCTGCCGATATCCTGTGGTTCGACACCTTCTGGCTTCCGCTTTCTGGGGGACGGGAGCCGTTCCAGGTGCAGCCAGTGAGCAAGGGTGGTCCCCCTTTCTTGGTCCAGCTTATTGGGATCGAGGATCGAGAAGGGGCCCGGGCCTTGCTCGATACCCCGCTCCAAGTGCCCCGCGAGGCCCTGGAGACGGACGAACCAGAGCCTAGCACGTACCGCTGGGTCGATCTGATCGGTAACTCCGTAGAGACGATCGACAAAACGCCCTTGGGACAGGTCGATCATTTGATTGAGACGGGGAGTAATGATGTCCTAGTTGTGGCAGGCCCTGATCGGCAACGCCTGATCCCGTTCACCGAGGAGGTGGTCATCGCCATCGACCTTGAAGCAGGCCGGATCCGGGTCGACTGGGACCCAGAGTTTTAGAGGGAGACTTCCCCCAACCCTAAAGCATCCCAGGCCGCCGGCAGGGAGCGATCCGTGTACTTCCATATCTTGAGCCTTTTCCCGCAGCTCTTCGAGTCGGCGTTGAGCTACGGGGTGGTCGGCCGAGCCTGGGAACGAGGCCAGATCCAGGTCGAGTGCACCGATATTCGGGATAGTTCACCGGATCGCCATCGCCGTGTCGATGACCGTCCATTTGGCGGCGGCCCCGGGATGGTCATGCGGCCCGATGTGGTATCCAAAGCGATCCACTATGCCCGTTGCCAGATGCCTGTCCACGGGCCGGTCATCTATCTCAGTCCCCAGGGTGAGCGGTTGGTGCATCGTCGTGTCTCGGAGTTGGCCCAACTGCCCGGATTGATCCTGCTCTGCGGCCGCTATGAAGGGATCGATGAGCGAGCGATCCAAGCGGAAGTAGACGCTGAGCTCTCCATCGGCGATTATGTCCTGAGCGGCGGTGAATTCGCCGCACTCGTGGTCATCGACGCAGTCGCCCGCCTGCAGCCGAAGGTCCTTGGGGACGCGCAGTCCGCTGCCCAAGATAGCTTTGGCGAGGGGCTATTGGACTGGCCCCACTACACTTGGCCCCGAGAATTTGAGGGCTGTCAGGTCCCGGAAGTGCTCCTCTCTGGAGACCACGGCCGGATTGCCGCTTGGCGTCTCAAACAGGCCCTGGGGCGCACCTTTGAACGCCGGCCGGAGTGGCTTGAGGCACGTGGCCTGAGTCCACGCGAGCGGGAATTGCTGGAGGAGTACCTGCAAGAGTGTGGCAAGGGGCCTCGAGAATCAGGAGATACACCGCCGGAATCGGGCTTCGGGCCCAACTCGGCGGGAGGTAAGGAGGAAGAGTGATGTCGAACGTAATAACCGAGCTCGAACAGGAGCAGATGCGGACCAATATCCCGGAATTTGGAGCGGGTGATACGGTGATTGTCTACACCAAGGTCGTTGAGGGGAATCGCGAACGGGTCCAGCCCTTTGAGGGGGTTGTCCTGGGACGCCGCAATTGTGGTGTACACTCTTCGGTCACAGTCCGCAAGGTCTCATACGGTGAGCCTGTGGAGCGAGTCTTTCCGCTCCACTCTCCGCTTATCGAGCGAATCGAGGTCAAGAAGCGTGGCCGAATCCGGCGTGCCAAGCTCTACTACCTGCGGGGGCGCTCCGGAAAGGCGGCCCGAATCCCGGAGCGGCGTACACCCGCAAAGAAGCAGTCATAATCCGCGCGATCGCGATAGGCCGTGTGAAGCGTCAGAGGATGCCTTGGGTTTCCTATGGGGTGCTTGGGCTTGTCTTGCTCCTCGTTTGGCCAGCTCCGGCACGGTCCACCGAATTGGAAACCGCTGCAGGGGTCCTGGAGGCTGGGGCTGTCCACCTCGCCCTGACTCAGCTGCAAGCAATGGAGCCAGCTGACGGTACATCAGCATGGGAGCGTTGGGCCCGTCTGAAGGTCCGCGCACTCCAGGACTTGGGGCGGGGTCAGGCCGTAGTGG